>JBATPX010000115.1:0-10529 GCA_049291695.1 Defluviicoccus sp.
GGTGCGGCCGCTACACGCCCTGGGCCGCCGTCGATCCGGCCAGCACCGGGGCTGGCCGTCTGGGCGGCGGCGGCGGGCTATGGCTCGACATTTCCGGCTGTGCGCACTTGGGCGGCGGTGAAGCCGCCCTTGTGCACGATCTGCTCAAGCGCATGGCCGCGCTTGGCTTTGCCGCCACGGCCGCGGTGGCGGAGACCGCCGGCGCCGCCTGGGCCGTAGCCCGGCTGGCGCGGACGCCGGTCAGCATCGTGTCGCAAGGCGATGTCGCGGCGCGCTTGCGGCCGCTCCCCATCGAGGGACTGCGGCTGCCCGCCGAGGCACTCCAGCGTTTGCACCGGCTGGGCTTAAGCCGGATCGGCGATCTCATGGCGCTGCCACGCGCACCGCTCTCTGCGCGGCTCGGCGAGGCGCTGCTGCTTACGCTCGATCAGGCCCTCGGCCGGGTCGATGAGCCGCTGTCGCCGCGCCGGCCGCAGCCGGAGTTCCTTGCCCGGCTGGCCTTTGCCGAGCCGCTCGGCCGGTTAAGCGATGTCACGGCCGTCGTCGCCCTGCTGGTTGCCGAGTTGAGCCGGCGGCTGCAGGCGGCGCACCGCGGCGCGCGGCAGCTGGAGCTTTCGTGCTATCGCAGCGACGGCACGCTCGCCTGCGTCCGCGCCGGCACCAGCCGCCCCAGCGTTGCCGAGGCGCACATGCGCCGGCTTTTGCGCGACAAGCTGGAGGGCCTCGACGTCGGCTTCGGCATCGAGGTGATGACGCTCGGAGCCCTCGCGACCGAGCCGCATCGGCCCGCCCAAGCCGCGATCGCCCTCGATGGAACGGACGCTGCGGACACCGCGGCAGCGGACGGTCTTGGCGCGCTGATCGATCGCTTGAGCAACCGGCTGGGAGCGCAAGCCGTCGTCTGGCTGGCGCCGCACGCGAGCCATATTCCGGAGCGGGCCTTTACGGAGATCCAGGCCCTGAGCGGCGTTACTTCCACCGGCGCTGCCCCCGCCGGCCCCATGCCGCGCCTCCGCCAGCCGCGGCCGCTCACGCTTTTCTCCTCACCGGAGCCGATCGAGGTGGTGGCACCGGTGCCCGAGGGGCCGCCCGCCCTGTTCCGCTGGCGCCGGCTGCAGCACCGCATCATCGCCGCCGAGGGGCCGGAGCGGATCGCGCCGGAGTGGTGGCGCAGCGGCGCCGGTGCGGACTTAAGCGCCGCCAGCCGCGACTACTACCGGGTCGAGGACGCAGACGGCTGCCGTTTCTGGGTCTATCGCGAAGGGCCCTACCGTGCCGATGCGCCGCCGCGCTGGTACCTGCACGGACTGTTCGGCTGACGGGGGCCGCGCGCGGATGACCGGCTACGCCGAACTCCAGGTCACCACCAACTTCAGCTTCTTGCGCGGCGCCTCGCACCCGGAGGAGATGGTCGCGGCAGCCGCTGGCTTGGGCTACGCCGCAATCGGGATTGCCGACCGCAACACGCTGGCCGGCATCGTCCGCGCTCACACCGCCGCCAAGGCGAGCGGGATCCGCCTCGTCGTCGGAGCGCGGCTCGACCTGGACGATGCGCCGAGCCTGCTCTGCTTTCCCACCGACCGCGCTGCCTACGGCCGGCTCTGCCGCCTTCTCACCGTCGGCCGCAGGCGGGCGCCGAAAGCCGAATGCCGGCTGACGCTTGCCGACGTGATCGCTTTCGGAGAAGGGCAGATCCTTATCGCCGTGCCGCCGGACGAGCCGGACCAGGACTTTGCCGTCCTCCTCGGGCGCCTCAAGCAGGACTTCGGCGATCGCCTCTCTCTCGCCGTCGCCAAGCTCTATCGCGGCGATGACGATCAGAGGCTCGCCACCCTGGCGGCGCTGGCCCGCGGTTGCGGCGTGCCGCTCGTTGCCAGCAACGATGTGCACGCCCACGACGCGAGCCGGCGGCCGCTGCAGGACGTGCTCACCTGCATCCGCGAACACGCAACGCTGGGAGACGCCGGCTACCGCCTGTTCGCCAATGGGGAACGGCACTTGAAGGCGCCGGCCGAAATGGCGCGCCTGTTCCGCAGCTTTCCCGACGCCCTCGCGCGCACGCTCGAGATCGCGCGGCGCTGTGCCTTCAGCCTCGATGAGCTCAAGTACGAGTATCCGATCGACCCGGTCGCGGACGGGCGCACGCCGCAGGACGAGCTCGCGCGGCTCAGCTGGCTCGGCGCGCAAGAGCGCTATCCTGAAGGCGTGCCGGCGAAGGTCCAGGCGCAGATCGCGCACGAGCTCGAGCTGATCACGACGCTTAAATTCGCGCCCTACTTCCTCACCGTTCACGACATCGTCCGCTTCGCGCGGGAGCGCGGCATCTTGTGCCAGGGGCGCGGCTCGGCGGCGAACTCGGCCGTCTGCTTCTGCCTCGGCATCACCGCGGTCGATCCCGCCCGCATCGACCTGTTGTTCGAGCGCTTCGTCAGCGCCGAACGCAACGAGCCGCCCGACATCGACGTCGACTTCGAGCACGAGCGGCGCGAGGAGGTGATCCAGTACGTCTATCAGAAGTACGGCCGCGAACGGGCCGGCATGACGGCGACGGTGATCAGCTACCGCACCAAGAGCGCGCTGCGCGAGGTCGGCAAGGTGTTCGGTCTCTCGGATGACGCGATTACCGCCCTGCAGCGCGCCTTCTGGCGGCGGCCGTGGGCGGAGGTCGGCTCGGACGAGCTGCGCGCGGCCGGCCTCAACCCGGGCGACCGCTGGGTGCAGGGCGTGATCGCGCTCGCCGGCGAGCTCAAGGGCTTTCCCCGCCACCTCTCCCAGCACACCGGCGGCATGGTGATCACCCGCAGCCCCTTGAATGAGGTGCTGCCGATCGGCAACGCGGCGATGGCTGAGCGTACGGTCATCGAGTGGGACAAGAACGACCTGGACGCGCTCGGCATCCTCAAGATCGATATCCTGGGTCTCGGCATGCTGAGCTGCGTGCGCAAGGCCTTTGCGCTGATCGAGCGCCACCACGACCGGCGGCTGACGCTGGCGACGGTGCCGGCGGAGGACCGGGCGGTCTACGCCATGCTGTGCCGGGCGGACTCGGTGGGCGTGTTCCAGGTCGAGAGCCGGGCGCAGATGAGCATGCTGCCGAGGCTCAAGCCGAAGGAATTCTATGACCTGGTGATCGAGGTCGCGATCGTCCGCCCCGGCCCGATCCAGGGCGACATGGTGCATCCTTACCTGCGCCGCCGGGCCGGCCTGGAGAAGGTCGCGTTTCCCTCCGCGGAGCTTAAGTCCGTGCTCGGCAAAACGCTGGGCGTACCGCTGTTCCAGGAGCAGGCGATGCGGATCGCCATCGTCGCCGCCGGCTTCACGCCGTCCGCGGCCGACGGCTTGAGGCGGGCGATGGCGAGCTTCCGTAACCACGGCACGATCCACCGCTTCCGCGACAAGTTCATCGCCGGCATGACCGGGCGCGGCTATGAACCCGCGTTCGCCGAACGCTGCTTTCGCCAGATCGAGGGCTTTGCCGACTACGGCTTTCCGGAGTCGCACGCCGCCAGCTTTGCGCTGATCGTCTACGTCTCGGCCTGGCTCAAGTGCCACTACCCGGCCGCGTTCGCCTGCGCACTCCTCAACAGCCAGCCGATGGGCTTCTACGCGCCGGCGCAGATCATCGGCGATGCGAGGCGGCACGGCGTCCAAGTCCTGGCGGCCGACGTCAACGCCAGCGACTGGGACTGCACGCTCGAGCCGGCCGCGGCCGGGGGGCCGGCGCTGCGTCTGGGATTCCGCCAGATCAAGGGCCTGCAGACGGCCGAGGCAGCGGCGATCACGGCCGCCCGCCGGCGGCCATTCGCCTCGATCGCCGAGCTTGCCGCGCATGCCGGCTTGAGCCGGTCGACGCTGGAGACACTCGCCCGGGCCGATGCCTTCGGCTCGCTCAAACTCGATCGCCGCCAAGCGCTGTGGGCGGTGCTGGGGCTGGAGGAGGAGCCGCTGCCGCTGTTTGCCGCCGTCGGAAGGGGTTTGGAGCCCGCCGTCGCCCTGCCGCCGGCCGGCCTCGGCGAGGAAGTCAGCGAGGACTACCAAGCGTTCGGCCTGTCGCTCAAGGCGCACCCGGTGGCGCTGTTGCGGGCGCGGCTGCAGGGGCAAGGATACCTGCCGACGGCGCGGATCGGGGCGCTCAAGCATGAGGACAGGGCGAAGACGGCAGGCCTCGTCATCACCCGCCAGAGCCCGGGCAGCGCCAGAGGGATCATCTTCATCACCCTGGAGGACGAAACCGGCCAGGCGAACCTGATCATCAAGCCGGCCGTCTTCGCCCGTACCCGCGCGACCGTGCTGGGGGCGCAGATGATCGGGGTCGAGGGGAGGGTGCAGCGGCAGGGCGCAGTGGTGCACGTGCTGGCCCGGCGGCTGGTTGCACTCGATCCCGTGCTGGCGCGGTTGCGCAGCCACATCGCCCCCAACCGCGTCCCCAACCGCGCCGGCGACGAGGCGCGCTTCGAGGTCTCCTCGCGCGACTTCCACTGACCGCGTGCTCCGGCAGCAGCCTCTTTCAACCGTTCTTCAACACCGCTAGAGTGAACGGGCAAACCGGCAGCAACGAACGGTTGGGCGAGGACGCCCACACCAGGGGACGAGGGGAAGGAGACCGCCACGGCCGCGAAGGTTCTCACCATTGCCCAGCAGAAAGGCGGCGCCGGCAAGACAACGCTGGCCGCCCACTTGGGCGTTGCCTTCGCCAACAGCGGCAAACGGGTCGGGCTGATCGATATCGACCCCCAGGCGAGCCTCAGTGACTGGTACCGGATCCGGGCCGGCCTGCCTGCTGCGGCCGCCTCGCCGTTATCGTTTGCAGCCGTGGCAGGCTGGAAGATGGCCGCCGACGTCGACCGCATGAAGAGCCGGCACGACCTCGTCATCATCGACAGCCCGCCGCACGCCGAAACCGCGGCCAAGGCGGCAATTCGCGCTGCCGACCTGGTCGTGGTGCCGATCCAGCCGAGCCCGATGGATATCTGGGCAACGGCGCCGACGCTGGCGCTCGCCCGCAACGAACGGGTACCGGTCCTGCTCGTGCTCAACCGGATGCCGCCGCGCGGTCGCCTGATCGAGCAAATGCGCGCCAAGCTGGAGGCTGACGGCTTGGCCGTGGCGACGGCGACCATCGGCAACCGGATCGCCTTTGCCGCCAGCATGCTGGAGGGCCGCTCGACGATCGAGCAGGCGCCGAAAAGCGCAGCCGCTCTGGAAATCAGCGCGCTGGCCGAGGAGATCGGCGCACGGCTTTAGGCAGCCGGCTTTAAGACGGCGCCTTCATTCCGGCGGGCCGGGCCGGCGGACGGGCGGGCCCATGAACTCCGGGCCGATCGGATCGGTCACCGCCTCGCTGATGATGCGCTCGATAGCGGCACGATCATTGTCGTTGAGCGACCACCCTGCAATGCCGGCAAGCGGCGCCAACTGGTCCGGCCGGCGCGCACCCCACAGCGCGATGCCGACGCCGGGCTGATCCAACAGCCAGCGCAGCGCCAGGTGAATGACGCGCTTGCCCCAGCGATCCTGCGCGAGGCGGTCCAGGCGCGCGACGGCGGTGAGGTAGTCGTTGAAGCGCGGCGTACAAAACTTCGGGTCCCAGGTGCGGATGTCGTCGCCCTCGAAGGTCGTCCCAGGCGTCATCCGCCCAGACAGCAGCCCGCGGCAGAGCGCGCCGTAGGTGAGCGTGACGATGCCGTGCTCGCGGCAGTAGGGCAGCACTTCGACCTCGATCCGCCGCTCGAACAGGTTGTAGGGCGGCTGGGATGTCGCCAGCGGCGCGACCGCGCGAAAGGCCTCCATCTGCTGCGGCGCGAAGTTCGAGACGCCGATGGCGCGGATCTTGCCCTGATCGCGCAGCTCCTTCAACGTCAGCGCCGTTTCCTCGATCGGGGTCTCGAAATCCGGCCAGTGGACCTGATAGATGTCGATGACGTCGGTCTTCAGGCGCGCAAGCGAGTCCTCGACCTCCTGCCGGATCCGCTCGCGGCTGGCGTTGCGGTGCGGCCGCTTGCCGCCCTCGAACCAGGCGAGCCCGCATTTGGTGGCCAGCACCACCTTCGCGCGCAGATCACCTTTCCGCAGCGCCTTGCCGATGATCTCCTCGGCGTGGCCGAAGCCGTAGATGGGAGCGGTGTCGATCAGCGTGATGCCGTGCTCGACGGCAGCCTCGATGGTGCGGATCGAATCCGCCTCGCTGGTCCCGCCCCACAGCCAGCCGCCGATCGCCCAGGTCCCGAGGCCGATCCGCGTCGGCCGCAAATCGGTGCCGGGAATCGCGATTGTCTCCATTTTCGTCCCTCCTCAGCCCTGCCGGAAGCCGGTGTTTGAACGTAACTTATTGCAAACACTATATTTCTGCAAGAGCCACGTCGCAATCGTCGTCCTTTGTCGTCAAGGGTCGTCAAGTGTCGTCAAGTGTCGTCAAGTGTCGGCATCGCCGGCTGAAGTACCGCCACCTCTGAGATAGGAGTATATACCTACGCTCGCTGCCGTTCAACTGGCCAGCTGCGACCGCTCCCAAGCACCGCCATTGCGGGGAACGGATGGGACGAAGCAATCCAACGTTTACAAAGCACTAAAGCCGCTGGTTTGCTTCTCGCTTCCGCAAACTCGCGCCCGCACCAGACAGGCTGCCGCCAATGCCTCGGGCCTGCCCCCCTGGTTTGCTTCGCTTGCGCTCGCAATGACAACAGTTTCGAGGTTCTGACTGATCACTTGCCGGTCAAGGCTGGTTTGCTTCCCACTTCGTTAAGTTTTTCGCCCATTCCATCACTAAGGACGAATACCCCCGTCATTGCGAGCGTGAGCGAAGCAATCCAGACTTTCGAGCGCGTGTCGGGGAATCATGGCCTTCGTGTGCCTTGACGCAAGACTGTTATATTAGTTGTTCATACAGGTCGTTCCATTGCGGATTCGTGGTTTCGATAAGCAGTAATTTCTTCCTTCGGGAGCCGGCCTTGATCTGCTTCTCGCGTTCGATCGCCGTGACCATATCGTCAAAAAACTCGTAATGGACGAGCCGCTTGCAACCGTACCGCGTGGAAAAACCGGGCAGCGTGCCGTCTCTGTGCTGGCTCACCCGCTGCAGGAGGTTCGCGGTTACGCCTGTATAGAGCGTTCCGTTTCGTCTGTTGGCGAGAATGTATACGGCCGGCTGCTTCATAGGCATTGAAGCGCGGTCACTGGACGCCCGGTGTGCAAACGCCTCCCTGGCGATCGTCAGCGCAACAACCGGATCAGGCTCGTGATGTCCCAGCGACCGCCGTCGCGGCGCTGGATCTCGGCATAGAACTGATCCACCAGCGCCGCCACCGGCAGGCTCGCGCCGTTGCGCCGCGCTTCCTCAAGCGCGATCCTAAGGTCCTTCCGCATCCAATTAACGGCGAAACCAAAATCGAACCTGTCATCAATCATCGTCGTGGCCCGGTGATCCATCATCCACGATTGCGCCGCCCCTTTGCCGATCGCCGCCAGCACCTTCTCCGGATCGAGATCGGCGTGCTGGGCGAAGCTCAAGGCTTCCGCCAGCGCCTGGGTCAGGCCGGCGAGCGTGATCTGGTTGACCATCTTCGTCAGCTGCCCGCTGCCCACCGGCCCGACCAGCGTCATCGCCTTGGAGTACGCCGCCATCACCGGCGCCGCGCGGGCGAACACCTCCTCCGCGCCACCAGCCATGATCGAGAGCTGCCCGCTCTCGGCACCGGCCTGGCCGCCGGAGACAGGCGCGTCGAGAAAGGCGACCTGCCGCGCCGCCGCAACCGCTGCCAGCTCGCGCGCGACCGCGGCGGAAGCCGTCGTGTGATCGACCAGGATCGCGCCGGCATCCATCCCGGCGAGAGCCCCGGTCGGCCCGAGGACCACTTCGCGCAGATCGTCATCGTTGCCGACGCAGGTGAAGACGATGTCCGCCCCGTGCGCCGCCACCGCCGGCGTCTGCGCCAGCGCGCCGCCGTGCTCGGCGACCCAGCGCTCGGCCTTGCGCACGGTGCGATTGTAGACCGTGACGGCGTAACCCGCACGGCGCAGGTGACCGGCCATCGGAGAACCCATGACGCCGAGGCCGATGAAGGCGGTTCGTGAGATCATGTGCAAGCTCCTCTCGTTCCAGGTCACGGTATCATAAACGATAGGGAGCGTTGCGACGTCTGCTCATCGTCGCGTGATCGGCCGTCCGCTTTGGCGATCGAGATGGGCCGGAGGTGACCCAATGGCGGAAGTCTACCGAGTTCCATGGATATCCCCCTCAAGGGGCACGATCAAAAGATGGCAGATCGATGGCGGGTCGGTCAAATGCGGCACTGCAACGCTCGTGGGGTGCGTTGTCGTCAGCCGGGGCGCAAACAGCGAGAGGGCGAGCGGAGCGCGTTAACATGTGTATCGTGTTTCCGAGACTCCCGAGGCTAACCACTGCGCTGCCCTGGCGCAACCCGCAATAGCTGCACGATTCATGTAAACAAGCCTCCGGCAAACCCGGGGCCAAGGCCTCAGCTTGTCGCCCTGTTGGCGCTCCAGGTACCGCCCCACCCTGGGCCTTTGAGATCAACCTGAGGCGTGCTGTAGCTGCCGCCCATGGACCGGGTCGTTGGTTTGACGTTGACCGCTTTCCACTCAACGCGCCCAGCCTTCGGCGCGCGGTAGAACATCTGAAACACGTCCTTGCCCCAGGTCCATTTTCCGCTCCGACGCGCCCCCACGTTCGCGCCTCTCGTTTCTTTCCAGGAACATCGGCCGGTTGCTTCAAGCGTCAACGCTGCCTCCCAGTGCGACCGCTCAAGATCTGCCTGCCGGCCTGACATCTGCCACTTGCCGGCCAGCCGCCTCATGCCTTCCTTGCTGGCCGCGTCAGCGTGCTGGTAGCAGTACTCGTCGGTCGTCAGCCTGTGGCACGTACCGTCCTGGGTCGTGCACTTCGCTCCGCAGACGTGCGCTGGCCGCTTCAGGGATCCGTGCGAGGGCATTGGAGCTGGGCGCAAGTCGCTGTCAAATGTCCCCAACTGCTCCCAAACCTTCCTCTCGATCACGTCGCCCAGTTCGTTCGCGTCGTGAAGGAGCATCTTTTTAGTATTCTCCGTCGCCTTTTCCGGCGTCCCTTCCTCCAACCCCGTGGTCGCGATCTTGCGAAGCGCCCGGATGAGGTAGCTCTTGACCGCATCGCGTATCTCGTTCGCCTTGAGTTCCTCCCGGTGCTCGCTCAGATACTCGATGATCTCCTTCATATCCCCGATCGTGTCCGAGATCGATTCGCGCAACTCATCGATCCGTTCGTTCAATGCCTCCATTTCTGCCTTCATGTCCTCCATCACCTTCGAGTTTGGAATGAAGAGCAGCGCCTCTTTCTGGATAATGTTAACTTCAAGATGGGTGCGGATCTCCGAGGCGAGCGTTCTTACCGCGCTTTCCGCGAGGGAATTTCCCTTAAACGGGGCAAATTCCTCTTTCTTGTTGAAAAACTATTCAGGAAACTGCTCCAGCGGCTGGATCAGTTCCTCGTCGACGATCCCAGCGAGGTCGGCGTCCGCCAGCAGGCGATCCTTGTACCTCCGGACTAGACTAATCGCGTCGCTGTAACACTTGATCGCCGCACCCAACGTAACTACTCAGGCGGCTGGCTTTTTCAGGTGGCCGGGGTGGGTTGTGGGGGGCCGGTGAGGAGGTTGCCGATGGCTTCCAGCGCGGTTTTGCCGTGTAGCCGGGCGGTACCGGTGATGGAGCGGTAGCCGGCATGGATGCAGGCACCCCAGTCGGAGCGAAAGCCGCCGGTGACTTTGCGAAAGACCACGGAGGAGCGGATTTCGCGCTCGGAGACGTTGTTGGTGGGCGGCACCTCGCGGTCTTGGAGGAAGACGAAGAACTTGCCCCGCCACGCCTTGACCGCGGTCTGCAGGTCGCGGCCGGCTGGGTGCGCCGCCGGGAGGGTGACGAGCGCGTCCAGACGCCGCTCAGCGCAGGCGTGGTAGTGCTGCAGCGTGGTGTCCTTGAGCGTCTCTCGTCGGCGGCCGATCCGGATGGCCCAGCGCAACAGTTCGCGCAGGCGGGGCGCGAACACCGTATCGCCGCAATCGATGGCGTATTGGACGTCGCGCAGCACATGGGCGAGGCAGACCTGATGCGTCTCGGCCAGGTCCTGCTGGCCGGCGTAGCGGTCGGAGACCCATACACCGGGCCGATGATCGCCCAGCACGTCCTGGGCGACGGCTTTCGCGCGCGAGGGCGCGATCCGGTGCAGCACCGCTTCGGTCGAGACGAACACCCAGTGCCAATGGGCGACGCCGTTGATGCGGGTGGTGGTCTCGTCGGACGCAATGACACGCGCCGCCGTGAGCTTCTCCTTAATCGCCGCGCATTCGGCCATCATCGGCGTCTCAGCGTCGCGGAAGGCGTTGGCGATCGCGCCTTCGGAGATTTTCAGCCCGAACAGCTCGGCCATCATCTGCGCGAGGCGCGCGAAGCCGACGTGGTGGCTGTGGTGCCAGTAGAGCAGCAGCGCCCGGATCCGGGTGCCAAACGGCGTTCCCGGCGCCATGCCATCGGGCGGCGCG
>JBATPX010000116.1:0-3589 GCA_049291695.1 Defluviicoccus sp.
GGTGTCGACCGCGCGGTTGATGATCGCATAAACCGTGGTGCCGTTCTCGCGCCGGCTGACCACCTCGAGGCCGCGTTTGCGCAGCTGGGTGGAGATGGCTGCCCTCAGCGAGTGCCGTTTATGCCGAAGTCGGCATAAACGCCATTATGCCGACACCCGGATTATGCCGAGGTAGGCTGGTAAGCCATTGTTTCCGGTGGGGACTGCTGCGATGGGGTCGGCATAATCAGAGGGCCTCGAGGAAGGCGAGGAGCTTGTCGGTCGGCCGGAAGCGGCCGGGTTTGGTCGTGATCGGGGCTGTCCTTTCCAGGGCGCGTTCCTTGATCCGCAGATCGGCCTGCAGGTAGATCTGGGTCGTCTCGATCTGTTCGTGACCGAGCCAGAGCGCGATCACGGATGTGTCGATACCGGCGCGCAGCAAGCGCATGGCCGCGGAATGCCGCAGAACATGCATGGTCACCCGCTTGCGCGCCAGGGACGGACATTGGGCGGTCGCGTCCACGGCATATCCGGCAAGCCGGCGTTCGAGCGCGTCGCGGCTGAGGGATCGTCCGGTCCGTGTGGGGAACAGCGGGTCCGCAGGCTGACCTGTGCGCTCGGCCAGCCAAGTCCGCAGGACGTTCCTGGTGCCCGAGGTGAGCGGCGTGATCCGCTGCTTTCGCCCTTTGCCGTTGCAACTGACATGCGCACCGGATCCGAGATGAACGTCGGTGCAGCTCAACCCGATCAGTTCGGAGGTCCGAAGGCCCGTCTGGACGGCGAGGCTGAACAGCGCCGTGTCGCGCCGCCCGGTCCAGGTGGTCCGGTCTGGCGCGGCCAGCAGGGCGTCGATCTCCACCTCGGTCAGGTAGGTCACCAGCCGCCGTTCGAAGCGCTTCGGCGGAATGGCGAGAACGCGTTCGATGGTGGCGGCATGTTCGGGATGCCGAAGGGCGGCATAGCGGAACAGGGACCGGATCGCGGCCAGCCGCGCGTTGCGGGTGCGTACGCTGTTCTTCCTGTGGCTCTCCAGATGATCGAGGAAGGCGCCGATCAGCGGCGCATCGAGATCGTCGATCTCCAGCTTGCTTGGCTCCTTGCCTTTCCGGCCTGATGCGAAGACCAGAAGCAGCCGCAGTGTATCGCGATAGGCGCCGACCGTGTTCGGGCTGACCTGCCGCTGGCGGATGAGGCGATCGGTGAGGAACGCCTGCAGGGTCGTGGCGAGCGCACTCATGCGTCACCTCCGAGGTGGCGCTCGAGCCGTTCGCCCGCCAGCCCCAGCAATTCCGGCGCGGCCGACAGGTACCAGTAGGTGTCGCCCGGATCAGCATGACCGAGATAGGTGGCCAGGATCGCAAGGCGGGAACCGGGGTCGGCGGCCCCAAATTCACCGGCCCTGTAGCCATCGATGATGGTATTGACGGCGAAGCTGTGCCGAAGATCGTGGATCCGGGGCCGGCATGTCGCCGAGTGCGGGACAATGCCACAGTGATGCAGCAGTTTTTGGAACGTCGACTGCACGGTCCCGTAGCGCAGTCGTTTGCGAACCGAACTGATCAGGAGGGCCGGCGTGCCCGCCTGGCGGGGGCGATCCTCGCGGCGCAGGTAGTCGTCCAGGGCAGCGACGGTCGTCCGGTGCAACGGCAATTCGCGGGACTTGCCGAACTTGCCTTTGCGGACCGTGAGGATGCCACCCGCCGCGTCGAAATCGTCGCAGTCGAGGCCGATTGCCTCTCCGATCCGCATGCCGGTTGCTGCCAGGATGCCGATCAGCGTCCGGCAGGTCGCCTGCACATGCGATCCGCGCAGGACCGCCGTAGCCCGCATCAGGTTCGAGATTTCCTGGGGCGTGTAGAGATACGGCGTTGCGCGGCGCCCTCGCGCTGGCAGAAGATCGTCGGGCGGCACCTCGGTCATCGGGTCGAGTGTACGAAGGTGCCGGGCGAAGAGGCGAACCTCGGCCAGACGTCTGGAGGTCCAGATCGCGGCGGCGCCTGCGGGCCGGGTCGCCCAGACCAGCGCCGTCTCGGTCTTGATATGCGTCTCGCCGCGATCCTCGGCGAAGGCTACGAACTGACCGAGAAGCCGCTCGGCCTTGTCCATCCTGTAGCCGAGGGCGCGCCGCATGGTCAGATAATCGGCCAGGGCCTGGGACAGAGGGCTCATCGGTCGCCCTCCGGCCAGGCGCGCGCGATCAGGCGCAGTCTGTCCCGGTCGACCTTGGCGTAGATCGCCGTGGTCTCGACATGACGATGACGCAAGAGCTGGCCGATCTCGGGCAAGGATGCGCCGGCGCGCAAAAGCTCCGTTGCCGCGGTATGGCGCAGGCGATGTGCATGGATACGCCCGAGATCGGCCCTCCGGGCGGCGTCCGCAACGATCGTGCTCACACGGCTCGAACCGAGATGGTGATGTGGAGCGATGCACCGAACGAACACGGTCCGGCCCCGGGCGTTCGCGGGACGGGCGTGCTGCAGGTATTCGACCAGCCTGCGACCGACATCGGGCGGCAGCGGCACCCGTTCACGACAATTGCCCTTGCCGCGCACGACGATTGTGCCCGTGCGCCAATCGATATCGTCCAACGTGAGCGTTGCAACCTCGCCGCTCCGCAGGCCGAGGCGGACCAGCAGGGTCAGAATCGCCAGATCGCGGCAGCCGACGGGTGTGCGGGCATCGCATGCGGCAAGCAGGCGCCGCACCTCATCGGGCTCGAGCCCCTTGGGCAGCCCGGCCAGCCGGCGGTGGGCAACCGACGGCACGGCGCAAACAAGCGACCGTTCCGTGACGCCGTCCAGATGCAGAAAGCCGAGGAACGAGCGCAGCGCCGTGATCGTCAGCTTTGCCACGCCGCCGTTCAGATGCGGGCACCACGCCACCACGAAAGAGGTGACATCGGCCGGGGTCAGGCTCCCGAGTTCGAGACCATCGGCCGACATCCTTCGGTCCAGAAACGGGCGCAGGCGATCAATGTACTGAAGGGCCGTCACCGGAACCAGACCGCGTTCCGTGGTCAGGAACTGCCGGTACCGGTTCAGAATCTCCCCGGCGGGGCCGCCCTCCCAGGGTGTTTCGGCCGCAGGCGCCATCTCCAGCTTGCGGAGATAGCCGAGGATGGGGCCCAGTGCCTTGGGCATTTTTTGTCTGGCGGCACCGGCGGACCGGCAATCCGACAGAAAAAGATCGACCTGCCTCAGGGACAGATCGCCTGCGGTCAGCTGCCGCACCTGCAGCCAGTCGCTCAGATCCCTGAGCAGCCTCCGGTGTTCCGAAATCGTTCTGGGCGCGTATCCTTGCCGCCGCAAATCCTCCGCAAAGCCCTTCGAAAGGGCCGCGAGCGGTCCGCCACCTGGTGTCTTGCTGGGGTCGATCAACATGAAGTCTCCTCATTTCGACGTGAAAGAGGAGACGTTACCAGCCCTCAGCCCCGAGGATTATGCCGACCGCGGCGCAACAGACTTAGAGATATTCAGAAGCTTACAGACCTACCTCGGCATAATCCGGACGTCGGCATAATGCCGTTTCCATCCCGTGGCGGCAATCAGGTCGTCGATGCTGGCGCCGCCCATGCGGCTCAACATCGTCATCACGGTGGCCCTCTTGGTGC
>JBATPX010000117.1:0-32696 GCA_049291695.1 Defluviicoccus sp.
GCGCAGCGCTTCCTCCATCACCCACAGCACATCTGCCTCGCTCGCGACATGCACCATCAGCAGCCGGGCGGGATCGAGGCCCATCCCCGTAAGCCCTGGCGCATAGAGGCCGCGGCGGCGCCGGCACCACAGCACGTGCCTGCCCTGATCGGCGAAGCGGGCCAGGAGGACGGCGGCGAAGGCGGCGGCTGCAGCGCTCGCATCGGCCGCCAGGATCTCGTGCAGGCAACCGCGCGGCAGGCCGCCCCAGGGCAGGGTGCGGTCAATCGCGGCGATGCCGAGCGGCACCGGCGGCCGGGCGGTTTTGCCCTTGCTGCGTTCCTCCCCGGCCCGCAGGTGGGCTTGCAGAGCGGCGATCGTCAGCGCGGCGGGGTGACGGGACGACAGGGCAGGGACCATCGTCAGAAGGCCAGTTGTTCATGTTATGTTCAATTCTAGCCGGCTTGTCCGCCTCGTCAAGCCCTTCTCAACGAATCAGCGAAACCGCTCGCTGCCGAGGCCGTCGAGCGCGATCTCGGGCGGGCGGCCCAGGATCACGTCGGCGACGACGCGCCCCGCACCGCAGGCCATCGTCCACCCGAGCGTTCCGTGGCCGGTGTTGAGGAAAAGCCCCGACAAAGGCGTGGCACCGATCACCGGCACGCCGTCCGGTGTCGAGGGCCTCAAGCCGGCCCAGAATTCGGCCGCAGCCGGGTCGCCACAGCGGGGGAACAGTTCCATCGCCTTGTCGCGCAGGAACGCCGCGCGCTTGGGCCAGACGGTGGTGTCGTAGCCGGCGAACTCGGCCGTCCCGGCAATCCGCAGCCGCTCGCCCAGCCGGCTGTAGACCATCTTGAACTCATCGTCGATCAGGCTCACGACCGGGGCGCTGCCGCCGGCCGCGACCGGGATCGTCACCGAATACCCCTTCGCCGGATAGACCAGCAGTCTGATGCCGAGCGGCCGCAGCAGCAACGGCGAGTAGCTGCCGCACGCGACGACGAAGACATCGGCCGCGATCGTGCCGGCGTCGGTCTCGACCGTGGTCACGGCCTGACCGGCCCGGATCAGCCGGCGGATCGGCGTCCCGTACTGAAACGTCACGCCTTCCGCCGCGCATGCGCCGGCGAGGCCGACCGTGAACGTGTACGCATCGCCGCTCTCGTCATCGGGACTGAAGATGCCGCCGACGAGGTGCTGCCGCGCATCCGCCAGCGCCGGCTCGAGCGCGACGCAGGCATCCGCATCGATCACCTCGCGCCGGCAGCCGAGGCCGTTCATCAGTTCGACCAGCGGCAGCGCAGCCGCATAATCCTTGGCGTTGCGAAAGATGTGGAGAATGCCGCGGGTCAGCTGATCGTACTCGATACCGGTTGCTTCGCGCACCGCCGCCAACTGCTGCCGGCTGTACACTGCCAGGCGCAGCGCCCGCTCGGTGTTCCGGCGCATGCGGGTGGCCGTGCAATTGGCGAGAAAGCGTAAGAGCCACGATGCCAGCGCCGGATCGCGGCGGAGGTGGAACAGGAGCGGTGCATCGGCCCGGCCCAGCCACTTGAGTGCCTTCCACGGCGTTGCCGGCGTCGCCCAGGGCGTCGTGTGGTTGGCGGAGATCTGGCCGCCGTTGGCAAAGCTGGTCTCAAGCCCGGCGCCAGGCTGGCGATCGATCACGATGACCGTGGCACCGCCCCGCGCCAGAAACCATGCCGTCGCCACGCCGACGACGCCCGCGCCCAGTACGACAACCTTCAACGCGCGCCCCTCTTCATTCCCGCATTCAGTGTTATAAGACCGGTTATAAGACCGGGCCCGGCCTTCCGCCACTTTGCGCGGGACGATATCATGCCGCAGCGACCGCAAACCGGGCCGTGCGGCCGGCAGCGGCGGGGCGCAAGGGGAGAGAAGCGTGCCGGCGGCGGACTGTGCCCTGTTGAGCGTTCAGGAGATGTATCGCGCCGACACTTTGGCGATGCAGGGCGGCGTGCCCGGTCTTACCCTGATGGAGGCGGCCGGGACGGCGATCGCGCGCGCAATCCGCAGACACTTCCGCCCGCGGCCGGTGGCAGTCCTGTGCGGGCCAGGCAACAACGGCGGCGATGGCTTCGTCGTCGCCCGCCTGCTCGCGGCCGAGGGCTGGCCGGTGCGCTTGGGCTTGCTCGGAGCGCCTCAAGCTCTCACAGGCGATGCCGCCGCCAACTGCGCCCGCTGGCGGAGGCCGATCCGGCCGCTCGAAGCCGGCCTTCTGGCGGGGAATCCGCTGGTGGTCGATGCACTGTTCGGCGCCGGCCTCGCCCGGCCGCTGGACGGCATCGCCCGCACGCTGATCGAGGAGATCAATGCCCGCGATCTGGACTGTGTCGGCGTCGACGTGCCGAGCGGCGTGCACGGCGATTCGGGCCAGGTGATGGGGGTGGCGCCGGCCTGCCGGCTCACCGTGACCTTTTTTCGCGCCAAACCGGGCCATCTGCTGCTGCCTGGCCGTGCCCTATGCGGTGAGCTGATCGTGGCCGACATCGGCATTCCGGCGGCGACGCTGGGCGAGATCCAGCCCACCACCTTCGCCAATGCGCCGGCGCTGTGGCAGCAGCATTTGCCGCGGCTGGAGCTTGCCGGCAACAAGTACCATCGCGGCCATGCGGTGGTGGTGGGCGGCGATGAGATGACGGGAGCGGCGCGGCTCGCAGCCGAAGCGGCGCGCCGGACTGGCGCCGGCCTGGTGACGATCGCGGCCGCCCCTTCCGTGCATGCCATCTATGCCTCCGGCCGGCCGGGCACCATCGTCGCCCGCATCGCTGATGACGCGGCGCTGCAGGCGCTGTGCAGCGATCGGCGGCGCAACGTGCTCCTCATTGGCCCCGGCGCCGGCGTGAGTGCGCAGACGCGGCAGCGCGTGCTCATGCTGCTCGGCCTCGCCAAGCCCAGCGTGCTCGATGCCGACGCGCTCACCGTTTTCCGAGACGATCCCGAGAGCCTGTTCGCGGCGATCGAGGCGCCTTGCGTGCTGACGCCGCACGAGGGCGAGTTTGCGCGGCTGTTCCCCGATCCGGGCGATAAGCTCGCGCGCGCGCGGATGGCGGCGGCACGGAGCGGCGCGGTCATTGTGCTGAAGGGAGCGGATACGGTGATCGCCGCGCCGGACGGCCGCGCAGCCATCAACGGCGATGCACCGGCCGAGCTTGCGACGGCCGGCAGCGGCGACGTGTTGGCGGGGATGGTGCTGGCGCTCTTGGCCCAAGGCGTGCCCGCGTTTGCGGCCGCGGCCGCAGCCGTCTGGCTGCACGGGCGGGCGGCGCGGCTGGTCGGTCCAGGCCTGATCGCCGAGGACCTGACCGATGCGCTGCCGCAGACGCTTGCGGGCTTACGCGACCTTGCTGGACCAAGCGCACGTTCGGCGATTGACACCTGGGGGTAAATCTTTAGATTTTCGACCCTTCGTCAACGTGCGACTGCGCGCGGCTGCGGGCTCGCCCCCGGCGGCGCGGGCGTGGTGGAACTGGTAGACACGCAGGTTTTAGGTACCTGTGACGAAAGTCGTGGGGGTTCGACTCCCTCCGCCCGCACCACACCGCTGGCGCCGGCCCGCCGTAGCGCCGAGCGATCCAGCACCGAGTTCTGTAACAACCATTGGCAGGGTCCCGCTTACCGATGCAGGTTTCCGAAACGCGAACAGAAGGCTTGCTCCACGAATTCAAGGTAGCGGTTCCGGCTGCCGATCTGGAAGCGAAACTCGCCAAGCGACTGAACGAACTGGCCCGCAGCGCCGCGATCAAGGGCTTCCGCCCCGGCAAGGTTCCGGTCGCGATGCTGCGCAAGAAGTACGGCCTGGCTCTGAAAACCGAGATCGTCGAGGAGACGATCAACGACAGCTCGGCAGCACTGATGCAGGAGCGCGGGCTGCGCCCAGCGCTCCAGCCGAAGGTCGAAATCCTCAACAGCGGCAGCGACGGTGACCTCGAGTACACGGTGGCGGTCGAGGTCATGCCCGAGATTGCCGCCCCGAACTACGCCGACATCAAGCTCGAGCGCCTGGTTGCCGATCTTGATGAAGCCGAGGTCGAGCGGTCGATCGAGCGCATCGCCAAGCTCTTTCGCCAGATCAAGCCGGTGACCGAGGCGCGACCGGCCGAAAAAGGCGATCTGGCGACGGTGGAGTTCGTGGCAGCGGAAGGAACGCCGCTGCCGGTGCCGGGCGACGGCAAGGCATTCACCTTCGAAATCGGGGCCGAGGACGGAGCGCCCACGGCCTTGAACGAGGGGATCATCGGCCTTGCCCCGGGCGAGCAGCGCGAGATCGCGATGGAGGTGCCGGCGGATCATGCCGACCCCGTGTTCGCCGGCAGCCGGCAGACCTATCAGGTCACGCTCAAGGAGGTGAAGGCGTTCGAGCCGCCTCGAGCCGACGACGGCTTGGCGCAGCGCCTCGGTGTGACCACGCTTGAAGAACTGAAGGCCACGATCCGCGATCGGCAGGCGCGGGAGCTTAAACAGCACGCGCGCCAGCGTCTCAAGCGCGACCTTCTCGACTGCCTTGCCGGGATCTACACCTTCGACGTGCCGGCCGGGCTTGTCGAGCGCGAGTACACGCAGATTGTTCGCCAGATGGCACCGAAATCGCCTGACAAGGCTGAAGCGCATGCCCATGAGCATGACCATGCGGAGGAGCACGCGCACGACCATGCGCATGAGCATGACCATGCAGGTGAGCATGCACACGATGACGAACCCGGGCATGTGCACGGGCCCGGCTGCGACCACGAGCACGCCGCCGCTGATCCGGCGACCGCGGCAGCGCTCGAGGGGGAAGCCGCACTGAGCGAGGAGCAGCGTGCCGAATATCGGGCGTTGGCGCAGCGGCGGGTGCGCTTGGGCCTCGTCCTTGCCGAGGTCGGGCGGCAGAACAGCGTGCGGCTGACTCCGGAAGAGGTCGGCAAGGCGATCAGCATCGAGGCCCGCCGGTATCCCGGTCAGGAGCGGATGGTGCTCGACTTCTTCCGCAAGAACGAGGCCGCGCGCGAAGCCCTGGCCGCCCCGTTGCTGGAGGACAAAATCGTCGATTTCATGGTCGAGCTGGCAACCATCAGCGACCGCTCGGTGACGGCGGCCGAACTCCTCGAGGAACCGAAAGACGCGCTCGAAACTGATACGGCGACGGCCCTTGACCCGGCCGCGGCTGCAAGCCCACTTGAGGAGAAAGGGGTGTAACCTGTGGCCAGAGGGCAGGCAACCAAGCGCGAGCGCCAGCTTACCGGCACGAGGATCACGTCGCGGAATCCGAACGAAGGCGGAAGCAGGAAACGATGATCAACGAATTCGATACGCGGATGAACACCCTGGTGCCGATGGTTGTGGAGACGACCAACCGCGGCGAGCGCGCTTATGATATTTTTTCGCGATTGCTGAAGGAGCGGATTGTTTTTCTGACCGGCCCGGTCAACGACGCGGTGGCGAGCCTGATCTGCGCGCAGCTTCTGTTTTTGGAATCCGAGAACCCGACCAAGGATATTTCCTTCTACATCAACTCGCCCGGCGGCTTGGTGACTGCCGGCCTCGCCATCTACGACACGATGCAATACATCCGCCCCGACGTCTCGACCGTGTGCATCGGCCAGGCCGCGTCGATGGGCTCGCTGCTGCTGGCCGCCGGCGCCAACGGCAAGCGGTATGCGTTGCCGAATTCGCGCATCATGGTGCACCAGCCATCGGGCGGCGCCCAGGGCCAAGCGACCGATATCGAGATACAGGCGCGCGAAATTCTGGCGTTGAAGGCGCGCTTGAATCTGATTTACGTAAAACATACCAAACAGGCGCTAGATGTAATCGAGAACGCCGTCGAGCGCGACCGCTTCATGAGCCCCGACGAGGCGAAGGCGTTTGGCATTGTCGATGAGGTTGTGAACAGTCGGCCGAAAACCGAGGAGGCGGATGAGCGCGCAGGAACCGGGAAACCGCTGCGCACCTGATGCGCCGAGCCGCCGCCGCGGTGTGGCGGGTGCGGTTGCGGCGGCGAGACAGGCCAAGCAATACGGGGCGTTTGAACGGGCTGGCACGCTCAAAGCGCGATTGAGCGCTATTTGGGGATTGTGCGGAGGTTACCGGCTTGGCTAACATACACTCTGCAGATCCAGCGGATGAACGGGCAAACGCATGAGCAAGTCAGCGGGTGGCGAGTCCAAGAACACGCTTTACTGCTCTTTCTGCGGGAAGAGCCAGCATGAGGTCCGCAAGCTGATCGCTGGGCCGACGGTGTTCATTTGCGACGAATGCGTCGAGCTCTGCATGGACATCATCCGCGAGGAGCACAAGAACGGCTTGGTCAAGTCCGGCGATGGTGTGCCGACTCCGAACGAGATTTGCGGCGTCCTGCACGACTACGTCATCGGCCAGGACCGGGCCAAGAAGGTGCTGTCGGTCGCCGTTCACAATCACTACAAGCGGATCAATCATGGCACGAAGAACAACGACGTCGAACTGGCGAAGTCGAACATCCTGCTGATTGGCCCGACCGGGTGCGGCAAGACGCTGTTGGCGCAGACGCTGGCGCGCATTCTCGACGTGCCGTTTACGATGGCGGATGCGACGACGCTGACCGAAGCCGGCTACGTCGGCGAGGACGTCGAGAACATCATTCTCAAGCTGTTGCAGGCGGCCGACTACAACGTCGAGCGGGCGCAGCGCGGCATTGTTTACATCGACGAAGTCGACAAGATCTCGCGCAAGTCCGACAATCCGTCGATCACCCGCGACGTCTCCGGCGAAGGCGTGCAGCAGGCGCTGTTGAAGATCATGGAGGGCACGATCGCAAGCGTGCCGCCGCAGGGTGGCCGCAAGCATCCGCAGCAGGAGTTCCTGCAGGTCGATACGACCAACATCCTGTTCATTTGCGGTGGCGCGTTCTCCGGTCTGGAGCGCATCATCTCCGCGCGCACCAAGGGCACGACGATCGGCTTCGGCGCCGACGTGCGGGCACCGGACGAGCGCCCGACCGGCGAGATCCTGAAAGGCGTCGAGCCTGAGGATCTGCTCAAGTTCGGCCTGATCCCGGAGTTCATCGGCCGGCTGCCGGTCATCGCGACGCTGGGCGACCTCGATGAGGATGCGCTTGTCGACATCCTGACCAAGCCCAAGAACGCGCTCGTGAAGCAGTACCAGCGCCTGTTCGAGATGGAGAGCGTCCGGCTTCAGTTCACCGAGCCGGCGCTGCGGAGCGTTGCCCGGCGCGCGGTGGTCCGCAAGACCGGCGCCCGCGGCCTGCGCTCGATCATGGAGAGCATTTTGCTCGAAACCATGTTCGAGCTCCCCGGTCTGGAGGGGGTCGAGGAAGTCGTCGTCAACCGGGAAGTGGCGGAAGAGCTCGCCAAACCGCTCCTGATCTACGCCGACCGCCGCGGCGACGTCGGCAGCAGCGCCTGAGAGCAAGCGTCCGCACCTTGACCGGGGCGCCGGCGGCGACCACTATTTGAGGAGGCGGGCGCGCCTCCTTTCCTTGCGCTCGTCCGCAAGGTCCCTCGAACGAAGGGTGTAACCGCTCGTGACCCTCCCTACCACGACCTATCCCGTCCTGCCCCTGCGCGACATCGTTGTGTTCCCGCACATGATCGTGCCGTTGTTCGTCGGCCGCGAAAAATCGGTGCGCGCGCTCGAGGACGTGATGAAGGACGACCGGCAGATTCTGCTGGTGGCGCAACGCAATGCCGCCCAGGACGACCCGACGCCAAAGGACATCTTTACCGTTGGCACGGTCTCGACGGTGCTGCAACTGCTGAAGCTTCCGGATGGCACGGTAAAGGTCCTGGTCGAGGGCGGCAGCCGCGCGCGTGCCGTACGGTTCACCGACGAGAGCGCGTTCTTCGAGGCTGAGGCGCAGGCGATCGAGGAACAGCCGGGCGATCAGCGCGAGCTCGAAGCGCTGGCGCGCTCGGTGGTCGGCCAGTTCGAACAGTACATCAAGCTGAACAAGAAGATCCCGCCGGAAGTTCTGGTCTCGGTCAACCAGATCGAGGACCCAAGCAAGCTCGCCGACACCGTCGCTTCGCACCTGGCGCTCAAGATCGCCGACAAGCAGGAACTGCTGGAGACGCTTATCGTCAGCGAGCGGCTGGAGCGCGTCTACTCGCACATGGAGGCCGAAATCGGCGTCCTGCAGGTGGAGAAGCGGATCCGCAACCGCGTCAAGCGGCAGATGGAGAAGACCCAGCGCGAGTACTACCTCAACGAGCAGCTGAAGGCGATCCAGAAGGAGCTCGGCGAGACCGAGGACGGCCGCGACGAGCTGGGTGAATTCGAGGAGCGGATCAAGAAAACCCAGCTCAGCAAGGAAGCGCGCGAGAAGGCCTTGGGCGAGATGAAGAAGCTGCGCTCGATGAGCCCGATGTCGGCGGAAGCGACGGTCGTGCGCAACTACCTCGAATGGCTGTTGAGTATTCCGTGGAAGAAGCGGACGCGGATCAAGAAGGACATCAAGAACGCGTATGCGATTCTCGATCATGACCACTACGGTCTGAAGAAGGTCAAGGAGCGCATCGTCGAATACTTGGCCGTGCAGCAGCGGACTAACAAGATGCGCGGACCGATCTTGTGCCTGGTTGGCCCGCCGGGCGTGGGCAAGACCTCGCTCGGCAAATCGATCGCGCGGGCGACGGGGCGTAACTTCGTGCGCATGTCGCTGGGCGGTGTGCGCGACGAAGCCGAGATCCGTGGCCACCGGCGCACCTACATCGGCTCGATGCCGGGCAAGGTGATCCAGGGCATGAAGAAGGCCAAGTCGTCCAACCCGTTATTCCTATTGGACGAAGTGGACAAGATGGGGCACGACTGGCGCGGCGATCCGGCCTCGGCACTGCTCGAGGTGCTCGACCCGGAGCAGAACTGCAACTTCAACGACCACTATCTTGAGGTTGATTACGACCTCTCCGACGCACTGTTCGTGACCACCGCCAACACGCTTAACATGCCGTCGCCGCTGCTTGACCGCATGGAGATCATCCGCATCTCCGGCTACACCGAGGACGAGAAGGTCGAGATCGCCAAGCGGCACCTGATCCCGAAGCAGATCGAGGCACACGGCCTGAAGGACAAGGAATGGTCCGTTTCCGACCAGGCACTGCGCGAACTGATCCGTCACTACACGCGCGAGGCCGGCGTCCGCAATCTGGAGCGGGAAATCGCCAACCTCACGCGCAAGGCGATCAAGGAGATCATGATCGGCACGACGACGGCGGTGCACGTGAACGCGCGCAATCTCGCCAAGTACGCCGGCGTCAAGAGATTCCATACCGGCGAGGTCGAGCTTGAGGATCTGGTCGGCGTCTCCACCGGACTCGCGTGGACGGAAGTCGGCGGCGAACTGCTGTCGATCGAGTCGGTGATGGTGCCCGGCAAGGGGCGGGTGACCTATACCGGCAAGCTCGGCGACGTGATGCAGGAGTCGATCCAGGCGGCCAAGTCGTTCGTGCAGTCGCGGGCGATCCGGTTCGGGATTTCGCCGCTGATCTTCTCCCGCCGCGACATCCACGTGCACGTGCCAGAAGGGGCAACGCCCAAGGACGGCCCCTCGGCCGGCATCGCCATGGTGACCTCGATCGTCTCGGTGCTGACGGGGATCGCCGTGCGCAAGGACGTCGCCATGACCGGCGAGTTGACCTTGCGCGGTCGCGTGTTGCCGATCGGCGGCTTGAAGGAAAAGCTGCTCGCGGCACATCGGGGCGGCCTGAAGACGGTACTGATCCCCAAGGATAACGAGCGCGAGTTGAGCGAGATCCCGGATAACGTCAAGAAGGACTTGGTGATTATTCCGGTCGGCACGGTCGATGAAGTGCTCAAGCAGGCGCTTGTTGCCGAACTCACGCCGATCGAGTGGGACGAGCAGGCCGACTTGAGGACACCTCAGATCGCCAAACCGGAGGCCGAGGACGACGAGCACGGCGTCATCACCCACTGAATCCGATGCACGACCGGCGCGGCCGGCAGCCGGGCCGGCTGCTGCGCGGGCGGAGCCGGGACAATGCGGTTAAGCGCTTGACGTGGCCGCTTTGTTGGACTTAAGGTTGTCGTGAACAACCGCAGGTGAATCGCGGCGTCGTAATGTCGCGGTGATCGGCCGATCCACCTACCCTCTTGGGGGGCTCTTATGACCAAAAATGATCTGATCTCTTCCATTGTCAGCTCCACCGGGCTCGATCGCAAGGATGCCGGCCGCGCCGTAGAGGGCATGCTGACCGCCATTACCGATGCGCTGAAAGGCGGCGTCGAGGTTCGGCTCGCTGGGTTCGGCACGTTTACCGTATCGGAGCGTGCAGCATCGAAGGGGCGGGATCCGCGAACGGGCGAGACGATCGATATCAATGCCTCCAAGCAGGCCAAGTTCCGCCCGAGCAAGTCGCTCAAAGACGCGCTGAACTGACGCGCACGCGGCCTGATCCGCGTCGCCGCCCGGCGTTGACTGCGGCAGGCGCAGCGGGGATGCGCGACCGCCGGCTTGACGGCGGCGGCACGGCTTGTCAATCTTCGCCTCGCTGCCGCGCCTTGAGCGTGCCGTGCGCCTTTGGGCTGCGGGCGACCCAGGTGCAGCCGCGGGCGGTTAGCTCAGCCGGGAGAGCGCCACGTTTACACCGTGGATGTCGGCGGTTCGAACCCGTCACCGCCCACGGGCTTTTGCGGCCAGTCCGTGCCGGGCCGGGCCGTGAAGCGTGCGGGTAAGGCTGCGGGCCGTCTGCTTGACAGCGGACACAGGCGGGGTTAGACCAGCCCCCGTCCTCGGGCGCCGCGCTTCGGGGGTGTAGCTCAGTCGGTTAGAGCGCCGGCCTGTCACGCCGGAGGCCGCGGGTTCGAGTCCCGTCACTCCCGCCACCCTGTCTGTCGTGATGCGCCCGCTCGGCGCTCTCTCCCATCGGGACGGCCGAAGAGATGTGAAATGGATACGCTCCTCGCGGGATATCTGCCCATCCTCATCTTTCTTGCCATCGCCATCGTCATTGCTGGCGGGGCACTTGGCGCGTCCTATATCATTGGGGGTGAGCGGCCGGATGCCGAGAAGAACGCGGCTTACGAGTGCGGTTTCGACGCATTCGAGGATTCGCGCGGACAGTTTGATGTGCGATTCTACCTCGTGGCGATCCTGTTCATCATCTTCGATCTCGAGGTGGCCTTTCTCTTCCCTTGGGCGGTGTCGCTGGGCGATATCGGTATCTTTGGCTTCTGGTCGATGATGGTGTTTCTCGGCGTGCTGACGATCGGTTTCATTTACGAGTGGCGAAAGGGCGCCCTGGAATGGGAATAGAGCGTTCCCGGCCGGAGGTGGCTTCCGGCGCGGCCGCGATGGATGCCCGCGACGTCGATGCGCTCTGGCGCGGGGTGACGAGTGCGGTCGAGGACCACGGCTTCATCGTGACCCAGGTTGACAAACTGGTGAATTGGGCGCGCACGGGCTCGCTGTGGCCGATGACCTTCGGCCTGGCCTGCTGCGCGATCGAGATGATGCATTGCTACGTCAGCCGCTACGACCTCGACCGGTTCGGCGTGGTGCCGCGGCCGAGCCCGCGGCAGTCGGATGTCATTATTGTCGCGGGAACGCTGACGAACAAGATGGCGCCGGCCTTCCGCCGCGTGTACGACCAGATGGCTGAGCCGCGCTACGTTATTTCGATGGGCTCGTGTGCGAACGGCGGCGGCTACTACCACTACTCCTATTCGGTCGTGCGCGGCTGCGATCGGGTGGTGCCCGTGGATATTTATGTTCCCGGCTGCCCGCCGACGGCCGAGGCGCTTCTCTACGGCATCTTGCAGTTGCAACGAAAGATCAAGAGAACCGGAACGTTGTGGCGTTGAGCCCGGCGGACGCACGCGCGGCAGGTGGCACTTGCAGATGGATGAACAAGCCCTTCGCGAACTCGGCGAGACCTTGCAGGCGATTTGTGCCGAACACGTTCTTGCGATTGTCGTCGAGCGCGGCGAGTTGACGGTGACGGTCGCGCCGCAGTCGGTCGTGCGGGTGCTCTCGTTTCTGCGCGATGACGTCAACTTCCAGTTCCGCCAACTCATGGACGTCTGCGGCGTCGACCATCCCGAGCGCGAGAAGCGTTTCGACGTCGTCTACAATCTTCTCAGCCTGACCCATAACCGCCGCATCCGGGTCAAGGTCATGACCGACGAGCACGAGCCGGTGCCGACCGTGACCGGCGTCTTCAACTCGGCCAACTGGTGGGAGCGGGAGACGTGGGACATGTACGGCATCATGTTCGCCGATCACCCCGATCTCCGTCGCATGCTGTCCGATTACGGGTTCGACGGCCACCCGTTGCGCAAAGATTTCCCGCTCACCGGTTACGTCGAAGTCCGCTACGACAACGAGCGCAAGCGGGTCGTCTATGAGCCGGTCAAGCTGGACCAGGAATTTCGCAATTTCGATTTCGTGAGCCCGTGGGAAGGCATCCAGGCGTCCCTGCCGGGGGACGAGAAGGCAGGCAGCTGAAGGGCGCGGTCGATGGCGGAAACGCAGATCAAGAACCTCACCATCAACTTCGGGCCGCAGCATCCGTCTGCGCACGGGGTTTTGCGGCTCGTGCTCGAAATGGATGGCGAGGTGATCGAGCGCGCGGATCCGCATGTCGGGCTCTTGCACCGTGGCACCGAAAAGCTGATCGAGTACAAAACTTACCTGCAGGCGGTGCCGTATTTCGATCGACTCGACTACGTTGCACCGCAGAACCAGGAGCACGCGTTCGCGCTGGCGGTGGAAAAGCTGCTCGGGATCACGCCGCCGCTTCGGGGCCAGTACATCCGCGTCCTCTACGCGGAGATCGGCCGCGTTCTCAACCATCTCTTCACCGTATGCGCGTACGCGATGGACATCGGTGCCATGACGCCGATGCTGTGGGGCTTCGAAGAGCGCGAACGGTTGATGGAGTTCTGCGAGCGGGTTTGCGGCGCCCGGCTGCACATGAATTATTTCCGGCCCGGCGGCGTGTCGCAGGATCTGCCCGCCGGCTTGGCCGATGATATTGCGGCCTGGGCAGATGAGTTTCCGCGCTGCATCGACGATCTGGAAACGCTGTTGACCGAGAACCGGATCTTCAAGCAGCGCTCGGTCGATATCGGCGCCATTAGCGCCGAGGATGCCTTCGACTGGGGCTTTTCAGGGCCGTGCTTGCGCGCGAGCGGGGTGCCGTGGGATCTGCGCAAGGCGCAGCCCTATGATGTCTATGACCGGATGGATTTCAATGTGCCGGTCGGCAAGCACGGCGACTGCTACGATCGCTACCTGGTGCGGATGTACGAGCTGCGCGAGAGCCTCAAAATCATCAAGCAGTGCCTGAATGAGATGCCGCCCGGCCCGGTCAAGGTCGATGACCGCAAGATCGCACCGCCGAAGCGGGGCGAAATGAAGGACTCGATGGAGGCCCTCATCCACCACTTCAAGCTGTTCACGGAAGGCTATCACGTGCCGGCTGGAGAAACGTACACCGTGGTCGAGGCGCCCAAAGGCGAGTTCGGGGTCTACCTTGTCTCCGACGGCACCAACCGCCCGTATCGCTGCAAGATCCGCCCGCCCGGCTTCGCGCATCTGCAGGCGATGGATTTTCTCACCCGCGGGCACATGCTGGCCGATGTGGTGGCCGTGCTGGGTTCGCTTGATATCGTGTTCGGGGAGATCGATCGATGAGCCCGGCGACGCCGCCGCCGGCAGAAGGTACGTTCTGCTTCACGCCGGAGAACGATGCCAAGGCGCAGGCGATCGTCGCCAAATACCCTCCGCGCCGGCAGGCGAGCGCCGTGCTGCCCGTCCTTGACCTGGCGCAGCGGCAGAACGCCGGCTGGCTGTCGCGGGCCGCGCTGGATTACGTGGCGAACTACCTGCAGATGCCGCCAATCCGCGTGTACGAGATCGCGACCTTCTACACGATGTTCAACCTCAAGCCGATCGGCCGCCATCACGTCCAGGTCTGCACCAACCTGCCATGCTGGCTGTGCGGCTCGGATGAGATCGTCGCCGCGTGTCACAAACATCTTGGCATCGGGCCTGGCGAAACCACCGCTGATGGCCAGTTTACCGTGAGTGACGTTGAGTGCCTGGGCGCTTGCGTCAATGCGCCGATGGTGCAGATCGACGACGATTATTACGAGGATCTGACGGCCGACAGCATGGCCGGCGTTCTGGAAACGCTGAAGGCCGGCGGAACGCCGAAGCCGGGATCCCAGAGCGGGCGGCACAGCTGCGAGCCGGCGGGAGGCGTGACGTCGCTGACCTCAACGCCGGCGGCGCAGCGGTTCATGGAAAAAAAAGCGGAAGGCAACCGGTAATGCTGCGCGATCAGGATCGCGTTTTCACCAATCTCTACGGGTTTGATTCGCCGTACCTTGAGGCGGCGCGTGCGCGCGGTGACTGGGACAACACCAAGGACATCATCGCTCGCGGCCGCGAGGCGCTGACGAAGGAGGTCCGCGAAGCCGGCTTGCGCGGGCGCGGCGGAGCCGGGTTCAATACCGGCATGAAGTGGTCGTTCATGCCCAAGGAAGTCAGTCCCGGCCGGCCGCACTATCTGGTCGTCAATGCCGATGAAGGCGAGCCCGGCACCTGCAAGGACCGCGAGATCATGCGCCACGAGCCGCACAAGCTTCTCGAGGGCTGCGTGCTTGCCGGCAGTGCGATGGGCGCCCAGGTTGCTTACATCTACATTCGCGGGGAGTTCTATCGCGAGTCCGAGGTGCTGCAGCGGGCGATCGACGAGGCCTATGCTGCCGGCCTTCTGGGGCCAAACGCCTGCGGCGCCGGCGCGCGGTTCGATGTCTACCTGCACCGCGGGGCCGGCGCCTACATCTGCGGCGAGGAAACGGCCCTGATCGAAAGCCTGGAAGGCAAGAAGGGGCAGCCGCGGCTGAAGCCGCCGTTCCCTGCCAACGTCGGCCTCTACGGCTGCCCGACGACGGTCAACAACGTCGAGACGATCTCGGTCGTGCCGGCGATCTTGCGCCGCGGCGCCGGCTGGTTTCTCGGCCTCGGGCGCCCGCGCAACACCGGCACCAAGCTGTTCAACATCTCCGGTCACGTCAACCAGCCGTGCACGGTCGAGGAGGAGATGGGCGTGCCGCTCAAGGAGCTGATCGAGCGGCATGCCGGTGGTGTCCGCGGCGGCTGGACCAACCTTCTGGCGGTGATCCCGGGCGGCTCGTCGGTGCCGTTGTTGCCGAAAGCGATCTGTGACAGCGTGCACATGGACTTCGACTCGCTCGCGGCGGTCAAGTCCGGCCTCGGTACGGCGGCCGTCATCGTGATGGACAAGAGTACCGACGTCGTGCGCGCGATCGCCCGCTTGTCGCGCTTCTACAAGCATGAGAGCTGCGGCCAGTGCACGCCGTGCCGGGAGGGTACGGGGTGGATGTGGCGGGTGATGGAACGGCTTGCCGATGGCCGCGCGAGCATCGAGGAAATCGACGTTCTGGAACAGGTGACGCGGCAGGTGGAAGGGCACACAATCTGCGCCTTGGGCGATGCCGCGGCGTGGCCGATCCAGGGTTTGATCCGTCACTTCCGGCCCGAGATCGAGCGCCGCATCAAAGAGCGGCAAGCCTCCCCGGAACAGCGCAGCGCCGCTTAAATAAAGGGGCGAGAGATGCCGAAGCTCACCATCGACGGACGCGAGGTGGAGGTCGCAGCGGGCCTCACCATCCTGCAGGCGTGCGAGAGCATCGGGATCGAGATCCCGCGCTTCTGCTACCACGAGCGGCTGTCGATTGCCGGCAACTGCCGGATGTGCCTGGTCACCATGGCGGGTTCGCCGAAGCCGATTGCGTCGTGCGCCATGCCGGCCGCCGACAACATGGTCATCCACACCAACACGCCGGAAGTGCACAAGATGCGGCGCTCGGTGATGGAATTCCTGCTGATCAACCATCCGCTCGACTGCCCCATCTGCGATCAGGGCGGCGAGTGCGATCTGCAGGACCAGGCGATGGCCTACGGCTTCGACCGCGGCCGGTTCCAGGAGAACAAGCGGGCCGTCAAGGACAAGTACTTAGGCCCCCTGATCAAGACGATCATGACCCGCTGCATCCACTGCACCCGCTGCATCCGTTTCGCGACCGAGATTGCGGGCGTGAGCGAGCTGGGGGCGACCGGCCGCGGCGAAGGAATGGAGATCGGCACCTATATCGAGAAAGCGCTGACGTCGGAGCTTTCGGGCAACATGATCGACATCTGCCCCGTCGGTGCGCTTACGTCGAAGCCCTATGCCTTCTGCGCGCGGCCGTGGGAGCTGCGCAAGACGGAAACCATCGACGTGATGGACGCCGTCGGCAGCAACATCCGTGTCGATGCCCGCGGCAATGAGGTGTTGCGGGTCCTGCCGCGGCTGCACGAGGAGATCAACGAGGAGTGGATTTCCGACAAGACGCGCTTTGCGTGCGACGGCCTGCGCCGGCAGCGGCTCGACCGGCCGTATATCCGGGTCGACGGCAAACTCAGGCCAGCGACGTGGCCCGAGGCGCTGTCCGCAATCGCAAGCCGGCTCAAGGGCGTCCCTGGAGCGCGGATCGGCGCGATTGCCGGCGACCTGGTTGATTGCGAATCGATGCTGCTGGTGAGGGAGCTGATGGCGCGGCTGGATTCGCCCAACCTCGACTGCCGGCAGGACGGCGCGGCATTGCCGGCGGGACCGCGCGCAGCCTACCTCTTCAACACCACCATCGCCGGCATCGAGGCGGCCGATGCGTGCCTGCTGATTGGCACCAACCCGCGAATCGAGGCGCCGCTTGTCAATGCGCGGCTGCGCAAGCGCTTCCGCAACGGTGAATTTGCGGTCGGAGTGATTGGCCAGGCGGCAGACCTCACATACCCCTGCACGCACCTCGGCGAGGACCCGCGCCTGATCGAGGAGATCGCGAGCGGCCGGCATCCGTTCGCAGCGACGCTGCGGGCAGCGCAGCGGCCGATGCTGGTCCTGGGCATGGCGGCTCTCAAGCGCGCGGACGGCCCCGCTATTCTGGATGCGGCGCGTCGGATCGCCGAAACCACCGGCATGATCCGGCCACAGGATGGCTGGAACGGCTTCAACGTCTTGCACACGGCGGCGGCGCGCGTCGGCGGGCTCGATCTCGGCTTCGTGCCGGGAGAAGGAGGTCTCGACACGGCCGGCATGCTGGCGGCCGCGGCGACCGGCGGGCTCGACGTGCTGTATTTGCTGGGTGCGGACGAGCTCGACACCAGCCGGCTGCAGCGTGCCTTCGTGATCTATCAGGGCCATCACGGCGATGCGGGCGCGCACGCGGCCGACGTTGTCCTGCCCGGCGCGGCGTATACAGAGAAGGATGGCACCTACGTGAATACGGAAGGGCGGGTCCAGCAGGGGCACTTGGCGTGCCATCCGCCCGGCGAGGCGCGGGCGGATTGGAAGATCGTCCGCGTGCTGGCTGATAGGCTGGGCCGTCCCCTCGGGCTCGACACGCTTGACGATGTGCGGACCCGGCTGGCGGTGGCCAATCCGATCTTCGCGATCCTCGACCGCATCGAGCCAGCGGCATGGGCGCCGTTCGGAGCGGCGGGCGCAATCGAAGCGGCGCCATTCGCGCCGGCGGTGGAGACCTTTTACCTCACCAACCCGATCTGCCGGGCATCGGTGACGATGGCCGAGTGCGTCGACGTGCTGGGCGGTCGCCAGGGACGAAAGACCGGCACGCATGGCTGAGTTGTGGGCGGAATACCTCTGGCCGGCACTCTTGATCGTTCTCAAGGTGGTCGCGATCTGCGTGCCGCTCCTGATCTGCGTCGCCTACCTTACGTTTGCCGAGCGCAAGGTGATCGGCGCCATGCATCGCCGCAAGGGGCCGAACGTCGTCGGTCCGTTCGGGCTCCTGCAGCCGATGGCGGACGGCCTCAAGCTGATGTTGAAGGAGACGATCATCCCGACCGGCGCCAACCGCCCCGTGTTCATCATCGCGCCGATGCTGACGTTCATCCTGGCGCTGGTAGCCTGGGCGGTGATCCCGTTCGGCGACGGGGTCGTGCTCGCCGATATCAACGTCGGCGTCTTGTACCTGTTCGCCATCTCATCCCTCGGTGTTTACGGCATCGTCATGGCCGGCTGGGCCAGCAACTCGAAATACGCCTTCCTCGGCGGCTTGCGTTCGGCGGCGCAGATGGTTTCCTACGAAGTGTCGATGGGCTTCGTGCTGATTACGGTGCTGTTGTGCGTCGGCTCGCTCAACCTCTCCGACATTGTACGCGCGCAGTCGGGCCCGCTCGGCATGCTGCAGTGGTTTGTCGTGCCGCTGTTGCCGATGGCGGTGATCTTCTTAGTCTCGGCGCTGGCGGAGACCAATCGGCATCCGTTCGACCTTCCGGAGGCGGAGGCCGAGCTGGTCTCCGGCTATAACGTCGAGTATTCGGCGATGGCGTTCGCTTTGTTCTTTCTCGGCGAATACGCGAACATGATTTTGATGTCGGCGATCACCAGCGTCTTGTTCCTGGGCGGCTGGCTGCCGCCGGTACCGGTCGCGCCGTTTACGTGGGTGCCGGGGCCGGTCTGGTTCGCGCTCAAGATCGCGGCCTGCCTGTTCGTGTTCCTGTGGGTGCGGGCAACGTTGCCGCGCTACCGCTATGATCAGCTGATGCGGCTCGGCTGGAAGGTGTTCTTGCCGATTTCGCTTGCGGCCGTGGTCATCGTCGCAGGCGTGGTGTTGACCTTCGGCCTTGGGCCGGGAATGAAGTAGAGACGAGGGATAGGTCGCCATGAGCTCGATGGATCGCGCGGCACGGACAGTCTTCCTGACCGAGCTGTTGTCCGGCCTTGCCCTGACGTTCCGGTACATGTTCCGGCCGACGGTGACAGTAAATTACCCTTACGAGAAGGGTCCGCTCAGCCCGCGCTTCCGCGGTGAGCACGCGCTTCGCCGCTACCCGAACGGCGAGGAGCGGTGCATCGCGTGCAAGCTGTGCGAGGCGATCTGTCCGGCGCAGGCGATCACGATCGAGGCCGAGCCGCGCGCGGACGGCAGCCGGCGGACCACGCGCTACGATATCGACATGGTGAAGTGCATCTATTGCGGGCTGTGCCAGGAGGCGTGCCCCGTGGATGCGATCGTCGAGGGACCGAACTTCGAGTTTTCGACTGAAACGCGCGAGGAACTCCTCTACGACAAGGAGCGGTTGTTGGCGAACGGCGATCGCTGGGAGACCGAGATCGCTGCGAACCTCGCCGCCGATGCCCCTTACCGTTGACGCAAGGCCAACAGTAGGCCAGAACACGGCGACGAACCGCCGACGCGGGCGTGCCGTTCGAGCCGGAACCGCCAGCGTCGCACAACAACGCATGAACGATGATCATTCAGGGGCTAGCCTTTTATCTGTTCTCGCTCGTCGCCGTGGGTTCGGCCTTGATGGTGATCTCGGCCCGCAATCCGGTGCATTCGGTCCTGTTCCTGATCCTCACTTTCTTTAACGCCGCCGGCCTGTTCGTGCTCTCCGGCGCCGAGTTTCTGGCGATGATCCTGGTCATCGTCTATGTCGGTGCCGTTGCCGTGATGTTCCTGTTCGTCGTGATGATGCTCGACATCAACTTCGCCGAACTGCGGCAGGGGTTCTTGCGCTACCTGCCGATCGGCGGTTTGGTTGGCCTCGTCCTTCTGGCCGAACTGCTGATCATCGTCGGCGGCTGGACGCTGGGGCCGGAGGCGGCGGCGACGGCCGCGGCGCCGGTGCAGGCATCGGTCAGCAACACGCATGCGCTCGGTCAGATCCTGTACACCCGCTACCTCTACCCGTTCCAGGCGGCTGGGTTGATCCTGCTGATTGCCATGGTCGGCGCAATCGTGCTAACGCTCCGGCGGCGGCAGGGTGTTCGCAGGCAATCGATTTCCGAACAGATTGCGCGCGATCCGAAGGCGTGCATCGAGGTCCGCAAGATACCGACGGGAAGGGGTATCTGATGTTCGAAATCGGGCTTAGCCATTACCTCTCGGTAGCAGCAATCCTGTTTGCAATCGGTATTTTTGGAATATTCCTCAACCGTAAGAACATCATCGTTATTTTGATGTCGGTTGAGCTGATGTTGTTGGCGGTGAATATTAATTTTGTTTCTTTTGCAACTGCGTTGAACGACCTTGTTGGTCAGGTCTTTGCGATGTTCGTGCTGACAGTGGCGGCGGCGGAAGCGGCGATCGGGCTTGCCATTCTTGTCATCTATTTCCGTAACCGCGGCACGATTGCGGTCGAAGACATTAACCTGATGAAAGGGTGAGCTCGACCGATGGTTGTCGGCGTCGTCTTTCTTCCGCTTCTGGGCGCGCTCGTTGTCGGCATGCTCGCCTTGGTTCAGCAGCCCAACGGCGAGGGATCTGGCCACGGGCATGAGCACGAGGGCGGCCACGGCCATGGGCACGAGAGGGGCCGCTCCGACTTACTGGCGCAGGTCTTGAGCTGCGGCGCGCTGTTGCTCTCGGCGCTGCTGGCGATCATCGTCTTCTTCGATGTTGTCGGCGGCGGCAACGCGCACACGATCGAACTGATGACATGGATCGATTCCGGCCTGTTCGAGGTGTCGTGGGCGCTGCGCGTCGATACCTTGAGCGCGGTGATGATGCTCGTCGTCACCGTCGTCTCGGCGATGGTGCATGTCTACTCGGTCGGCTACATGCATCACGACACCTCGATCCCGCGCTTCATGGCGTATCTCAACCTGTTCACCTTCTTCATGCTGATGCTGGTGACGGCCGACAATCTGGTGCAGATGTTCTTCGGCTGGGAGGGGGTGGGCTTGGCGTCGTACCTCCTGATCGGCTTCTGGTACGACCGGCCATCGGCGAATGCGGCCGCGATCAAGGCGTTTCTCGTCAACCGCGTCGGCGACTTCGGCTTCACGCTGGGGTTGTTCGGCACCTTCGTTCTGTTCGATTCGGTCCAGTTCGATACCATCTTCGCCGCCGCGCCTGCGCATGCGGACGCCCGGATCCACCTGTTCAGCGCCGATTTCCACGCGCTCACCATCATCTCGTTGCTGCTGTTCGTGGGCGCGATGGGCAAGTCAGCGCAGTTGGGACTGCATACGTGGCTGCCGGACGCGATGGAAGGTCCGACCCCGGTGTCGGCGCTGATTCACGCGGCGACGATGGTGACGGCGGGCGTCTTCATGGTTGCGCGGCTGTCGCCTTTGTTCGAGCACTCCGACACCGCGCTGGCGGTGGTCACCCTGATCGGCGCCGGCACGGCGGTGTTCGCGGCGACGGTGGGGTGTGTCCAGAACGACATCAAGCGCGTGATCGCGTATTCGACCTGCTCGCAGCTGGGCTATATGTTCTTCGCCTGCGGCGTTTCCGCGTACTCGGCCGGCATCTTCCACCTGACGACGCACGCCTTCTTCAAGGCGTTGCTGTTCCTCGGTGCCGGATCGGTCATTCACGCGATGTCGGATGAGCAGGACATGCGCAAGATGGGCGGCATCTGGCGGATGGTGCCGGTGACCTACGTCCTGATGTGGATCGGCTCGTTGGCGCTGGCCGGCATCTGGCCGTTTGCCGGCTTCTACTCCAAGGATATCGTGCTCGAGTCCGCCTATGCGGCCGGCACCGGAGTCGGCCAGCTGGCGTTCTGGGCCGGTCTGGGCGCCGCGTTCCTGACCGCGTTCTACTCCTGGCGGTTGCTGCTGATGACGTTCCACGGCACGCCGCGCGGCGACGAGGCGGTGATGGCGCGCGTCCACGAATCGCCCAGGGTGATGCTGCTGTCGATGGCGGTGCTGGCGGTGGGTGCGGTGACGGCGGGCTATATCGGCTACGAGAGCTTCGTCGGCCACGATATGGCGCCCTTCTGGGGGGCCTCGATCCAGGTGCTGCCGTCGCACCCGACGCTCGAAAACGCCCATCACGTGCCGGCCTGGGTCAAGCTGGCACCGCTGGTGGTTGGTGTTTCCGGTATTGCGCTGGCCTATGGTCTCTACAGCATGGCACCGCAGATTCCGGGGCTCCTGGCGGCGCGCTTCCGCGGCCTGTACCTGTTCCTTCTCAACAAGTGGTACTTCGACGAACTGTACGACGCGCTGTTCGTGCGCCCGGCATTCCGGCTTGGCCGCAGCCTGTGGAAGGGCGGCGATGGCGCCGTGATCGACGGCGTTGGTCCGGACGGCATCGCTGCGGCGACGGTGCGAATCGCCCGCGACGCGGCGCGGCTGCAGTCCGGCTACATTTTCCACTACGCCTTTGCGATGCTGATCGGCATCGTCGTGCTGGTGTCGTGGTACCTGTTCGTCGGCGGGCGGTAAACCGGTCATGCGCGATCTGCCCATCCTCACCCTCGTCACCTTCCTGCCGCTGGTCGGCGTCGCCTTCATCCTCTCCGTGCGCGGCGACGCCGTGATGGTGGCGCGCAACGCCCGCAATGTGGCGCTGCTCGCCTCGGTCACGACCTTCCTGGTGTCGCTGGGGCTGTGGTTCGGATTCGATCCGGCCGGCGCCGACTTCCAGTTCGTCGAGAAAGCCGCCTGGATGCCGGCGCTCGGCCTCACCTACCATATGGGTGTCGACGGCATTTCGGTCCTGTTTGTGCTGTTGTCGACGGTCCTGATCCCGATTTGCATTCTTGCAAGCTGGGAGAGCATCACGGTTCGCGTGAAGGAATACATGATCGCGTTCCTGGTGATGGAGACGATGCTGGTCGGGACCTTTTGTGCCCTTGACCTGTTTCTGTTTTACGTCTTCTTCGAAGGCGTCCTCATCCCGATGTTTCTCATCATTGGCGTATGGGGCGGGCCGCGGCGCGTCTATTCGGCCTTCAAGTTCTTCCTCTTCACGCTCGCCGGCTCGGTGCTGATGCTGCTGGCGCTCTTGATGATGTATCTCGAAGCCGGGACGGCCGATATCCCGACCCTGATGACGCATGATTTCCGGCCCGAGCTGCAGGTCTGGCTGTGGCTGGCGCTGTTTGCCGCGTTTGCGGTCAAGCTGCCGATGTGGCCGGTGCACACGTGGCTGCCCGACGCCCATGTCGAAGCGCCGACCGCGGGCTCGGTCATCCTCGCCGGCGTACTGTTGAAGTACGGCGGTTATGGCTTCTTGCGCTTTTCGCTGCCGATGCTGCCCGAGGCGTCGATAACGTTCACGCCGCTGGTCTACAGCCTAAGCGTCATCGCCGTGATCTACACCTCGCTGGTGGCGCTGGCGCAGGAGGACATGAAGAAGCTGATCGCCTACTCCTCCGTGGCGCACATGGCATATGTGACGGTCGGCGCCTTCAGCATGAACACGCACGGCATCGAGGGCTCGCTGCTGCAGATGCTGAGTCACGGCATCGTCTCGGCAGCCCTGTTCCTGATCGTAGGCGTCGTCTACGACCGCATCCACTCGCGCGATATCACGACCTATGGCGGCCTTGTCCATCGGATGCCGGTTTATGCGGCGGTGTTCATGCTGTTCATGCTGGCCTCGGTCGGATTGCCGGGCACGAGCGGCTTCATCGGCGAGTTCCTGGTGCTGGTCGGTGCCTTTCAGGCCAACAGCTGGGTGGCGCTGCTGACGGCAATCGGCATGATCCTCGGCGCCGCCTACATGCTCTACCTTTACCGCCGCGTCATTTTCGGCACGCTCACGAAGGATGCCTTGAAGAAGATTACCGATCTCAGCCCGCGCGAGATTACGGTGTTTGCGCCGCTGATCGTTCTCGTCGTCTGGATGGGAGTCTATCCTGACTCCTTCCTCTCCATCATGCATGCCTCGGTCGAGCAGCTGGTCGACCGGCTGGCGGCGGCGCAGGCCGACGTGGCTGCATCGCCGCTTGCGTTGCGTTAGGGAGCGCACGACCGATGGCTGACGTTCACTTCCCTGAACTCATGCCGGCGATGCCGGAAATTCTCCTGGCGGTTGCCGCCATGGGGCTGTTGATGCTCGGCGCATTCACGCGCGACGGCGGCGAGGCGGCGGCGCTGCGGGCGAGCCGGCAGGTCGCGATGCTGGGCTTGGTCGCGCTTGGTGTGACGCTTGCCGCGGTGCTGATGGTCGCCACACCAGCCGCGGGCGTGACGTTCGAGGGCATGTTCGTCCTCGACGCGTTCGCGATCTTCATGAAGCTGTTCGTGCTGGTGGGCGCGGGCTTGAGCCTGTTCATCGCCCAGAGCTACCTCGAACTGCACCGCATCGCGCGCTTCGAGTTCACGGTGCTGATGCTGTTGGCAACGCTCGGCATGCTGCTGATGGTCTCGGCGAACGACTTTCTTGGCCTGTATCTGGGCCTGGAGATGCAGAGCCTGGCGCTCTACGTCATCGCCGCCTTTCACCGCGATGACGTCCGCTCGAACGAGGCCGGGCTCAAGTACTTCGTGCTGGGCGCGCTGGCGTCCGGGCTGCTGCTGTACGGGACGTCGCTGATCTACGGCTTTGCCGGCACCACCAGTTTCGCCGCGATCGCGGACATGCTGCAGGGCGCAGGCGCACCGCCACCAGCCGGCGTGGTCGTCGGCCTGGTGTTCGTCATGGCCGGTCTTGCCTTCAAGATCTCGGCGGTGCCGTTTCACATGTGGACGCCGGACGTTTACGAGGGTGCGCCGACGCCGGTCACGGCGTTCTTTTCGGTGACGCCGAAGCTGGCGGCGATGGGTCTCCTGCTGCGCGTGATGCTGGAGCCGTTCGGATCGATGTTCGCCCAGTGGCAGCAGATCGTGATTTTCATCTCGGTGGCGTCGATGGTGCTGGGCGCGTTCGCTGCGATCGGCCAGACCAACATCAAGCGGCTGATGGCCTACAGCTCGATCGGCCACGTCGGCTACGCCCTGATCGGGCTCGCGGTCGGCACCCGCGAGGGGGTGACGGCCGTTCTGATCTACATGGTGATCTACATCGTCATGAACCTGGGCGCCTTCGCCTGCATCTTGTGCATGCGGCGACGCGGGCAGATGCTGGTCAATATTTCCGACTTGGCCGGCCTGTCGAAAACCAGCCCGGCAATCGCCCTTGGCCTTGCCATTTTCATGTTTTCGATGGTCGGCATACCGCCACTCGCAGGCTTTTTCGGCAAGCTCTACATCTTCCTTGCCGCGATCAAGGGCGGACTGTTCACGCTCGCCATCATCGGCGTTCTGAGCAGTGTCGTCGCCGCCTATTACTATCTGCGCATCGTCAAGGTGATGTACTTCGAAGACGCGGCGGAGCCGTTCGATCGCGATGCGGGACGCGAGGCGAAGTGGGTCATCCTCGGCAGCGCGATCCTGATCGTGGGCTTCTTCCTGATCCCCGGACCACTGGTTTCCAGCGCGTCGACCGCGGCAGCCGCCCTGTTCGGCAGTTGAGGCGGCGATCGTGGGTCTGGTCGTCCCGGGGGGGATGCAGCTGATCCCGCTCGGGCGTGTCGATTCCACGAACGAGGAGGCGATTCGGCGCTGCCGGGCCGGCGCCGCCGACGGCTGCGTCGTCTGGGCCGAACAGCAGAGCCAGGGCCGCGGCCGGCGCGGACGGTCATGGTTGTCGCCGCGAGGCAACCTCTATGTCTCTATCGTCGTCAGGCCGCGCGTGCCTTCCGCCGCCTATGCGCAGCTCAGTTTCGTTGCCGGCCTTGCCGTCGCCGACGCGGTTGCGGCACACCTTCCGGAAGCGAGCGCCGTCGGCTGCAAGTGGCCGAATGACGTCCTGGTGTGCGGCCGCAAGGTGGCGGGCTTGTTGCTCGAATCGGGTGGCGGACAGGGGTCGGGGGGCGACTGGTTGGTGGCCGGCATCGGCGTCAATGTCGCCTGGGCACCCAAGGACGATGCTGTCCTCTATCCGGCGACCGCGCTCGCCGCTGAAGGGGGCACGGCAACGGTGCCGGACGTCCTGACGAGCTTGCTGCCGGCGTTCGCCCGCTGGCGATCGAGGTGGGAAGAGGAGGGATTTGCCGCGATCCGCAGCGCCTGGCGCGTGCGCGCGCACGGCCTCGGCGCGGCGATTACGGTGCGCCTGGAAGCGGAAACGTTGAGCGGGATTTTCCGGGATCTCGACCCGGCCGGCGCACTCATTCTGGAGCAGGACACGGGGCTCCGCACCATCACCGCGGGCGATGTCTTTCCCGCGCAGGCGGCGACCGAGAGAGCAATGCACGAGGGCCAATCCTGATGCTGATGGCGATCGACGCCGGCAATACGAATACCGTGTTCGCGGTGTTCGACGACGAAGGAAAGATCCGCGGCGAGTGGCGCGCGTCGACGATGGCGAACCGCACCGCCGATGAGACCGGCGTGTGGCTCGCGACCCTCTTGCAGATGGAAGGCCTCGCCCGTCGCGACATCACGGCCGCGATTATCGCCTCCGTCGTGCCGGCAACGCTGTTCAGCCTGCGCCTTCTGTGCCGCCGCTATTTCGGTGTGCCGGCGCAGGTGATCGGCACGCCCGATGTCGATATCGGCATCGAGATCCTGCTTGACCGGCCGGAGGAGGTCGGCGCCGACCGGCTGGTGAATGCCGTCGGCGCCTTCCTCGAGTATGGGGGCCCAAAAATCATCGTCGATTTCGGTACCGCGACCACCTTCGATGTCATCGACGAGAAGGGCAACTACCTGGGCGGCGCGATCGCGCCCGGCGTCAACCTTGCGATCGAAGCGCTGCACCAGGCCTCGGCCCAGCTGCCGCGGGTGGCGATCGGCCGGCCGGAGCGGGTGATCGGCAAGAACACCGTGCAGGCAATCCGGGCCGGCATCTTCTGGGGCTACCTCAGCATGATCGAAGGCCTGATCGCGCGGATGCATCACGAACTGGGGACGCCTGCCGAGGTCATCGCCACCGGCGGGCTTGCGCCGCTGTTCGTCGAGTGCAGCGCGATCCTGAGCCGCTCCGACCCCGACCTGACGTTGAAAGGGCTTTATGCCGTGTACCGCCGCAACCTGTCACGCGATAATGCCTGTTGATGGTGCCGACGAGCTGGTCTTCCTGCCGCTGGGCGGTGCGGGGGAGATTGGCATGAACCTTAATCTCTACGGCTATGGGCCGGCCGAGCAGCGGCGGTGGCTGATGATCGACCTCGGCATCGGCTTCGGCGCCGCCGGCCTGCCCGGCGTCGATGTCGTTATGGCGGATCCGAGCTATATCGTCGAGCGGCGCCACCAGCTCGAAGGTATCGTGCTGACACACGCGCACGAGGACCACCTGGGCGCGGTGCCTTACCTGTGGCCACTCCTGCGCTGCCCCGTCTACGGCAGCGACTTCGCGCTCGCGATTTTGCGCGGCAAGCTGGCGCGGACGAGTTTCGGATCAGAGGTGCCGCTCAAGCCGATCGGGCCCGGGCAGACGATCGAGCTCGGGCCATTCGCGCTCAGCTTCATCAGCATGGCGCATTCGATTCCGGAGGCACACGCGGTCATCATCCGCACCGGCGCTGGCACGCTGGTCCATACCGGTGACTGGAAGCTGGACCCGGAACCGGTGGTCGGCGGGTTCGCCGATGAGGCCGCACTGCAGCGTGCAGGCGACGAAGGGGTGCTGGGCCTGATCTGCGATTCAACGAACGTGTTCGAGCCGGGGCGGGCCGGCTCCGAAGGCACCCTGCTCGCACCGCTGACGGAGCTGATCGGCGCCTGCGCGAACCGGGTCGCCGTCACCTGCTTTTCCACCAACATCGCGCGGCTGCATACGATTGCAACGGCGGCACATCGCAGCGGCCGCGAGGTCGTCCTTGCCGGCTCGGCGATTGCACGGAACTACCTCGCTGCTAAGGAGTGCGGCTACTTGGGCGAGCTGCCCGCATTCCTCGATACGGACGCCGCCGGCTACCTGCCGCGCAACAAGATCGTCCTTATTTGCACCGGCAGTCAGGGCGAGCCGAACGCCGCGCTGGCGTGCCTTGCGGCCGGCGAGCATCCGTCGCTGGCGCTCGAGGCGGGAGATACGGTGATCTTCTCATCGCGTGTCATTCCGGGCAACGAGATCGCCATCGGCCGGCTGCAAAACCAGTTGTTGCGGCGCGGCATCGAGGTCATCGGCCATCGGCAGGCACGGGTCCATGTCTCCGGCCACCCGGCCCGCGATGAGCTGGCCCGCATGTATGCGCTGGTGCGGCCACGCATCGCAGTGCCTGTGCATGGCGAACTGCGGCACATGATCGAGCACGCGCGGCTGGCGACGGCGGAGGGTGTGCCGCACACCGTCGTTGCCGAAAATGGGACGATGGTCCGCTTCAGCCCCGGCCCGGCGGTGGCGGCGGAGGAGGTGCAATCCGGGCGCTTAGCGCTGGAGGGCAACCGGGTGGTGCCGATGGAGGGCGAGCTTGTCCGCCGTCGCGCCAAGGCTGTGTACGAAGGCGCGGCGTTTGTCACCGTAGCACTGGCGGCGACGCAGCAGGCCGCTGCCGATGTTCAGCTGTCGACCGTCGGACTGCTGGAGCAGGGCGAGGACGAGACGGCGGCAGCGCTTACGGCGGCGGTACGAAAAGCAATCGACGACCTGCCGGGCTCAACCTACAAGGATGACGCGACGGTTCGCGAAGCGGTCAGGCTTGCGGTTCGACGAACCTGCCGCCAAATTCTGGAAAAGCGGCCAGTAACGCATGTGCATTTGCTAAGGGGCGGATTGGCGCGAAAGGGTGGCAAGCGATGATCGGCAGGGTCAATCACGTGGCAATTGCGGTCCCCGACCTCGAAGCGGCCACAAAGACCTACAAGGAGACGCTGGGTGCGAAGGTTTCGGCACCGCAGGCGGAGCCCGATCACGGTGTGACGGTGGTGTTCGTCGAACTGCCCAACACCAAGATCGAACTGTTACATCCTTTGGGTGACAAGTCGCCGATCAAAGCATTCCTCGACAAGAATCCAGGCGGCGGCGTCCACCACGTCTGCTACGAGGTCGAGGACATCTACGCGGCCCGTGAGCAGCTGAAGGCAAGCGGTGCGCGGGTCCTGGGAGACGGCGAGCCGAGGATCGGCGCACACGGCAATCCCGTCCTGTTCCTGCATCCGAAGGACTTCTACGGCACCCTGGTCGAGCTCGAACAGGCGCACGCGTAGGCGCACGGGCGAGGCTGTGGTAACACCGGACGACGCTCGATGAGTTTGTGGACCGGTATCGCCGTTTACATCGTCATCTGGTGGGTGGTCATTTTCATGGTGCTGCCGTGGGGTGTGCGGCCAGTCGGCGCCGACGACATCGCCAAGGGCCATGCGTCCAGCGCGCCGCGGCAGCCCCGAATCCTCACCAAAATGGCGATAACAAGCGTCGTCGCAGCACTCGTCTGGGTCGGCCTTTATTTCTTGATTGAGAGCGGCGCGCTGTCGCTGCGCGAGTAGGGCATGTCGTGGTACTGCCGCGTTGCGCCGGGCCACCCCGTGCATCAGCTTTATCACGACCGGGAGTACGGCTTTCCGGTCGCAGACGAAGCAGTGCTGTTCGAGCGCTTGAGCCTCGAGATCTTTCAGGCCGGACTGTCGTGGGAGATCGTGCTCAAGAAGCGGGCAGCGCTTAACTACGCGTTTGCCGGCTTTGGCGTCGATCGGGTTGCGGCGTTCGGACCGGCTGACGTGCTCCGGCTGCTTGACGACGCCACGATCATCCGCAACCGGCGCAAGATCGAGGCGGTGATCGCGAATGCGGCCCAGATCCAGGCACTACGGACCCACGCCGGCGGCTTCGCGCGGTGGCTCGATACTCATCACCCGCGCCCGCATGACGCCTGGCTGCGCCTGTTCCGCGAAACCTTTCGCTTCATGGGGGCGGAGGTCGTGCGGGAGTTCCTGCTCAGCACCGGTTACCTGCCGGGTGCTCATGCCCTCGATTGCCCTGTCTACGCTGCGATTGTGCAAGCGGCGCCGCCGTGGCTGACGGCAGGCGAGGGCGGTGCCTTGCAGGTCGGGGCGGGTGAAATCCCGTGACTGTATGGGCGATGGCGCCCTCCAAAAACGACTGCGGCAAGACCGTCGCCGATCTTGCCCCAGCCACGAAGCCATCGCTGTTTTTTTACCGCCTCGGCGCGCACTTTCGAGAGGAGCGCTGATTCCGATGACGCTATTATCGCTTCTCGTCAGTTTCCCCAAAAACCCGGGCCGAAATCCGTCTCGCCGTGATCTTGTTTCTATTGTTAACAAGACGCTACAGCAGAACAGGTGGAAGGTCACGCGTTTTTTCACCCAACGGTGTTAGAAAACGACACTTTGCACGTGCAGCATGCCATGTTGCTTGTGCAACATGAGCCGAATACTGCCCGTTCGTGCGTATGAAGGAAGCATAGCCATGACCGGCGCCGATCGCGCGCGCTCTTGGCGAGCGCTTGCAGTTGTCTGCTGCACGCTTGCCACCGGCTTGCTTGCGCACCCCAACGCTTTGCGGGGAGAGCCCGATCCGCACGCGGGCGGAAGGGCGGTCGCACTCACGCGCGAGGACTGCACCCGGCTGCAGGCGACGGCGCCGGCGGAAGCGGTCGACTATGTGCCGGGTGTCGACGTCGGCGGCCACCCCGTGCCCCCCGCCGACCTGCCGCGCGGGTCGTTCAACCCGGCCCTGTCAGCCGCTGAGATTGAGGTGGAACTGGGGGGCTTCGGCCGGGGATGGAGGCTGGGCGGGCCGCGACCGAACGTCATCGTCGGCCGAATCGGCTTTGATCGCGACGGCGCCATTCTCCTCAACGGCGAATGGCTGGCGGCGGCAGACCGCGAGCGCCTGGCCGCGGCGTGCCGTGAAGAGGGGTGGGGAGCTTCGCCCCGCGAGCGTTGATGTCGCCGGCCGGTTCGCATAGAAGTCGATAGCCGCTTGTCGCCGCGCTGCGGTGGCAATGCGGAAAGCTCCCCACCACCGCCAGGAACGCCAATGCGCTGGTCTCAGTATTTTCTGCCGACGCTGAAGGAGACCCCCGCCGAGGCGCAGATCGCATCGCATCGGCTGATGCTGCGTGCCGGCATGATCCGCCAGTCGAGCGCCGGGATCTATGCCTGGCTGCCGCTGGGCTTGCGCGTGCTGCGCAAGATCGAGGACATCGTCCGCGCCGAACAGAACGCCGCCGGTTGCGTCGAGATGCTGATGCCGACCCTGCAGCCGGCCGAGCTGTGGCGCGAAAGCGGCCGCTACGACGCCTATGGCCCGGAGATGCTGCGCTTCACCGATCGCCACGAGCGGGAGATGCTGTACGGTCCGACCAACGAGGAGCAGATCACCGAGATCTTTCGTGCGTCCGTGCGCAGCTATCGGCAGTTGCCGCGGCTGCTCTATCACATCCAGTGGAAGTTCCGCGACGAGGTCCGCCCGCGCTTCGGCGTGATGCGGGGGCGCGAGTTCCTGATGAAGGACGCCTATTCGTTCGACCTCGATCGTGCTGGCGCGATCAAGGCTTACAACAAGATGTTCATCTGTTACTTGCGGACATTCGAAAAGATGGGATTGAAAGCGATTCCGATGCGCGCGGAGACCGGGCCGATCGGCGGTGATCTCAGCCACGAGTTCGTGATCCTGGCGGAAACCGGGGAAAGCGAGATCGCCTACCACCGGGACTTGGGCTCCTTCAACCTCGCTGCGGTGGCGATCGACTACGAGGGCGATCTGCAGCCGATGGTCGATTCCTTCACGGCCAAGTACGCCGCGACCGACAGCGAGCGCGAACCAGCGCGGGAGGCGGCGCTGGGCGAAGTACTGGTCACCGGGCGCGGCATCGAGGTCGGGCATATCTTCTTTTTCGGCACCAAGTATTCGAAGGCGATGAATGCGTTCGTGGCCGGTCCGGACGGCGAGGAGAGCCTGGTCGAGATGGGCTCCTACGGCATCGGCGTGTCCCGCCTTGTCGGCGCCGCAATCGAGGCCTTTCATGACGACAACGGTATTCTATGGCCGGAGGCCCTGGCGCCGTTCCGGGCGGGGCTGATCAACCTCAAGCCCGACGATGCCGCGTGCACGGCCGGCTGCGAGCGGATTTATCAGGACCTTCACAAGCGGGGCTGCGAGGTGCTCTATGATGATCGGCCGGAACGCCCTGGCGTCAAGTTCGCGGATATGGACCTGATCGGGCTGCCGTGCCAAGTAATCGTGGGCCCGCGCGGGCTGGCCAAAGACTTGGTGGAGGTTAAGAACCGCCGCACCGGTGCGCGCGTCGAGATGACCACCGAGGCCGCCGTGACCGCGGTCGCGGGTTGACGCAAGGGGGCGGAGCGCAAGCCGTGTTCAGTGCGTTTGAATGGATGGTCGCCTCGCGCTACCTGCGCGCCCGGCGGCGCGAGGGCTTTATCTCCGTCATCGCGCTGTTCTCGCTGTTGGGCATTGCGCTCGGTGTGGCGACGCTGATCATCGTCATGTCGGTGATGAACGGCTTCCGGCAGGAACTGATGGGCCGCATTCTCGGCCTCAACGGGCACTTGACGGTCTACGGCCCAGTCGAGGGGCTCGCCGACTATGATGCCTTGGCGCAGCGGCTGAGCGGCGTCGCAGGTGTGTTGACGGTGACGCCGATGATCGAGAATCAGGTGATGGCGACCGCGAACAGCGTTGCCCGCGGCGCCGTCGTGCGCGCCTTCCGCGCCGAGGACCTCCGCAACAAGGCCATCATTGCCGACAATATCGTCGCCGGCTCCCTCGATGCCTTCGACGGCGATGACGCGATCGTGATCGGCACCCGCATGGCGGAGCGGATGGGTGTGCGGGTCGGCGATCCGGTGACCCTGATCTCGCCCAAGGGCAACGTGACCGCATTCGGCAGCGTGCCCAGGCTCAAGGCCTATCGCATCGCCGCGATCTACGAGATCGGCATGTACGAGTACGACGCCAACTTCGTGTTCATGCCGCTGCCGGCGGCGCAGACCTACTTCCGCATGCCGACG
>JBATPX010000118.1:0-1981 GCA_049291695.1 Defluviicoccus sp.
GCAACCCGCAGGGCAGTGAACCGCGCGTCGGCCTGGCCTGGCCGTGCCGAACCGCCGGGCCGGATTCCTCGGTCGTTCAGAATGTCGGCGATTTCGGGGTAGATGTGGTTGTCGAGGAGCGTGTCGACGAGTTCGACCACCTTGGGATCGGTCTTGACCTGCTGAGCCGACGATTTGGGGTTCAGCGTTGTCAGGGTCTCGGTTTTGCCGCCCTTGAAGCGGACATGGATCCGCGTCGTTCCTTCGGCCGGAAGTTTAACGAGGGTGACGTCCTCGATGATGGAGGCGAGCAGCCGCTTGCGCTCGCGGTTCGGCAGGCTCGGATCACGCCAAAGCGTCCTGAAGTCCGTCGTCATGGCGACCAGGCGTGCGCGGATTGCGTCATCGATAGCAACGCGGTCCTTCTGCCGCTCGCGTTCTCTTTCTTCTCGCGCCTTGGCCAAGGCGTGCAGCTTGTCGTTCCATTCGCGTTCAAGGGTATCAGCGACCAGGCGGTTGTTCGGATCGACCAGCATGAAGCGCCGCTGTGCGAGATCGGCCTCGAACTGGGCGCGTTCGACGGCGCGAAGGCGGAGCCGATCGGCTTCCTCATGACGCGCTTCGATCTCCTTGCGGATCTCCAGGGCCAGTTCCACGGCCGCGGCTGTCATCTCGGTGGCGATCAGTTCGCCGATTGCGGTGTCGATGGGCTGGCCTGCGATCGATTGGCAACTCGGTTCACCACGGGAAGTGTGTGCCTGGCCGCAGACGTACCATGCCTCCAGCCTGCCGCGCCGGGCGACATAGCGAGCGCCGAGATGCCTGCCGCAGCGCCCGCACACCGCGCGCCCCTGCAGCAGCGCCGAGCCCTCCCGCGGTGGCGAGGCACGCGCGACGTCGAACCCGCGACCATTGGCCTCGAGGATCTTGAGATTCTGCTGGAACTGCTCCCAGGTGATGTAGCCGGGATGGGCGTTGGGAATGCAGGCAAGCCAGTCACCCTGTTCGCGCTTTCGGAGCAGCTTCTTCCCATCGGCGGCGCGCCTATAATGTCGCCGACCATAGACGTAGGCGCCCGCGTAGCGGGGATTGTTCAGTGCGCGGATCGCCGTCGATATGGTCAGCGGCTGGAAGATTGTCGTCTTTTGATTGCGGATCCGAGAGGGAAAGCGAATCCCCTCCTTGCGGAACACTTTGACCGTCTGGCAGGCGGACCCAACCCGCGAGAATGTCTCGAAGAAGTACGCGATCGTGTCCCTGATTTGCGCATCCGGTTCGAGCACGACGTTGCCGACGTCGTCGTACGCCAGGCCGGTCGGGAGCGGACAGCGATATTCGCCGCGCCGCACCTTGTTCAGGATCCCGCCGCGCAGTCGGGCCTTGAGGACATGGAGCTCGGCCTCGCTCATCGTTCCCTTGAGGCCGAGCAGGAGCCGATCGTTGAAGGTGGCCGGATCGTACACGCCGTCCTCGTCGAGAATCAGCGTATCGGCGAGGGCGCAGATCTCCAACAGTCGATGCCAATCGGCGTTGTTCCTTGCCAGTCGGGACACCTCCAGCCCCATGACGATCCCGGCGCGCCCCATGCCGACATCGGTCACCAGGCGCTGGAATCCCTCGCGCCACGACGCGGACGCCCCGGATTCCCCCTGGTCGCTGTCAATGACGATGATCTGATTGTCGCGCCAGCCGAGGGCGCTCGCGCGGCCACGAAGGGCGTATTGCCGCTTGGTGCTCTCGACGTTCTCGATCACTTGGCGCATCGACGATTGCCGGACGTAGAGATAGGCGCCCCGTTCGAGATGACAAGGTTGGACCTTGAGCGAGTCGTTCATGCTGGTCTCCGGTCAGTGATCGTCATAGCCATGGCGGCGAGCAGGTGGACGACCGCGCGCCGTTCGCAGGGCCCGTCCAGCTTCGGCGGGTGGACAGTGGAGGCCGGGATCGGTCTTTGCCGGGCAGGATCGAGGACGATCGTGCGCGCCCACGCCCACATGCCGCG
>JBATPX010000119.1:0-5071 GCA_049291695.1 Defluviicoccus sp.
GGGTCGGCGCGGACTGCGGCCGGGCGCACCGGGGCGCCCCGAGGCGCAAGAACGCTCAAGACGTCGGAGGCCGATTCGGTGAGCACGGCGCCTTGGCGGATCAGGTCGTTGCAGCCGCGGGCGCGCGGATCCAAGGGCGAGCCCGGGACTGCGAACACGTCGCGGCCCTGATCGAGCGCGCAGCGGGCGGTGATCAGCGATCCCGAATGCAGGTTGGCCTCGATCACGACGATGCCCAGGCTCAAGCCCGAGATGAGCCGGTTGCGGCGCGGGAAGTGGCGCGCCTGCGGCGGCATGCCGGCCTGCATCTCGGCAACGATGGCCCCTTCGGCCGCGATCGCGTGGTAGAGATCGGTATTGCCGGGCGGGTAGATGACGTCGACGCCGCCTGCCAGCACGGCGACGGTGCCGCTTGCGAGCGCGCCTTGATGCGCGGCGGCATCGATCCCGCGCGCAAGGCCGGAGACGACGACGAAGCCTTGGGCGCCGAGATCGCGGGCCAGCTGCTCGGCGAAGCGCAGGCCGTTCAACGAGGCGTTGCGGCTGCCGACGATCGCAACCGAGTCGCGGACCAGGAGCGCGCCATCGCCGATCAGGCTGAGCACCGGCGGCGCATCCTCGAGCGCGCGCAGCAGCGGCGGGTAGTCCGGATCGGCGCTGAACAGCAGCCGGCCGCCGGCACGCGCGAGGCGTGCAATCTCGTCAGCCGCCTCCTCGGGCGAGGGAATGCGCACGCCGCCGCGGCCGCCCTGACGAGCCAGCTGCGGCAAGGCGGCCAACGCTGCCGCCGCCGTCCGGTAGCGCTGCAGGAGGCGGCGGAAGGTCACCGGGCCCACGTGCTCGCTGCGGATCAGGCGCACCCAGTCGATCCGCTCGGTCTCGGTGAGGGGCTGGTTCGAGCGCGATGACATTCCTAAATTCCTGCTGCGGCAACCTTGCGCAACGGCCGCCGCTGGGGCTACCCCCGTTCGCGGGCAGCGATCGCAGGCAGGCGGCCGACGCCGCTTGTGCTATGCTCTCGCACGGCATGCGCGGCGGCATGCGGGCTGCCTAGATCGGACCCGGCGCCGGTGTGGCGCGCGTCGGCCGGCGAGAAGCATCACGGGAGAGAAAAACGATGCGGTGGCAAGGGCGACGGGAGAGTGCCAACGTCGAGGATCAGCGCGGCTCGGGCCGCCGGCTGCCGATCGGCGGTCGCGGCGGCATCATGGGCGGCGGCATCGGCGCCATTATTCTGGTGGTCTTGGGGTTGATTTTCGGCTTCGATCCGTCCTTCCTCCTGCAGATGGGCGGGCCGGCGTCCTACGAGCAGCCGCAGACAGGACCCGGATCGGGCGCCATGCCGGGGCAGATCGACGCCGGCGGCAGCGACGATCTGAAGCGCTTCGTCGCCGTCGTCCTGGCCGAGACCGAGGATACCTGGAACCAGATCTTCGCAGCGTCCAACAAGCGCTATGAGGAGCCGGCGCTGGTCCTCTTCAGCGGCTCGGTCGACTCCGCGTGCGGTTTTGCCAGCGCCGCCGTCGGTCCCTTTTATTGTCCGGGCGATCAGAAGGTTTACCTCGACCTCGCCTTCTTCCGTGAAATGGAGCAGCGCTTCGGCGCCCACGGCGACTTCGCCAAGGCCTACGTCATCGCCCACGAGGTCGGCCACCATGTGCAGACCCTGCTCGGGATCTCGCCGCGGGTCGAGGCGATGCAGCGTCAGGTGTCGAAGGTGGAGGCAAACCAGCTGCTGGTCCGGCTCGAACTGCAGGCCGACTGCTTCGCCGGCGTTTGGGCGCACCGCACGCACGCCCGCGCCGAGATCCTCGAACCAGGCGACATCGAGGAAGCACTCAATGCCGCCAATGCGATCGGTGACGACCGCATGCAACGCCGCGCGCAAGGCTATGTGGTGCCGGACTCGTTCACCCACGGCTCATCAGAGCAGCGCGTGCGCTGGTTCAAGCGCGGGCTTGAGGCCGGCAAACCCACCGCCTGCGACACCTTCGCGGCGAACCCGCTGTAACGCGCAGGGGCAAAGGCGCGGCCCCGCGCCGCTCATCGTCCGCCGGATGGAGTTTCTCCACCCGGCGTACCGCATGCGTCCGAACACGCCTGAAGGCTATTCTGAGCCACGCGGGCTGCATTTGGTGTCGTGTCACCGTAATTCTTCGTTATCGTGTCACCGTAATTCCTCCTCGCTAACCGCGTCGTCGTTAAATAGGGCATTCGCGGTTTCGGGAGTTCCGGTGACATGGGAGTTCCAGTGGCATTTTGAGTTCCGGTGACATGATATTTCGAGTTCCGGTGACATCGAGTTCCGGTGACATGATATTTAATTTTAGTTTCGATAGGGGTTCGGTAGAGGAAGCACCACGGAACGGCTGGCGCATCTCGTTGGCGCGAGTCGCCTTCCAGACCACAAAGAAACTGCATGTCGCCGCAACCGCGTAACCGGTATTGTGTCCCCGTAACCCGTAGAAACTGCATGTCGCCGCAACCGCGTAACCGGTATTGTGTCCCCGTAACCCGTGCCGGTATTGTGTCCCCGTAACCCGTGCGTAACCGGTATTGTGTCGCCGTAACCCGTCCCGTAACCCGTGTCCGCGTAACCGGTATCGTGTCTCCGTAACCTGGCCCCGTAACCCTGGTTGTCCCCGTAACCCTGCGGACGGCGGCGATAGCGATCCGCTCGATCATGAGAAACCCTCAAGAAGCACCCTCCTCATGACAGCAGCAGCGGCCATGGGCGTGGCCGTGATGGCCATCGGCGTGGCCCTGTGCTTCGGCGTGCGCGTGCTGGTGCTGGTGCTGGTGCCGGTGCTGGTGACCCTCATCGCAGCTGGGCGCGGCCGGATCGTGCTTGCCGGCAAGGTAGTCCTTGACCGCTTCGAGCGGGTCGGCTTTGTCCGTCCGCACCGCAACGATCCCGCGGGCGGCCATGCGCTGACCGAAGCCCTCGCCGAACGAACCCGCGATCAGGACGTCGATGGCATCGAGCGGGTGGGCGCCGCTGCCGTGCCATTCGTGCATGGCGAGCTCCTTCGCAAGGTCGAGGCGATCGACCTCCCGTGGTTCGCCGCCGTTTTCAGCCTCGAACACCAGAAACCGGCGCGCCCGCCCGGCGTGCGGGGTGACGGTGCGGAAGTTCTGGCTGGTGACTGCAAGTCTCACGTCTCGATGCTCCTCAAATCCTTAGTTCTTTAACTCTCCTGCCCGTGCACGGGCGCACGAACCGAAGGCCGGCCGAAGACAAAGGGGGCGAAGCGCAGCGTGGCTGCCTTTTCCGCTCTCCCCGCCCCCTTCGCGGCTCCAGTCCCCCGGCGGGCCGCCTTACGCCAGCCGGAACTCGGTGATGGTCTCGTCGACCTGCCGACGCAGGACGTCCAGGAATTTCGCCGGGTCCGGGAACGGGTCATGCTCGAAACCGATTGCCTGCAACAGATCCTCCTTGGCCTCGCGGTAGCGACTCTCGGCCGCCCCCATTCCGGCCTCGTCCAGTTGGCCCAGTTCCTGCTCTTCCTGGAACAGGGCGCACAAGCCGGCGTGATCGGCCGGCAACGCCTTCAGGCCGTGGGCGAGATCGAACAGCGCCTGCTGGCTATCCCGGATGCGGGGATCGTCGCGGTCAAGCACCGCCTTTTCCGCCCGCCATTCCGCCGCCACCTCGATCTCGTTGACCAACGCGTTTTTCCACTTATCGAACTGCATCGCGGTCCTCCTTCTCCTCAGCGACCGACCTAATCGGCGGCTGGCCCGCAGCGCGGTGTCCGGCCGCGGCGAAAGCAAGTATCTTGGCTACCTGTATTTAAACTGCTATACCATCTGCCTGATTTTTGCAAGCTTGGAGTTAACGCCTTGCGTTTGACCCAGTTCTCGAACTTCGCCATCCGCGTGCTGATGTACGCCGCACTCAAGGGGCCGACGCCGAGCGCGGTGCCGGAGATCGCACGCGCCTATGGCGTCTCCTACGATCATCTGAAGAAGGTGGCGGCCGAGCTGTGCCGGCTCGGCTACCTCGAGACCGTACGCGGGCGGGCGGGCGGGGTCCGCCTGGCACGGCCGCCGGCCGCAATTGGCATCGGCGAAGTCATTCGCCTGACCGAGGGGTCCGGCAACCTGGTCGAGTGCTTCGATCCGGCGACCAATCGCTGCCCGCTGCCGGCCGTCTGCCAACTGCGCCGCGCTTTGCATGAAGCGCTCAGCGCGTTCTTTGCCGTCCTTGATCGCTACACGCTTGCCGATTTCGTCCGCGCACCCGATGCCTTGGCGCCGCTCCTGGGCCTTGTTGGCAACGGCGGGAGCGGGCCCGGATCACGACCGGCGCTTGGCCCCGGATCACGACCGGCGCTTGGCGCCGGCGCTCGTTCGAACGCGTGAGGAGTCCGCATCGGCTCGCGACCGCCGCCGACCCTCGGATTCGCTCGCCACAGCGGCCGGGTGGGGCCGCCATCCGCCGTTGCGAACCGCCCGAAAACCCTGCGGCGCTGGAGGTGATGCAGCGAAAAAAGAATTGTGGGCGTGGCGTGGTCGGCGTAATTGTCCCTGCAACCATTGTGGTTCGAGGTCACTACGCCACTGCCACCAGCGGGCTCCGGAGCATCAACGGCTTTGCAACGCGGCTTCGCCCACCCACCGCACGGCCCAGGCCGCCTCCGGCGGATCCGTGGGCGGGCCGGCGCTTTATTGAGGCACGGCTTCGGAAGCGAAAGTTCGGGCGCAGCCCGGCGCACCACGGGTCGGTGCCGGGACTGGTATCTTCGCCGTTTTTGGCTAAACTGAAGACGGGAAAACACCCGGTGGGGAAACAGGGAATGTCGCAGCACGATCAAAGCCAGATTGAGAACCGTGCCCACAAGATTTGGGAGCGGGAAGGCCGCCCCGACGGCAAGGCGGAGGAGCATTGGCAGCGGGCCGTTGCCGAGCTTGACGAAGAAGCCGCTGCCCGCGCCGCGGCGGAAAAGGCTGCCAAGGCCGCATCGGTAGCACCTGCGCCCGCAGCACCCGCGCCCGCAGCCCCGGCACCGTCAGCGAGCACAGCAGGGGCAGCGAGCGCAGCAGAGGCAGCGGCCGCCAAGGCCAAGAA
>JBATPX010000120.1:0-181941 GCA_049291695.1 Defluviicoccus sp.
CCGCTGGCCGCAGACGGGCGCCCCGCTGCCGCACCGCCGCGGCGAACGCTGGCGGCGCTGCGAATCGGCCGCGAGCGCATGCCGGCGCCGCTGCACCTGCTGATGAGCCGGCTGCCCGATCGCAGTACAAGCGGCGCGCTCGCCCCGGTGCGCCAGGCGCTGTTCCTGTCCGACCCGCATGAGCAGCCGATCCCGCAGGAGGACTGGCTGTGCGCGCTCTACGCCTTGAGCCGGGTCGAGGCGCGCGTCACCGCTCTTCTCGCCCAGGGCGAGAAGCCACACGCGATTGCGAGTCGGCTGGGCTTGAGCGTCTACACGGTGCGCGGGTACATGAAGGAAATCTTTCATAAGGTCGGCGCCGACCGCCAAGCCTCGCTGATCCGCTGTCTGTTGAGCGGATTGGCGCAGCTGGACGGGGAGATCACTGTCGATCCCGTCGTCATCGGCGACGAGCGCGCGGCGCTGCCGCATCTTGCATCGACGCCGGTCACGCGGGAGAGCCACGGCAAACCAGCGGCGCCCGGCGCGAATGGGTTCAAGTTCCTACACAAATGAGGGGGTGCAATCGGCAAGAAAGCGCGCTAGACTTCTTGTTATCGCGTGTTGGGACGCGCGAATATGATGAGATGGACAAGGATGGGGAGAAATTGAAATGCCACAAACTTTTGTGGGCAATGGCGGCAACAACAACCTGCTCAGCAAGGCCGATGCGGGCATCGACTTCATCGAGATCGTGTATGGTCTTGAGGGCGACGATCGGCTGACCGGCGGCTGGGGCGGCGATATCCTCGACGGCGGCGAGGGCGGCGAGGCGACCGGCGACACGGTCGAATACGACTCGCCGTCGACCCGGGTCGACCTGTTCGGCCCCGGTTTCCGGGGCGTCGAGGTTCGCCTCGCGCTCGGCTGGGCGGTCGACCAGTACGGCTTCACCGACAACGTCTTCAACATCGAGAACATCCGTGGCACCGATAACCCGCTGTGGGCCGATGTTCTCGTCGGTGACGCCCAGAACAACATTATCCGTGGCCTGAATGGTCCGGACACCATCTACGCTGCCGGCGGCACAGACCAAGTCTTTGGCGGCGCTGGCGATGACACCCTGGTTTGGGTGTTTGGTGACGGCCGCGATGCCTCGGTTGAGGGCGGTGCCGGTGCCAACGACCAGATCTGGGTCTTCACCGCAGCTCCGAACCCGTTCAACGGCCTGCCGGATGTTTTCGGGCCGGGCAACGGCGTCGAGGTGATCAGCGGCACGTCGGGCCCGTTCGAGATCCTGGGCTCGGAGGGCGCCAACGCGTGGGACTTCTCGACCCTCACCGCCTCGAACCACACCACCATCAACGGTGCCGGCGGCGACGACGTTATCACCGGCACCTCTCGCGGCGAGGTCATCCTTGGCGGCGCCGGCAACGACGTCCTTAATGGCGGTGCCGGCGGCGCGACCGAGACCGGAAGCGACACCATCGACGGCGGAACGGGCAACGACGATCTGCGGGGGTTCAACGGCAACGACCAGTTGCTCGGCGGTGCCGGTGAGGACACGCTCGATGGTTGGCAGGGCAACGACAACATGGCCGGCGGCGCCGGCGTCGATCAGTTCGACGTCTTTATGGTCGACTTGCCGGTCCTGCCGCAGGGCACGCCGTTGAGCCTGCGGCCGATCGACAAGATCTTCGACTTCGAGGGCGCCGGCGGCGTTCAGCCGGGGACCAACGACACGATCATTCTTCACTCGATTGCCGCCACGGGCGTCAACCTGGTGCCGATCACGCCGTCGGTCAACGTCGCCGGCTACTTCGCCTGGAGCGTTGCCGACAACTCGAACCCGACCAACATCATCCAGACCCTGGAGGTGTTCTCGGTCAACGGCCTGACGCCGATCATCGGCTCCGACATCCTGATCGTCTGAGCCCTGCGGTCATAACTCGGGTTGCACGAATGAGGGGCGCTGCTTCGGCAGCGCCCCTTTTCGTTGGGCTCGGCCCCACCCAGGGCGGATTAGGACGAAGCCCGTAATTCGCCGGATGAGTCGATGCGGGACCACCCCATGCGCCAGATTGCGCTTCGCTCCCTCCGGGCTGCGGGGGTGCCCGCACGCGACGCCACAAACCGGCATACGACAACACAAAGACACGTCATTGCGAGCGGAAGCGAAGCAAACCAAGTGCATCCCCCCACAACAGGAGTTCTCTGGTTTGCTTCGTCGCCAGCGCTCCTCGTAATGGCGATTTTCAGCGGGGGCCAGGGACGGGGACGCAGGCTTCCCTCACCCCGGCCCTCTCCCGGGAGGGAGAGGGGGAAGGGGTAGGGAGAACCCTCAAAAGCCGGGCCGATCAGCCGGCCTTGAGGATCTTTGGCACGCGGTTGAGCCGCAGGCGCGCCGTCGCTGGCATGCCGGAGCCGAGGAGCGGCTGCAGATAATCGACAAAGGCATCCGTGACGTCGTGGCCGTTCTCATGCAGGAACTCGTCCGGCATCACGCGAGTCTTGCCGGCGATGTCGGCGAGCAGGCTCAACTGGTACTCGACGGCATAAGTTCCGACGCGGTGGATGGTCACCGAGCCGGTGTGGTTGCCGGCCGCATCGCCAAAGTGGGCGTACTGCACCGCCTTCTCGCCCACCTCGCGCGCCTCGCGCTGATCGACATCGGACACGCAGCCGAGGAAGGAGCGCTGCAGGTAGCCAAACGTGTCGCCACGCACGCGGGTGATGTTGGTGTGAGCCTTGATGTAGTCGGTCAGCAGGTCCGCCAGCGCGCCGGAGCCGGACAACTGGATGTTGCCGTGCGCATCGCGCTCGACCTGCTTCGCCAGCTTGGTGATGATCGGCTGGCCGCTCTCGTCGTGAATGCCTTCCGAGGCGGCAACGATGCAGCGGCCGTACTTGTTATAGACTTCGCGGACGTCCTTGACGAAATCGTCGAGGCTGAACACCCGCTCCGGCACGTAGATCAGGTGCGGGCCATCGTCCTCGTACTTGCGCCCGAGGGCGGAGGCGGCGGTCAGGAAACCGGCGTGTCGGCCCATCACGATGGCAACATACACGCCCGGCAGCGCCCGGTTGTCGAGGTTGGCGCCGGCAAAGGCGAGGGCTACGAACCGCGCTGCCGACGGGAAGCCGGGAACGTGGTCGTTGACCATCAGATCATTGTCGATCGTCTTCGGCACGTGCACGCAGACGAGCGGATAGTCGGCGCCCTTGGCCTGCTCGCTCAAGATGCGCAGTGTGTCGGAGGAGTCGTTGCCGCCGATGTAGAAGAAGGTCTCGATGCCGTGCGCGCGCAGGACCTTGAAGATTTCGCCGCAGTATTTCTCATCCGGCTTGTCGCGGGTCGACCCAAGGCCGGAGCACGGCGTGTCGCCAACCATCTGCAGGTTGTGGGTGGTCTCCCGCGTCAGGTCGAAAAAGTCCTCGTTGATGATGCCGCGGACGCCGTGGTAGGCGCCGTACACCCGCTCGACCGAGGCGATCTTGCGGGATTCGATGACCACGCCAGCCATCGAATGATTGATGACCGCGGTCGGCCCGCCGCCTTGGGCGACGAGAATTTTACCCTTTAACATGGCTCTACGCCTCCGCTACCCCTTGGAATGCAAGAAAAAGTCCTGAAGTCATGCTTGGACGGGCGCGCCGACGATCAAGCTTGTGCGCGGCGCCGATGATTTTGCACGCAACCTATCACGGCGAAATAGCCCGGCAAAGGCCAATATCCTCATGGGGAGCACGCCAGGGCCGGGGGACAATCGCGCCGTTGCCAGTGGCGCCGTGATCGTCGATCATACGGATTGCCGCCTCGCGGCGAACCATACGGATTGCCGCCTCGCGGCGAACGGTAGCGACAACGGCTGAGGGACGCGCGATGAGCGGCTGGGGCTGTCCGCACGAGGTGCAGGGAACCTGCCAGCGCGTCCAGGGCCGGCCGTGTGATCCGGGTATGAAGGGCTGCGTCCTGTTCGGCCGCTTCGTGTGGAGCACGGAGGCCAAGAACCGGCCGCAGCGCCTCGCGCGGCCAGCGGCAACGGCTGGAGAAAAATCTGGGGACGGCGGCAAGGCTTGAGCCGGCCTCTGGGAAACCATTTCAAGGGAGCATGCGGATGCTAGGCGGCAGGAAACTGTTCGGCGGTCTGGGCGCCGGGGGGAGCGGAACGACTGGCGGTGGCGGCTGGCCGCTGTGGGGTAAGATCGCCGCGGTGGTGGTCGTCTTGCTGCTGGTCGGCTACCCGATCGCGATGCTGCTCGCGCACCAGATCAACGACGACCCCGACTTCACGCCAGGTCCTGAGTTCGAGGTCGAGGGCGGCAGCCGCGCCGTCGCCATGGCCGCAGCACTGATCCACCGCGAGGTGGTGGAAACCAAATGGGTGGCTAACACGCCATTTCCATTCCCCTCGTCGTTCCTAGACAACATGCCGAATTTCCAGGTCGGGCTGATCTATGCGCTGTCGCGCTTTGCCGTCGAGATGACGGATTCGCTCGGCCGCTCCCGCGGCACTAGCCAGGTCGACCGCGATCTGGATCAGGCATCGGGCCTCTTGAAGTACGACGGGACGATCTGGATCTGGGAGCCGTCGATCTCGATCTTCCCGACCGCGCGCGCCGAAACGCAGTACGAGGCCGGCATGCGGGCGCTGATGAACTACAACAAGCGCCTCGGTAGCGGCGAGGCCGTGTTCGAAAAGCGCGCCGACAACCTGATCGCGTTCTTGGACCGGGTCACGGCCGATCTCGGCGGCGTGTCGGCGGCAATCGACGAGCGCCTGCAGCATGCCGGCGCCGGCTGGTTCGACACCCGCGCCGATGACGTGTTCTATGCCAACAAGGGCCGGTTGTACGGCTATGCGCTGGTGCTGCGCGCACTCGGCAAGGATTTCGAGAGCATTCTCGCCGACCGCAATGTCGGCGTCGTGTGGGAGAACATGATCGCCTCGATGCTGGCCGCGGCCGCGTTGCGGCCGCTCGTCGTCTCCAACGGCTCGCCAGACGGTCTCATCTTCCCGAACCATCTGGCGGCGCAGGGCTTTTTCCTGCTACGCGGGCGGGTCCAGCTGCGTGAAGTGGCGAACATTCTCGCCAAGTAGGCGCCGGCCGGTACGCCCGAAGCAGCAGGATCAGGGGAGCAACATCAGGGGCGTGATGATCAGAGCGCGTCGGCGGCCACGGCCTCGCGCACACGGATGCCTCCGACCCAGGCCTTGGCGAACACCTCGAGGCAGACATTGGCGTTGGCGCTGAGCTCGAGCGTGAGCGTCACCGTGCGGCCGGCAAAGCGCGCGAGGTCGATGCCTTCGCGTTCCGTCCAGTCGCTCTCGGCGTAATCCATGCCGACGGCTGAGACCTCGTCGACGGCGATGCCGTCAACCAGGACGGTGAACGTTGCCGTCGTCAGCATGTTGACGGCAGCGCTCAAGTCGAGCTTGCGAACGTAGCGCAAGCTGGGCGCGGGCCCGAGGGTCAGCCGGCGCGAGACCGAGCGGACCTTGCTGCCGACATCGCAGCCGATGCCGGACGACGCGTAGCCGAACAGAACCGGGCCGGCGGCGGCATCGGCCGCGCCGGTGGCGAGGCATTGCCAGCCTTCGCCCTCCCAACCGGTGCCGGCAAGGCCGCCGGCCGGTTGCGGTGACGCTTGGCGCCCGCCCTTCAACAGCCCCGCGGCCTCGAACGACTTGGCAAGGATCGCCGGGATATCGATGCCGAGCACCGTGCCTTGGCCGCCGCTGCCGCTGCGTGGCTGCTCCGGTGCCGGCTTCAAGAGCCCCGCTGCCTCGAACGACTTGGTGAGGATAGCCTCGATGTCGATCCCGAGCGGGCCGCCGCCCGTCGCGGTACCCTCGGCGCCGCGCCCTTTGAGAAGCCCGGCTGCCGCCAGCGACTGGGTCAGAATCGCCTGCAGGTCAAGCGCCGGCCTCGGCTCTGCTGCCGGCTTTTCCTGTGCGCTGTCGGCGGCTTGCTGTTCTGCCGAAGCACCGCCGGACTTCGAGGCCCCGGGCTTGGTTTCGATCAGGATCGCGTCCCTGATGACGCGCGGCGCAGGGCGCGATGGCTGGCTTGATGCTGTTCCGGGCCGCTCCCGAACCGGCTCGGCGTCGGGAGCGACGGCGGGGGCAGGCGCAGCCGTCGTAAGGCCCCAGGAGTGCGCGAGCAGGACAGTCGACGACAAGCCGACATCGTGAAGGAACGGGCCGGCGGCGCCGCAGCTGTCCGCGCCGGACGGAGCGATCGGCGCGCCATGCGGCATGCCGGCAATGGTGTACGCCTCGATCACATCCTCGCCGGCGGCATTGCGCCAGACCCGGCGGCGATGGCCCTTCAGTGTCTCTTCGGCCGAATGCAGCTGCGGCAGCCCATGGACATCGGTCCACTGCTTGAGGATCTCCTCCGCATTCGCAGGCTTCACGGTCTGATCCGCATCGCCATGCCAGACCGAAACTTTGGGCCACGGACCGGGGTGCGGCGAGGCGGAGCGAACCCGGTCGCCCCATTCGTGAGGGGGGCGCTCGCAGCCCTGAAAGATGACCTCAAATCCTTCCTGTAACCCGTTGGCGCACTTGTAGGGAACGGCAGCGATGATGGCGCCGCCGGCAAACACGTCCGGGTAGGTGGCGAGCAGGACCGACGTCATCGCGCCGCCGGCGGATAGGCCGGTCACGAACACGCGTGATCGGTCGAGCCCGTGGTCCGCGGTCATGCGCTCGACCATCTGCCGGATCGACAACGGCTCGCCCGCATCCCGCTCCATGTGGCCCGGCTTGAACCAGTTGAAACAGCGCAAGGGGTTGTTGCCGCGCCGCTGCTCGGGCAGCAGCACCGCAAAACCGTAGCGCTCAGCGAGCTGCGACCAGCCGGTGCCGTAGTCGTAGGTGGCAGCCGTCTGGGTACAGCCGTGGAGGACGACAACGAGTCCTGCCGCGGGCACCAGCGTCGAAGGAACGTACGTCAGCATGCGCAGATTGCCGGGGTTGGAGCCGAAATCCGTCACCTCGGTGAGGCGGCTCGGCCGCTCCTCCAGCTTGTCGAGCGCCTCCTTTGCCTTGGCGGCGGTGGCGAGGAATTTCTGCCACGGGCGGCGGTGACGGCGCTCCCGCGCCAAGTTGGCAAGATTGGCGAGGTTGGTGAGGGTCGGGCCGAGTTCAATCACGGTTCGTTTCCTTTCCTGCGGGGCTGCCGTGAGAGCGCCGATTGCGATCAGCTTGCTCGCCGGCAGAAAGACACTGTGGAACAGGCCCGGATCGGCAGTACCGCCCCGGTCGGGGTCGAGCCACGTCGGCGGACGGCCGCCTGCCGCCAGCTCGTAACGCTGGGTGAGAATGCTGCGCCGGCCTTCCGCCCATCGCGCAAGCTGCACGGCGGCGACGGGGAAGCCACGGCTAACCCAAATGCCGAACAGCTCGCGGGCAAGCTGGGCGCGCGTCTCGCTGTCGCGGGCGTGGTCCAGCAGGTGGGCGAGCGCGGCGCCGAAGCAGAGCCGGCCGGCGAGCAGCGGAACGCGCGGGCGATCCTCCTCGGCCGTCGTCCGGATGCGCGCCGCGCCGACGCTGACGCCGGGTTCCGTTGCGTCGGCTGCAAGTGCGGTCGGCTGCAAGCCGTGATAGCAGCGGATGGCATCGACGGTGTGGCTTTGCTGCGGCGCCGCCAAGACGCCGATGAGGAGATCGGCGGCATAGTCCGGCGTTGCCGGCGGTGCCCCGGGGCCGCGCGGGCCGGGCGGCACGAGGCCTTGCGTGATCATCAGCGTGACGCGGAAGCGAACATCGCGCCGCGACAGATCGAGGATCTCGGCAAGCCGCTCGCTGAACTCATACCGGCGTATCGCTGTGACCATGGCCAAAGCCTCTAGCACAGCACGCGTTCGAGGGCGAGTGTTTTTTAGTAAGTGATATAAACTAAATTAGTATTTATGGTTTGTTCCAATGTGACGGATCTGCTCACGCTTCAATCGAGGCCGCCGAGGCTGAAGGCGATCTGTCGGCCAATCAGGAAGCCGGCAAAGGCGGACAGGACCTGCAGGCCGCCGATCGAGGCCAGCCAGAGAAAGAACGCGATCGCGGCGGCGAGCCTGAGGCCGCCGACCAGCTTGCCTGTCCATGCCGGCCCGCCATCCGCGCCTAACAGCGCCGTCCACTGCATCGACCCGTAGTAGCCGAAGCCGACGATCAAACCGAGCGCGGCATAACTCAAGACCTGTTCAGCGATTTCCATCATCAGCCCTTCGAGCGCGGTGCTGGCGACCGCGCCCGCTGGTCGAGAGAAGGCTGGCCGCCACCGGCGCCGGCCGGGCCACTATTGGTCCTCGGGCGGAGTGCTTTCTGCCTCCGCCTCGGGTCCTTCTTCGTTCTCGGGCTTGCTCCGGGTGGTGCGTTCGGAGCGGGCAACGTCGCGCTTGGCGCGCTTGGCGGCCTTCGCGCGTTCGCGTTCCATCCGGTCGGCATGGTAGTTGGGTTTGCGTGGCATTGTGCCCTCCGTCGATCACCTCATGGCTTCGGTCTACCGCCAACAGTGCGCAGAACAAGGTGGTGTCCGTCAACCCAATGTCGCAAATGTGGCGCATGTCGCAAAGGTGGGGAAGGTCGGGCAGCGGGAGCGGCAGGCCAGCCGCCCACCGATCGCTGCCGGGCGGTGCGAAACGATGCCGCTTCAGACACGGGCATCTCGATCGTTTCGGTCGACCGCGAACGGCGAAAAAATTCTTGTATAAAGGAGTAAAAACCTATATTGATTGGTTAAGGCCGGCAGCCGACGAGGCCGCGACTCCCCTCGGTCGAGGCAATACCCTGCATGGTGCTGAAATTATGATGTCTGGGCAAGGCCATCGTCGGCGTCTGGTCATGAACAGCGAAATAGGAATGTGTGCTCATGACGATCGCTCTCGTTGGTGGCTCTTTCACCGGATCCGGCAGCTCAGACCAGGTATGCCTGAAGGATCGCTTCAATCTCAGCCTGCACGGGCCCTTCGCGGCTACGGTAGTGCTGCAACGGTCCTTTGACAACGGCATCACTTGGCATGCCGTCGAGGAATTCACCGCGCCGGTTCAGCTCACCGGCGACGAACCGGAGGCCTACGTCAACTATCGCCTTACCTGCACCAGCTATACGTCAGGCCCGGTCTTTTACCGCCTGAGCCAGTAGTCTCGCGGCGACGGCCAAGCCGTGCTGGCAGCGCGCAGGGCGCCGGACGCCCCGTGGTGGGGCGCGGGACACCCTAAAACAACGGCACAGGTGCCGCCCTGTGCCGCCGCTCGCGGCGCCCCTTTCTCGCATGCTCAGGCCACAAGATCGAGCTGCGGGGCTGGCGCGGCCGGGGGCGTTTGGCGCTCGCCGTGGTTGGCGAGAAAGCGGACCAGCTTCTCCGGCGGAATGCGCATCAACAGCTTGTCCTCATCGTCGCGGTCGACGACGTCGAGAAACGTCCGCTCAAGGTCACGCTCGTAGACCAGTTGGCGGGCATAGCGTCCACCCGCCGCAACCGGTTCAGGCGTCGGCTCCTGGCGCCGGCCGCGCGTTCCTTCGCGGTCCTGGTTCTTGGCGGCAGGCGCCGATTTATCGGCCTGGTTGACAGCAATGACCGCCGCAGCCGACTGCACGCTGACCGGCGCTGCCGGCGTCGCCTCGCGAAGAGGCATCGTCGGTGCGGGCGAATGGCGCCGGACCTCGGAGTGAAGAACACGATCGAGAGTGATTTCCATCGCGGCACTCTTCTCAAGCTACAACCCCCAAAAGTATACTACCATTACGAGTGACATATTCAAAGTAGTTTTTTTTGAGCACGGCAATCTTTGCCGGGAGATCTCGGCAGCTTGTTCCACTAGAGCCCATCGGACCGCCTTCCGCGCTCCGAGGTCCACACAACGCTGTATATCTTTTCAATGTGTTAGCGCGCAGGCCCGGTTGGCACCGGCCTTGCTCCCTTGGTCACCGGCAGCGACCCCTTGGAGCTTTGCCCGTGTTTGTTCAGCCACTTCCAGCGTCCGTCGCGCGAGAGGCAGGCCCTGTGAGCGGCCCAGGTATCGCCGGCACCGATGGCGGCGATCCACGCAGCGGCCGGTTTGCAGAGCTTCTCACCGATGCGCTCGCGCGCGGCCGGCCGCACGCGCCGCACCTGAAGGAGCCGACGGTCGAGACGAAGCAGGCACCCGCGCGGAAAGAGCACCGCGCCGATGCCGAGACGCGGGCCGGCACGCGCGACCATGAACCGGACCTGAACGATCCCTCGGCGAGCGAGGCGGACGATCCGGCCGCGGACGATGAGGCGCCGATCGCACCAAGGGCCGCGGCTGGGCCGGAAGAGGGAGCCGCCGCTGCCGTCGTTCTGCCAGCGGTGCCGACGATTGTTGCTCAGCCACCGGTTCGGGCGCCGAGTGCGGACGCGCCAACAGGCACAACGGTGCCGGCTAAGCCCACAGCGGCGAACGCTGCTGCCGACGCGACAGCGCCCGCATCGTCCTTATCGTCGCAGGACGACCAGCGCCTTGCCGGCGAAGCGGGGGCCCCGCAACCGTCTGCGGGTGCCGCAGCTCGGTCGGTCCGTGCTCCGCGGGGGGCGATGGCGCATCCAAGTGCGGCCGAGCCGGCTGCGCCGCCACGGCCTGATGGCAATCGGACGCCGGAGGCGGCAAATTTCACCCGCGCGGTCATGGCAGCGGCCGGCACGCCGGTCCGGCTCAGCGTCATCAGCGAGCCGGCAACAGGGGTTGCGCCTGCAAGTTCTTCACCGGCGGCGACAGCACAACCGCATGGTGCGGCGCATTCGCCCACCGAGACGCTCAACGCCACTGTTCCAGCCGCGCAAGCAATCCTTCTTCAGAAGGAGAACGCGTCTGGGCCGGCTCCGATGCCCCAGACATCCCGCATCGACGCGGTTGGCCCGGGCGTCCAGACCGCGCTCGTCACCTCCGTTGCGGCAGCGGATCTCGCCGCGGGCGGCGATGGGACGGAAGCGTTCGCCTTTCGCGACGGCAGTGTCAGCGGCCGCATCGGCACGACGGGACGAGGCGGAGCACGGTCTGGCATCGCGCTCAAGTCGACACCGGATCAGGTTGCCGTCCATGTCACGCGCGCGGTGCGCAGCGGAATGAACCGGATTGAGATCCGGCTCGATCCGGAATCGCTCGGCCGCGTCGAGGTGACCCTCGAAGTCGGCCGCGATGGCCGGGTCAGCGCGCTCGTGCTCACCGAGAACCGCGAGGCCCTTGACGCGCTCAAAGCCGAGGCCCGCGCGCTGCAGCAGGCGCTCCAAGATGCAGGTCTCAAGCCCGATGCCGACAGCCTGAGCTTCGACATGCGGGGCGAGCACGGCCGCCGCAGCGCCGGCCAGGTGTTCATGCCGGAGGATCGGGCTGCGCGCACGCCAGCCAACCGCACCGCGGAGACCGAACCCGAGGGCATGTTCCAGACCGCGGAGCCGCGACGGACACTGAACCCGCGCGGTCAGCTCGATGTCCTGGCGTAACCGTCAACGGGAGACGAAAAGCCGATGATACTCGATAGTGTTTCCGCCAGTGGCGCAGTGACGGGACAGCAGGCGACCCGCGACCGTGGCCAGCTGCAAGATGATCTTAACAAGTTCCTGACGCTCCTGGTTTCCCAGCTCCAGCATCAGGACCCGCTTGAGCCACTCGACGCCCACGAGTTCACGTCGCAGCTCGTGCAGTTTGCGAGCGTCGAACAGCAGATTTATGGGAACAGTCACCTCGAAAGTCTGCTGGCGGCGCAAAAGGGCGCTGATGCCGCGGGTGCGGTCGCCTATCTCGGCAAGACGGTCGAGATCGAAGCCGACACGCTCGCGCTTCAGAATGGGACCGCAAGCGCGGCCTATGCGCTTGCCGAGCCGGCCGCGAAGAGCATCGTCTCCGTCAAGGATAGCCTGGGCCGCGCCGTCTTCTCGACCGAAGGCGAGACGAAGCCCGGCCGCCACGATTTCGTTTGGGCTGGCAGCGACGGCAACGGCTCGCACCTCGCCGATGGCCTCTACACGGTGAGCGTCGATGCCCGCCGCAGTGACGGCAGCCAGATCCCGGTGACAACGACGCTGACCGGCACCGTGCAGGCGGCCACGTTCCATAAGGGCTCGGTGATGCTCGATCTCGGCGGCTTCGAAGTGCCGCTTGAGAAGGTGGTCGCGGTCACCGGCGCACCCGCAGCCGCCGAAGGTGAGGGTGCTCGTTCAGCAATCGCCGCGCTCGCGGATCTGTTGTGAACACCCAATCGATGCTGCCGCAGCGACGTCCGAGCGCGCGCTGCGACCGCTACCAGGGAGGCTAAATAAATGAGCTTGTTCGGTGCGTTGACTTCAGGCGTCTCCGGCCTTTCGGCGCAGTCAAGCGCGATGGGGACCATCGCCGACAACATTACCAACGTCAACACGGTCGGCTACAAGGGCAGCTCCGTCGACTTCCAGACGCTGGTCACCCGCCAGGGCTCGAACACGCGCTATTCGGCGGGCGGCGTGCAGGCGCGCGCGCAAGGAAGTGTGAATGTCCAGGGCCTCCTGCAGTCCTCGGCTTCGACAACCGATCTGGCGCTTTCGGGCAACGGCTTCTTCCTGGTCAACCGCGCGAGCCAGCCGACGGCGACCGACCCTTATTTGTTCACCCGCGCCGGCTCGTTCTCGACCGACGCCGAAGGATTCTTGCGCAACGGTTCCGGTTATTACCTGCAAGGCTGGCCGACCAACAGCCTGGGCGAGGTCGTGTTGCCGAATGGCAGCGCCGCCTCGATGACCAACGAGAATATCATCTCGCGCGACTTTCTCGAAACGATCAACCTCAACCGTTTCAGCGGCACCGCCGCCGCGACGACCAAGGTCGCGCTTGGGGCGAATCTGCCCGCTGCCGAAGCCATTGGTGCCAGCCGCGGCATTGACGTGCAGATGTTCGATTCGCTCGGCAACGCACTGGGCACGCGCTTTACCTTCACGAAGCAGACGGCGAACACGTGGGATCTTGCGGTCGAGCCGCCCGCCGGGACCGCCGTCGCCAATCTCGTCAACGCCAATGCCGAGATCTACCGCAGCGCCGGTCAGCTCGAATTCACCGCCCAGCCAATGGCGGGCGCCAGCGCGAGCATCAACGGCAGCACCTATACGTTTGCTGCCACCGCCGGCGGGGCAGGGACTGTTGCGATCGGTCAGACGCTCGCCGAAACCGTTGCCAACCTTGTTGCCGCCGTAAGAGCGTCCGATACCGACTTCGGCTCGAGTGCGGGCGCGCATCACGTTGAGCTCAAGGGCAGCGATGAGACGACCGTGGTCTTTTCCGCCGGCTCAGACACCGCCCTTGGCAGCATCGCGGTCGATGCCACCAACCTCCGTGCGGACAGCACCGGCACGCCCGCAACCCAGCAGGGGCTGCTCGCCACGCCGTCCTTTACCATCGCCCAGCCGCAGACGACCGACGCTGGCCTGGTGTTCGGCCCCAATGGCCTGCCGCAGGGTTTCGGTGCGGCGAGCTTAAGCATCCTTGGCTTCACCAACGGCGCCGCGGATATGGACGGCACGGCGGCGAGTACGATCAGCTTGAACTTCGGCCAGGCGAACAGGGCCAACGGCATCACGCAATTCGGGACCGAGTTCACGACCAGCCTCATCGAGCGCGACGGCGCCCGCTACGGTGCTTACAGCGGCGTCAGTGTCGCCAAGGACGGTCTTGTCTATGCGTTGTTCGATAACGGCGAACGGCGGCCAGTGTTCAAAATGCCAGTGGCGACCTTCGTCAACCCCTCAGGTCTGCAATCGGTTGCCGGCAACAGTTACGCCGTCACCGAGGAGTCGGGCGGGCCATCGCTGCGCGAGGCCGACAGCGGCCCGGCCGGATCGATCATCCAGTCATCGCTCGAATCCTCGACCGTCGACATCGGCGATGAGTTCTCGCGCATGATCGTCGTGCAGCGAGCCTATTCGGCGGCAACCAAGATCATCAGCACCGCCGACGAGATGTTGGAGGAACTCGTCCGCATCAAACGATAGGTGTGAGGCCGGCGTCCAGCCGCTGACATCATGGGCCGCCCGCTGAAGCGGTGGAGGCGTCTGGGGCCGCGCGCGTGTGCCTTGATTCTCCGCAGTTAACCGCTTCTTCACCAGGATTTCGGTAGCGTTGACCAGCTGACCGGTGAGTCCGCGGGCAATCCCGCGTCCATCCTCCCCGGCAGCGGGGACGACGATGGCGAATTTGCGAAGCCTCGCACGCGCTCTGGGGGCGGGACGGCTGGCGGCACTGGCCGTGGTCGGGATCGGCTCGCTCGGCTTCTTCGCCTGGCTCACCGTGATGATCTCGGAGCCCGAGTACGCGCTGCTCTACGCAGATCTCGAGATGAGCGATGCATCGCGCATCATCACTCATCTCGAAGCAAAGGCCGTCCCGTACCGGCTGCAGGGTGGCGGCACGGCCCTAATGGTGCCGAGGGATCAGGTTGCTCGCACCCGGGTCGAACTGGCCGAGCAGAACATCCCCGGCGGCGGCAGCCTCGGCTACGAACTGTTCGATGCCGGCAGCGCGCTTGGCAGCACGAGTTTTCTCCAGAACGTGAACCTGGTGCGCGCGCTCGAAGGCGAACTGGCGCGAACCATCCGCGCAATCGGCACGGTCAAGAACGCGCGCGTCCACCTCGTGATGCCGCGGCGCGAGCTGTTCAGCCGCGATCGCCAGGAGCCGAGCGCGTCGATCCTGCTGCAGATGCGCGGCGCCGCCCGCCTCGAACCTGCGCAGGTGGCCGCTATCCAGAACCTCGTCGCCTCAGCGGTTCCGGGCTTGAGCAGCGATCGGATCTCGCTGGTCGACAACCGCGGCACGCTGTTGAGCCGGCGCAACGACGGCGATCTCGATCCGGCTGCCGGCAGCGCAACCAATCAGGAGCGCAGGCTCGAGCTGCAGGGGCAGCTCGCGCGCACGATCGAACAGTTGCTGGAGCGCGTCGTTGGGCCGAACCGGGTGCGGGCGGAAGTTTCCGTCGCGATGAACTTCGACCGCGTCAACACGACCGAGGAGCGCTACGACCCCGACGGTCAGGTGGTCCGTTCGAGCCGGAACGTCGAGCAGAAGGGGGTCAACAACGAGCGCGATGACGCCCAGCCGGTGACGGTGGCAAACGAGTTGCCGAACGCGGGCGGCGCGGCAGGCAGTGCATCCGCGAGCTCATCAAGCGATACCCGCAACGACGAAACGATCAACTACGAGATTTCGCGCAAGGTCATCAACAGCGTGCGCGAGATCGGATCAATCGAGAAGCTCTCGGTCGCGGTGCTGGTCGATGGCAACTACGTTCTCGACCCAGCCAGCGAGACCGCGACCTACCAGCCGCGCTCGGCGGAAGAGCTTGAGCAGCTGCGTGCGCTGGTGCGCGGCGCGATCGGCTTTGACGGCCAGCGCGGTGACACGGTCGACGTGATCAACATGCGCTTTGCCGATGTCGACGGCGGCGGCGAGGTCGACTCTGGCCTCTTCCTCGGCCTCGACAAGGATGATCTGTTCCGCATCGGCAAGTTTGCCGCGCTCAGCGTTCTGGCCCTCCTGGTCCTGCTGCTGGTTGTTCGGCCGGTTGTCTCCCGTCTCCTGGCGAGCGTTCCGGCCGCGGGCGGACCGGGTCAGCGGCAGCTCGTGGGCGCGGCGGGCCAACAGGCAGCGCTCGCCGGGCCCGATGGGAGGGGCACGGTTTCGCTGCCGGCACCAGGGGATGACATGGTCGACCTCGAGCAGGTGGAGGGCCGGGTGCGCGCCTCCTCCGTCAAGAAACTGGGCGATTTCGTCGACCGGCATCCGGAGCAGGCCCTCGCAATTATAAGGACCTGGCTCCATGCCGAGGATTAGGAAGCGCCCGTGAGCCGCGGAAAAACAGAAATGAGAGACCTGATGGGTCCGCAGAAGGCGGCGGTCTTTATGCTGTCGCTGCAGGAGACGCAGGCGGCCAAGATCTTTCAGATGATGGATGACGAGGAGATCCGCTCGCTCTCCAGTTACATGGCGACACTGGGGACGGTGAATGCCACCCTTGTCGAGGAGCTGATCAAGAGCTTTTCCGAACAGCTTTCGACGTCGGGTTCCCTGGTCGGAACATTCGAGTCGACGGAGCGGCTGTTGAGCAAGGCGATGGATCCTGAGCGTGTTCAGCAGATCATGGAGGAAATCCGTGGTCCGTCCGGCCGGACGATGTGGGACAAGCTCGGCAACGTCAACGAGGCTGTTCTCGCCAACTACCTTAAGAACGAATATCCGCAGACGGTTGCGGTCGTCCTGTCGAAGGTCAAGCCTTCGCACGCGGCGCGGGTGCTGGCGCTTCTGCCCGAGAACTTCGCGATGGAAGTCGTGATGCGCATGCTGCGCATGGAAACTGTGCAGAAGGACATTCTCGCCCACGTCGAGAATACCCTGCGTACCGAGTTCATGACCAATCTCGCCCGTAGCAACCGGGCGGATTCCAAAGGCTTGATGGCCGAGATCTTCAACAGCTTCGACCGCAGCACCGAGAACCGGTTCATGGCCGCCCTGGAGGAGCGAACGCCCGACATGGCGCAGCAGATCAAGCAGCTGATGTTCACGTTCGAGGATCTGCAGCGGCTCGATCCCTCGGGCGTTCAGGTCCTATTGCGGCAGGTGCCGAAGGAGCAGCTGATGGTGGCGCTCAAGGGCGGGTCCGACGCTATGAAGGACATGTTCTTTTCCAACATGTCGGAGCGCGCCGCGAAAATGATGCGCGACGACATGGCCGCGATGGGGCCGATCCGCCTGCGCGATGTCGACGAGGCGCAGTCCGCCATCGTCGCAACGGCCAAGGCGCTTGCCGATGCCAACGAGATCATCCTCAGCAGCGGCGGCGACAGCAGCGACGAGCTGGTTTACTAGCGGAGCGTGGCGCGATGTTGGCCAGCAAACCTTTCCTCTTCGACCGGCAATTTGGTCGCGACGGCACCGAAGCAGTGGTCGCGGGCCGTTCCGGTGCCGGCGAACGGGCAGCCACGAAGCAGTTCGACGAAAGCGATCTCGCAGCCGCGCGGGCCGATGGCGTCGCCCACGGCCAGGCGCAGGCGCGGGCTGAGGCCGAGGCGGAGGACCGCCGCCGTCTGCGAGTGGCCTGTGAGGCGATCGCAGCACGATTGGCCGAGCTCTTTCGCGAGACCGAGGCGATCGGGGCCGCCGCCGCCCGCGAAGCGACCGAGATTGCGGTCGCGATCGCGCGCAAGCTCCTGCCCGAAACCTGCCGCCGCCAGGGCCTGACAGAACTCGAAGGGATGCTCGCCGACGTGATGCGGCACCTCCCGCATCAGCCGCGGCTGACGGTCGCCGTGCACCCAAGCGTCGCCGCCGCTGCAGCCGAACGGACGGCAGCACTTGCCGCCGAATGCGGTTACGCCGGTCGGATCAATGTCGTCGCCGATCCGGCTGTCGACGAGGATGCGTGTGCGGTGGAGTGGGCCGACGGCGGCGCGATCCGCTGCCCGCAAGCCATCTGGGGCGAGATTGACGGCATCCTCGCACACACGATCGGCGGCGGCACTGAGCGGCTGGAAGGGCCCGACCACGGCGCGCGAGCGGGGGATAAGGCCGAGCCCGGCGCTTTGTCCCTGAGCGCCGGCGGGGCTGGTCGGTAATCGGCGGAGCATGCGATGGAAAACGACAACCCGCTTAACCTCAAACAGCTGACAGCAACCGACGACGGGCCGGCATCAGACGGCGCAAGGAGCACCATGAGCGCGGCAAAAGACGAATCGAGCACCGTTCAGGACCTGGAAGCCGTCTACGACATCCCCGTCCAGGTTTCGGCTGTCCTCGGCAAAGCGACGATGGAGGTCAACCAGCTGCTCAAACTGGGCCGCGGCGCCGTCGTTGAGCTCGACCGCAAGGTCGGCGAGGCAATCGACATCTACGTCAACAATCGGCTGGTGGCGCGCGGGGAGGTCGTCGTCGTCGAGGATCGGCTGGGGGTGACGATGACGGAGATCGTCAAGGGTGATCGCGCGGCGGGTTAGCGCTTCGCGGGCTTCGTGAGGACTTGAAGACATGCGGCTGCTCATCATCGGCCTGCTTGGCGGCGAAGTCGGCACGGCGAGCAAGATCGCCCGCGATCGCGGTGCCCAAGTCGCGTGTGCGGACGATATCGCGACCGGTCTCGCGCACGTTCGCGCAGGAAAGGGCACCGATGTCATCCTTGCCGACGTCGCCCTCGATATCGTTGCCCTGATCGTGGGCTTGCGTTCGGAGCGGATCAGCGTCCCGGTCATCGCCTGCGGCATCGGCAACGATGCGCGCAAGGCGGTCGCCGCAATCAAGGCCGGTGCCAAGGACTACGTGCCGCTGCCGCCGCACGCCGAGCTCATCGGCGCGATCCTGGCCGCCGTTGCACATGACGAACGCACGCTTTTGTGTGCCGACCCGCGCATGGCCGAGGTGCTGGCGCTGGCAGACCGGATTGCCGCCAGCGATGCGAGCGTGCTGATCGTCGGTGCGTCCGGCACCGGCAAGGAAGTGATGGCGCGCTACCTGCACGGCCGCAGCAAGCGGGCGGCCGAGCCGTTTGTCGCCATCAACTGCGCCGCGATCCCCGACGCCCTCTTGGAGTCCGAACTGTTCGGCCATGAGAAGGGCGCCTTCACCGGCGCCATTGCCCGGCGCACCGGCCGCTTCGAGGAGGCGCACGGCGGCACGCTGCTGCTGGATGAAGTGAGCGAAATGGATCCCCGGCTGCAGGCCAAACTCCTGCGCGCGGTCCAGGAGCGGGAGATCACGCGCGTCGGCGGCAACCAGACGATCCGCATCAACGTCCGTCTGCTGGCGACCTCCAACCGCAACCTCGAAGCGTGCGTGCGCGACGGAAGTTTTCGCGAGGACCTCTATTTTCGCCTCAACGTGGTGAGCCTGCGGCTACCGCCGCTTGCCGAACGGCCGCGCGATATCCCGCTTCTGGCCGCTCATTTCATTGCCAAGTACGCCGAGCTCAACGGCGCCGAGGCACGGCACTTGAGCCCGCAGGCGGAGCGCCTGCTTCTCGGCTACCCCTGGCCCGGCAACGTGCGCGAGCTGGAAAACGCCATGCACCGCGCCGTTCTGTTGGCGAACGGCGAGACGATCGGCGCCGAAGCGATCGTTCTCGGCCCGCCGGACAGCGGCCTCGGGTGCAGCGGCCTCGGGTGCTCCGCCGGGAGCCGTGCCGAGGCCAGCCCGAGCCTTGAGGCGGTCACCGTCGGCACCACCCTTGCGGACATGGAGCGGTCGCTGATCATCGACACGCTGCAGCATTGCCTTGGCAATCGCACCCACGCCGCCACGGTTCTCGGCATTTCCATCCGCACCTTGCGCAACAAGCTGCGCCAGTACGCGAGCGAAGGGGTCGCCGTTCCTCCGGCTGGCCAGTTGGTCGGGGCGCAGGAGTAGGGCGCGACCGATGACCCAGGCCGATCAGACATCATGAGCGACACCGCCGCCGCAGCGCCCGGCACGGCCGGCCTCCTCGAGGTTTTCGAGCGGCGCCTCGGCGTCCTGGTCGGCTATCGCGACATGGCGCTGGCGCTGGCCGTGCTGGCCACGCTGGCGGTGCTGATCCTGCCGCTGCCGCGCTGGCTGCTGGATATCAGTCTGGCGGTGTCGATCACGCTTTCGGTGCTGATCCTTCTCACCGCGCTGTTCGTTGAGAAGCCGCTCGAATTCAACGCCTTTCCGACCATCCTCTTGCTCGCGACGATGGTTCGCCTCGCGCTCAACCTCGCCACCACGCGGCTGATCCTGACGCACGGGCACGAGGGGCCGTCGGCGGCCGGCCATGTCATCGAAGCCTTCGGCGGCTTCGTCATGGGCGGCAACTTTGTCATCGGCATCATCGTCTTTGCGATCCTCATCATCGTCAACTTCGTCGTCATCACCAAGGGTTCGGGCCGCATCGCTGAAGTGTCTGCCCGCTTCACCCTCGATGCGATGCCCGGCAAGCAGATGGCGATCGATGCCGACCTGTCCGCCGGCCTGATCAGCGAGGACGAGGCGCGCCAGCGCCGGCGCGCGCTGGAAGAGGAGAGCGGTTTCTTTGGCGCCATGGACGGCGCCGGCAAGTTCGTCCGCGGCGATGCGATCGCGGGCCTTCTCATCACCGTCATCAATGTCCTGGCGGGGATCATCATCGGCGTCGGCCAGAAGGACATGAGCCTCCTGGCAGCGGCCGAAACCTTCACCCGCCTTACGGTGGGCGACGGCCTGGTGTCGCAGATCCCGGCGCTGCTGACATCGACCGCGGCCGGTATCATCGTCACCAAGGCATCCGTCTCGGGTTCTACCAACAACGCGGTTTTCGGCCAGCTTGGCGGCAATCCGAAGGTTCTAGGCTTAAGTGCGGCGCTCTTGAGCGTGCTGGCGCTGTTGCCGGGCGTGCCGGCCGCACCGTTCCTCTCGCTCGCCGCTGCGCTCGGCGGGCTCGCGTGGTTTCTGCGCAAGCAACGCCTCAAGACCGCGGCCGAGGCGGCGGCAAAGGCCGTCAAGAGCGAGGAAGCACCGGCCGAGGAGCCGATCTCGACCGCGCTCAAGATGGACGAGATCCGCCTCGAGCTTGGCTACGCCCTGTTGCCGCTGGTGGGTGGCAACGTCAACGGGGCGAAGCTGACCGATCAGATCAAGGCGCTGCGCCGCCAGCTGGCGAGCGAGTTCGGTTTCGTCCTGCCGAGCGTGCGCATCCAGGACAACGTCCAGCTTCTGCCCGAGGGCTATGTCATCCGGATCAAGGAGGTGCCAGCGGGGCGCGGCGAAATCCGCGCCAATATGCTGCTGGTCATGGATCCGCGTGGCGCCACCATCATGCTCTCGGGCGAGAAAACCCGCGAGCCGACTTTCGGTCTGCCGGCAATGTGGATCGATCCGCAGCACCGGGAGGATGCGCTCCTGCGCGGCTACACGGTGGTGGAGCCCTCGACGGTGGTGACGACGCATTTGACGGAAGTCATCAAGGATAACATGGCCGACATGCTTTCCTACGTCGAGGCGCGCAAGCTCCTCGATGAATTGGACAAAACACACCAGAAGCTGATCGGCGACACAATTCCGGCGCAGATCTCCTACACCGGCGTGCAGAAGGTGTTGCAGAACCTGCTGGCGGAGCGGATCTCGATCCGAGACCTGCCGACCATCCTCGAAGGCATCGCCGAGAGCTGCGCCTCGACCCGCAGCCTGACCCAGATCACCGAGCACGTCCGCAGCCGGCTGGCGCGCCAGATCACCGACATGAACGTCGATGAGCAGGGCTGCGTGCCCTTCCTGGCGCTGAGCGCGGAGTGGGAGCAGGAGATGAGCGAGGCCCTGGTCGGCAACGGCGACGATCGCCAGCTGGCCCTGCCGCCCAGCCGGTTGCACGCGTTCATTGCCGCCGTTCGCCGCGAATTCGAGCAGCAGGCGCTGGCGGGGGTGACGCCGGTGCTGCTCACCGGACCCCTGTTGCGGCCGCTGGTCCGCTCGATCGTCGACCGGTTCCGGCCGTTAACGGCGGTGATTTCGCATGCCGAGATCCACCCGCGGGCGCGCATCCGCTCGGTGGGCCAAATCTCTGGCGGCCACAGCTAGGACGGCCGGCGACCGATGCGGCTCAGAACCTTCATCGCCGATTCGATGAGCAAGGCGATGGACCTCGTCCGCCGCGAGATGGGCGAGAACGCGATCATTGTCGCGACCCAGTCGGCGCAAAATGGCCGCAGCGTCCGGCTGACGGCTGCACTCGAAGACGACATCGTCCGCGACCGGCAGCATACTCCTACGTCCGATGCCGATGATGGTGACGACGACGATGCCGCCGCACTCGATGCCGGCGCGGCAATCCAGCAGGCGTTGGCGTATCACGGCGTTCCGCATTCTCTTTCGGCACGGTTGCTGGCGGCAAGCGCGCGCTTTGCCCCGGTTGGCACGGTGGCAGTGTTGGGCGGCGCGATTGATGAGCTGTTCAACTTCCAGCCCATCGTTGAGCGCCTGCAGGTCCGGCCGCTGATGCTGGTCGGGCCGCCGGGTGCCGGCAAGACGATCGCTGCCGCCAAGGTTCTGACGCGGGCCCGGCGCTGCGGCCGTGCCGTCGCGGCAATCACCGCCGACATCAAGCGGGCCGGCGGCATCGAGCAGTTACAAGTTTTTACGCAGATCCTTGCCGTCCCGTTCGCGCCGGTCGCAACGGCAGACGAGCTCAGCGCCGCGCTGCCAAAGCAAAGCGGGACATTGACGATCATCGATACGGCCGGAACCAACCCCTTCGCCGAGAGCGAGATGAACGAAATGATGGAACTGGCGCTTGTCGCCGCAGCCGAGCCGGTGCTGGTGCTGCCGGCCGGCGGTGATCCCGGCGAGGCGGCCGAGATCGGCGAACGCTTTGCTGCTGCCGGCGTCCGCCGCCTGCTGGCGACGCGGCTCGATGTTTCGCGCCGGTTGGGCGGACTGTTGGCGGCTGCCGACGCCGGCCAGCTGGCATTTGCCGATGTCAGCGTCAATGCCGAAGTCGCAAGCGGCCTGGCGCCCATCAATCCGATGTCGCTGGCCCGGCTGCTGTTACCGGACTTTCCTGCAAACGGATCGACACCCCAGTCGAGCGAGGCTTCGTAATGACGTTCGTTCCGGTTTCCGCACCAGCCCTTCTCGAACCTGCGCGCTCCTCGCATCTGGTCGCCATCGCATCCGGCAAGGGAGGCGTCGGCAAGACATGGCTTGCCATCACGCTGGCACATGCCCTGGCACGGGCAGGCGCCCGAACGCTTTTGTTCGATGGCGATCTTGGCCTGGCCAATGTTGACGTCCAGCTGGGCCTGATGCCGCCCCGCGATCTCGGCGGCGTGCTGGATGGTCCGCTGCCGCTAGCGGACGCCGTGATCCCCTATGTCAATGGCGGCTTCGACGTCATTGCCGGCCATTCCGGCTCTGGCCTGCTTGCCAATCAGCCGCGCGAACGCCTTCGCGGCCTGATCGATCGCTTGCGGGCGGTCGCGCAGGGCTACGACCACGTCATCCTCGACTTGGGCGCCGGCCTCGACCGCAGCGTGCGCCAGCTCAGTCTTGCCGCCGACACCTGCATCGTTGTTCTGACCAACGAGCCGACCTCGCTCACCGACGCCTATGCCTTCATCAAGGTGCGCCAGCGCGACGGCGGGGATGGGCCGATCAGCGTCGTCGTCAACATGGCGGCGTCGGCGCGGGAAGGGCAAACGGCGTTCAGGGCACTGCAGAAGGCCTGTAAGAGCTTCCTCAATCTGTCGCCGACACTCTTGGGCGTCGTCCGTCAGGATGCGAAGGTCCGCGAAAGCATCCGCAACCAGATGTCAATCATGTGCCGGTATCCGAATGCCAGTGCCGCGCTTGATGTCGAGGTGATCGCGGCAAGGCTGGCAGCGCGCGCGGCGTGCAGTTTCACGGCGTCGGCGGCGGGCGCTTGAGGCGGCAGGAGCGGGGCGCAGTCGTGTGATGTCCGCCATCGGCCCGCTCGCCACGGCACTGGTCGGGTTGGTGGGACCTGCGCAGCCCCTGACCGGCGCGGTTGCGGTTGCGGGGACGGCTGCGCGCGCGTTGACCGTTCCGGCAGCGCCCGCGGCCGTGCCATCCGCAGGCGCTGCTTCGATAGCCCTCGTCGGTCCGCTGCCAGATCCCGTGCTCCCTGCATCAGCCGTGCAGGCTGCATTGATGCCGGCGGTTCTGACGGCCGGCGATCTGAGCGAGCTCCGGGAAGCGCGCACAGGCCCTGGCGAACCGCAAACGCGCCACGAACGCGCCGCCTCTGAAGCGCCGGCCACGCCCGCCAAGTTAACAAGCAGCGCTGCCGCTGCAGCTGCAGCTGGTCCAGTGGTGCGAAGAATGGACGGCTTTGCCATCCGGCTCCTGCATCGTCTCGCCCGTCACGACGCGGAGGAGGCGGGAAGCGGGCGGGCAACGCCAGTCGCGCGCACCGTCGAGGCGTCGGTTCAGCCCATCGGGCGGGACGACGGTGCCCAGTCTGCTGGCCGGCAGGAAAGCGGGACCGCGCTGGCAGAATGGCGGCAGGTGTGGATCGCGCTTCCCATCGCGGTCAGCCCTTCGCCGCTGCATCTTGAGTGGCGTGAGCGCGACGAGCCGGCGCGTGCCAACGGGCTTGGCCGCCGCTTCCTGATCAACGTTCGCTTGACCCGGCTCGGCGCGCTGGAGCTCGATGGCCTGATGAGCGACAGCGGCGACCGGTTTGATCTGATCGTGCGCTCCGAGGCCATGCTGCCCCCTGCCGTGCGCTCGGGCGTGCGGCAGATGTTCGAGACCGCGCTCGACATCCTGGCCGCACGCGGCGGGCTCGCCTTCAAAGCCGAAGGACAGCACGAGACCGCCCCCGGCCGCTGCGACCGCCAGCCTTCAGCCGCCGGAGTCGTCGTCTAGGCCGGTCGCCGTCCAAACCGTCACCCCCCTGGCGCGGTAAGCCGCCATGCGCTCGCCGTTTGGCTCAGGCCAAGTCATGCAAAATGTCATGTGCATCGTCCGCCGCGTGCTCCTCGACGGCTGCGTCGCTTGCGTGCAGGTGGGGATGGGTGTGCACATGCGCGTGCGGATGGGCGTGCAGGCGCGCCGGGTGCACACGACCGTCACGCATCAAGACGACACGGGTCGCAAGCGCCCTGATGAGCGCCCGGTCGTGCGAGACGATCACCATCGCCTGCGGCAGCGTCTGCAGGTGCGCGACAAGGCTGTCGTTAGCGGCGGCGTCGAGTCCGCTGGTCGGCTCATCGAGCAGAAGCACATCGGGCTGCATGGCGAGCACCGTTGCGAGTGAAACCAAGCGTTTTTCGCCACCGGAGAGCTTGTGCGTGATGCGCGCGGCAAAGCCGGCCAAACCCAGCGACTGCAACGTCGCCTCAGCAATCTCGCGCGCCTCCGCCTGGCTGTAGCCGAGGTTGAGCGGACCAAAGGCGACGTCGTCGAGCACGGTCGGGCAAAACAGCTGATCGTCCGAATCCTGGAACAGCAGGCCGGCGCGCCTGCGGACCTCGTGGAAATCGGCCTCGACGACGCGCGATCGACCAAAGGCGCAGATCGTTCCGGCCGTCGGCCGGTGCAGGCCAACCATCAGGTGAAGGAGCGTCGTCTTGCCGGCGCCGTTGCCGCCGATGAGAGCCATGCGCTCACCCGGCCAAAGCTCGAAGTCGATCCCCGCCAGCACGATGCGGCCGTCCGTGCGGGCGAACCGCACGTTCTCAAGCGAAAACAGCGGCGCACTCACCACGCGACCTCGGCCGCCAGCAGCAGCGCCAGCAGCGCGCCGATGCCGACCGCGAACGGCAGATCGGCGGGGAAGACCGTGGTATCCTGCACCAGATAAAACCGTCCGGAGAATCCGCGGCATTTCATTGCAGCGTGGATGCGCTCCGCGCGCTCGAAACTGCGTACGAGCAGCATGCCAAACAACCAGCCGAAGCTGTTCCAGGTGTGCCGGTTGCCGCGTGGGCGGAAGCCGCGGGCGCGCAGTGCCAGCACCATCCGCTGGTACTCACTCTTGAGTACGGCGATGTAGCGGACCGTGAACAACAGCAGGTGGACGACCTTGTCCGGCACCTTGAGGGCGGCGAGCGCGTGGCCGAGCGCCACCGGCTCCAGTGTGCCGATCAGCGCCAGCACCGCCAGCACGACGGCATTCGCAGTCAGCACGATGGCGACAGCCTGCTGCAAGCCCTCGGCACTGGCGCTCAGGCCGGCGACCGCGAACAAGGGCATGCCGGGAACGGTAAACGGCAGGAACGCCAAGACGCAGAGCATGAAGGCGTCCATGCCGGCGATGCGGCGTGCGGTTGATGCCGCCGGCAGCCGTGCGAGCGCTGCCAGCACGACCGCCAGCATGAGCGCGGCAGCGAGCAGCGGCAGCCGGTCGAGCGCAACGGTCGTGACTGCGAACGCGACGCTCACGCCCATCCGTACGCTTGGGGAAACAGTGTCCAGAAAACCCGCGGGTGTGGCTGCAGCGGCGTTGCCGGCTGGTGCGAAGGCCGTCATCGCTCGCCGCCCACCGGCCGGCGCGCGCGCATCCAGGCGAACAGACCAGCGAGGCCCAGGATGTAGCCAAGCCCGCCCAGCAAATCACGCAGCCGCACCCGGTCCTCGTAGACGTTCAACTGTTCGCGCAACGGCGCAACCTGCTGGGCAACGGCCCGCGCGATGCTTGCCTCCAAGGCGGCGACGTCGCCCGTCCTGCCTACTTGAGAGGATGCCGGCGTCGTCGCTTCCCGCGCTTCGGCTGCGGTCGTGCCGAGCCCGGAAGTGGGCAGCGGCAGGCCCGCGGGCAACAGGCTCGCCGGGATGGTCATGCGGGCAGAGTGGCCATCGGCGGAATCGGTTCTGATGACATGATCGGCCCGCACCTTGGCCGTGAAGGCAAAGGCGCCCGCGTGGTCAGCGGTGAGAGCCTCGATCAGCGTGCCGTCAGGGCTTTCGATGAGGATCCGAGCGCCCCGCGCCGGGCCGCCGCCGACGAAATAGACCGTGCCCTCGATCCGCTCACCGACGGCGGCGGCAAACACCTTGAGCTTATGGGCGAGCGCGGGCGAAGCGGTCGTTGCGGTCAGGACGGCGATAATGACTGCCTGCACCAGCCGCTTAAGCATGACGCGCCCCGCCCATGCTGAGCAGTTCCGGCTTCACCCGCTGCAGAAGGCTGACCGCGGCGGCCGTGAGCGCGGCCTCCACCGCCGCCAGGGGACCGTAACTGATCAGCACGATGGTGAGTGCGGGGCGGTATTCCTCCGCGCTGAGGCCAAGGCTGAGACACACCAGGACGGCGGTGAGGATGACGCCCGCGCCGCCGGCCAAGGCGCCCAGCAGCATTGCCCGCCTCGGGCTCGCGGCGGTCCGCAGCAGCGGCCCGATCACGGCGGCAATCAGGAGCGCCGGCAGCGCCATATTGAACGTATTGACGCCGAGAACGGTGATGCCGCCGAAGCCGAAGAAGGCAGCCTGCAGCACGAGCCCAACGAGGATGGCCGGCACGGCAGCCCAGCCGAGCACGAGGCCCATCAGTCCGGTCAGGAGCGGATGCACGCTCGTGGGGCCGATCGGAATGTGGACAAGAGAGGCGACGAAGAACACCGCGGTCAAGACGGCGGTCTGCGGGATCCGATCGTAATCAAGTCGCCTGAGTGCGATCGCGATCCCGGCCGCGGTTGCCACGGCAGCACCGATCAGCACCGGCGCCGAGAGAACGCCATCCGGGATATGCGCCATCGGCCGCGCCATCGCTACTTCATGTCGACCGCGCGCACCCACATCAGCCCGCCGAGTTCGACGGGGACGGCCTTGCCAGCGGGGTTCTGCATCGGCTGATCCGCCTCGATCAGCGCGGCAAAGCCCCACCACCCGGCGCGCGGCATGGCGTAGGCGAACTCGCCCTGGGCGTTGGCTTTGATCACCTGGGTAACGAAGGCGTCCGCTGGCCGCGTCACGGTGCCGTCGTTGACCCACTCGACCTCGATCTCGGAGAACGGCACCGGCTTGCCTTTGGCTTCGACGATGCCGCGGAAGACATTGCCGGTCCACACGCCGTAGGGCCGCACGAGCGGTCGGATCTCGACCGGAAAGCCGACCGCAGCGTCCCAACCTTCGCCATGGCCGTAGCCGTCGACGACCACTTTCGTATAGTGGACGATCATCTTCTCTTCGCCCGGCTCCCAGTACGGTTGCGGTTCGACAAAGAAGACATAATTGCCGGGCTTCTTGATCTCGTAGACGGCCTGCCACGCCTGCGCACTCTCAATCGTGCGCGGCTCGAGCAGCGCGCCCAGGTCTTCGATGGTCTCGCCGCTCTTAACCCCGAAGCGGGCGGGCCGCGCCATCTGCATCACCGGGCCACGCTCCATCGGGTGCGTGAACACGATGTCCAACGTCACCTTGCTTTGCGCAGGCTCGGCGACCGCATCGGTCGACGGCAAAAGCTCCTGAAAATGGGCGCTTGCCGGATGGCTGCTCGCCATGACTGCGGCGATGGCCGCCGTTAACCCAGCGAGAATGCACCGCATCCGTTCCCCTTAGCTTTGTCTCGTTCCGTCGCCCGTAAGCACGCTATGATGCGCAACGATTCGAGCGGCATGTTTGCGGTATGATAAAGCAGGAAAAGATCATACCGCGCAAGCGGTATTTCGCTGCGGCTCAAGGTGGTGGCGGTGCGGGAGAACAGGCGATGCAGCGCGTTACCGTGACGGTCGATGACGAGCTGTTGCAGCAGTTCGATGCCTTCATGCAGCAGCGCGGCTACGAGAACCGTTCGGAAGCGTTCCGCGATCTCTTGCGCGAGCGGATCGAGCGCGAGCGGACGGTCGGCGAGGCCGAGGCTTTCTGCGTCGGGTGCCTGACCTACGTCTACGACCACGAAGAGCGCGAACTGCCGCGCCGGCTGGTGCATGCTCAGCACGCGCACCACGACCTGAGCGTTGCCACCGTGCACATGCACCTCGATCACGACACGTGCATGGAGGCGATGCTGCTGCGCGGCCGTGTCGAGGATGTGCGCACCTTTGCCAACGCGCTGATCGCCCAGCGCGGTGTGCGGCATGGCTATCTGTGGATGGTTCCTGCCGATCTGCACGTCGACCGGCATGCGCACGGGGAGGGGCAGCCGGCCGACCTGCCGCACGTGCACAGCCGTCCGCTGACGTGAGCGTGCGCCCGGAAGCCGTCGGTGTTCCCTGCGGGCAACGCTGTTGATCTTGCGCACCTTCGGGTGTAGGCGGTCGACAGCAAACCCGCACGCGAAAGGCCAGAACGATCCTATGCCTAAGGTGACATTCCAGCATTCCGGCAAGAGCATCGAGGCCGACGAAGGCGAGTGGATGTACGATGTTGCCGAACGCGCGGAGTGCGGCGTGCCGTTCGCGTGCAAGGCCGGTGCCTGCGGTACCTGCGCCACCCCTGTACTGGCAGGGATCGAGACCTTAAGCGGGCTCACCGCGCGCGAGGCGCGGACGCTCACAAACATGCGGCTCGACACCGAGACCTACCGGCTGCCGTGCCTGAAGGACGTCGGCAGTGGCGACGTTGTCTGGGGCACGCCCGTTAACGCCGGCGAAACCGGCCAGGCGCTCGATCAGCATGACGTCGTCGTGGAGTCCTACCGCCCCCTTAATCTCACCGTGGCGGAAGTGCGCTTCTACGTTGGCTCGGCTGGGCTCAGCTATCGGCCGGGCCAGTACATGGTCTTCACGGTGCCGAACCTGCCGCATGCCATCCGCCGCTCCTACTCGATCTCGACGCCGCCCTCGGACGCAAGCCACTTCGAGGTCTGCGTACGCTCTGTGGCCGGCGGGGCAGGATCGAACTTCATCCACCGGTTGCGCGCGGGGCAGCGGTTGAAAGTCGAGGGGCCGTTCGGCGAATTCGTGCTCGATGAGCACTCGGAGCGCGACATCGTCATGATCGCGACCGGCACCGGCATCTCGCCGATCAAGTCGATGCTGATGCACCTGCTTGAGAAACGCAGCAGCCGGCGCGTGCGCCTGTTCTTCGGTCTGCGGCACGAGTCGGACCTCTTCTATACCGACCTCATGCGCGGGCTGAAGGCGCACTACCCCGGCTTCGAGTATCGGGTGACGCTGTCGTGTGCTGATCGGGACGTCTGGTCAGGACCGCGCGGCCGGGTAACCGACCTCATCGACCAGCACCTTTCAGCCCGCGATGCCGGCCACACGGAAGCGTACATCTGCGGCGGCCGGCCGATGATCGAGGCCTGTATCGAGCGGCTCAAGAACCTAGGGTTTCCTGAGGAAGCAATACACTACGAGCGTTTCTTCTGACGAATTGTCAGCGCGAGAGAACGGCATGCGCGCGTTTTCGTTCCGACATCGGGCTGTCGCCGGCGCGCACCCCGATGGGGCCCTTCTGGGGATGCGCGTGAGCTGGTAGCAGGTGCGCGCGCGGCGCAAGCGACGGATCGGGCGTGTTCTGCCTTGGCGCGCCGGCTTTGAGCGGTCATCATCCGTGCCTGTGTCCGATCCGGGACGCGCAAGGGTGGAGGAGGCAACCGTGTTCGATCCGCGTGATCTGTTGGGAAAGCTGATGCAATCGGACGTCAGCCGGAGTCTGCAAGCGAGGCTTAACAATGCTGTCGGCTCGCAGGCGCCGGGAGGAGGTTCGCTTGGCGATATGTTCGCAAACCTCAAGGACCAGGCATCCAAGATCAGCCTGAGCGACCTCGGCAGCACGGCCGAGAGCGTCGTCGGCAAGACGAAGGAAAGGGTAAAGGCGGGGGATCCGCTCGCGATCGGCGGGCTCGCGGCCGCGGTTGGTGCGGTCCTGGGCGGTGGCGGCGGCAAGTCCATGCGCGGCGCATTGGGCGCGGGCTTGCTCGGCGTGCTGGGCAGCATCGCCTGGAAAGCGCTGCAGCAGGGCCAAGGCACTGCCGGTACCGAGGCCGCGCCGCCGCCGCTCGCTGGCCCTGGCCCGCAGCCAACGGCTCCCGTGGAGGCAGCACCGCCCGAGCCCCTGGCGCCTGCTACTGACGAGGAGTTGGCCGATCTGGCCCTCGTGACCATCCGGGCGATGATCAGCGCCGCCAAGGCCGACGGCGAGATCGATGCGACGGAACGCGCCCGCATCATCGGCAAGCTTGCGACCAATGGCGGCACCGCCGAGGAGGAGGCCTTTCTGGCGGCCGAAATGGACCGTCCGCTCGATATCGAGGCGCTGGCCGGCGTGGCGACGACGCCGGAAATCGCGGTCCAGGTCTACAGCGCGTCGTTGATGGCGATCGAGGCCGATACGCCGGCAGAGGTGAGCTATCTTCAGCGCCTCGCAGCGGCACTCGGGCTCGATGCCGTAACCGTCGCCAGCGTTCACGCAACACTGGGGGTCCCGACACCCACAACCGCTTGAGGTGAAATCCGCGACGGTGAGCTGCCGGTGGTAGGCGCGATTCTCGACCCCGGTGGCCCGAGGGGAACAGCAAGCGCGGTCGCGGCACCGGCGCGAGGTCCGCAAGGGCTTGATGCGATAGGGGCGCTTTTGCGGCCGGCGTTTTTTGCGCCGCGGGCTCGTGCCGGCGATGCTATATCTTTGCCATGGCTGATCCCTTCGCGCTCGCCGATCACCCGCAGGCCGTACCGACCGCGGCCCCTGCCGCGCTCACCTACCTCGACGGCCTGAACGAGGCGCAGCGCCAGGCGGTCGAGGCGACCGACGGCCCGGTGCTGGTGCTGGCGGGCGCCGGCACAGGCAAGACGCGCGTTCTGACCGCGCGGCTTGCCCATATCCTCGCCACCAGCCGGGCGAGGCCGTGGCAGATCCTCGCCGTTACCTTCACCAACAAGGCGGCACGCGAAATGCGCGAGCGGGTCGCTACGATCCTCGATACCTCCGTCGAGGGCTGGTGGGTCGGCACGTTCCACGCCATCGGCGCGCGCATGCTGCGGCAGAATGCCGAGCGTCTGGGCCTGCGCCGCGAGTTCACCATCCTCGACGTTGACGACCAGTTGCGGCTGATGAAGCAGCTCCTGGAAGCCGCCAACATCGATGCCAAGCGGTCACCGGCGAAGCTGTTCCTGGCGCTGATCGGCCGCTGGAAGGATCGCGGGCTGACGCCTTCACAGGTCACCCAAGCCGAAGGTGCGGCGGCCGGCGATGGGGTGGCCTTGAAGCTCTACGCCGCTTATCAGGAGCGGCTCAAGGTTCTGAACGCGTGCGATTTCGGCGATCTGCTGCTGCACACTCTGACGCTCTTCCGCGAGGACGAAGAGTGCCTTGCCAAGTATCAGCGTCAGTTCCGCTATCTCCTGGTCGATGAGTACCAGGATACCAATGTCGCCCAGTATCTCTGGCTGCGGGCGCTGGCGCAGCAGCACCACAACATCTGCTGTGTCGGTGATGACGACCAGTCGATCTATTCGTGGCGTGGCGCCGAGGTTGGCAATATTCTGCGTTTCGAGCGGGATTTTCCCGGCGCCACGGTGATCCGGCTTGAGCTCAATTACCGCTCGACGCCGCATATCCTGGCCGCCGCCTCGGGGTTGATCGCCCACAACAAGAGCCGCCTGGGCAAGACCCTGTGGACGCCTCTGGCTGAGGGCGAGCGGGTCACTGTGCGCGGCGCCTGGGACGGCGAGGACGAGGCGCGCAGCGTGTGCGAGGAGATCGAGGACCTGCGCAGCGCCGGTAACGCGCTGAACAGCATGGCGATCCTGGTCCGCGCCGGTTTCCAGACGCGCGAATTCGAAGAGCGGCTGGTTACCATCGGCATGCCCTACCGCATGGTCGGCGGCGTCCGCTTCTACGAACGCCAGGAGATCCGCGACGCGATTGCGTATTTTCGCGTCGTCGTCCAGCCGGACGATGATCTGGCATTCGAGCGCATCCTCAACGTGCCGAAGCGCGGTCTCGGCACCGCCAGCCTGCGCAGCCTGCATATGCTTGCGCGGCGCGACGGCCGCTCGCTCGCGGCCGCGGCGACGGCACTGGTGGCGACCGACGAACTGCGGCCGCAGGCGCGCGCGGCGGTCTCCCGGCTGATCAACGATCTCGCCCGCTGGCACGGCCAGCTTGACAGCATGCCCCATCCGGAAGTGGCACGGACCGTCCTCGAAGAGTCCGGCTACGTCGAGATGTGGCAGCGCGACCGCAGCCCCGATGCCGCCGGCCGGCTTGAGAACTTGAAGGAGCTGATCGGCGCGCTCGCGGAATTCGACAGCATGGCAGGCTTTCTCGAGCACGTCAGCTTGGTGATGGACAACGACGAAGCGGCCGCCGACGACAAGATCACGATGATGACCGTACATGCCGCCAAGGGCCTCGAATTCGAGACGGTGTTTCTGGTGGGCTGGGAGGAGGGCATCTTTCCCAACCAGCGGGCGCTGGAGGAGGGAGGTGCGGCCGCCCTGGAGGAGGAGCGGCGCTTGGCCTACGTCGGCCTGACACGCGCGCGCAAGCGGGCGATCGTTTCCTACGCGGCGCGGCGGCTGGTGTACGGGTCCTGGCAGAGCGCCAACATCTCGCGGTTCGTCACTGAAATGCCGCACGAAAACGTGATGCATTACGCACCGCGCGGCCTGGTCACCGCCCGGCCGGCCCGCCACGGCGGTCTCGGCTTGGGCCGCGACGTCGGCTTCGCGGCGGTGCCACGGCAAGGGGCGCAGCGCTGGTCGCGACCGCCGCTGCTCGAAGGCAAGGCCGAACAGGTGGCGGCCCGGTCGCGGCCGCGGCAGGACTTTAAGCCGGGCCAGCGCGTCTTCCACGACAAGTTCGGCTACGGGGTGGTGCAGGCGGTCGACGGTGAGACGCTGACCATCGCGTTTGAGAAGGCCGGCACCAAGACGGTCATCTACAGCTTTGTCAAAGCGGCGTGATGGCAAGCACCGTCTGGCGGGTCGCCGTCACCCTGCCGGAGGCGGCAGCGCCGACCTTCGAAGCTGCGCTGCAATCGCTCGCGGCCTCGGTGGTCAGCCTCGATGCGGGCGATGGCCGCTGGAGCGTGCAGGGCATGGCGGGCCGGCCGCCGGACAGGGCTAAGCTCGCGCTCGCCCTCAACCTGGCCGCTGTGGCGACCGGTCTGCCGCCGCCGCCGGTCACGATCGAGGTGGTAGCGGAAGAAGACTGGCTGGCGCGCGGGCTCAAGGATCTGCCGCCGCTGCGGATCGGCCCGTTCTTCGTCCACGGCGCACACGTTCACGAGCAGCCACCGTTTGGCAGTATCGCGCTCAAGGTCGAGGCCGGGATGGCGTTCGGTTCCGGCCATCACGCGTCGACCGCGGGCTGCCTGGAAGCGCTCGCGCAGCTGCGCCACCGGCCCGTGCACCGGGTGCTCGATGTCGGTTGCGGCTCCGGCATCCTCGGTATCGCCGCCGCCAAGCTCTGGCGCTGCCCGGTGCTTGCCGTTGACATCGACCTCGATGCGATCGCCGAGACCAGGGCCAACGCGCGCGTCAATGGCGTCTCGCCGAATCTCCGCGCGCTGTGTGTCGATGGCGTGCACCATCCATTGGTGCGCACCGCGGCTCCGTTCGATCTCATAGTTGCGAACATTCTCGCGCGCCCACTCAAGCGGCTGGCGCCCGGCCTGAGCCGTGTTCTCGGCACCGGCGGCATCGCCATTCTAGGCGGGTTCGTCGCTGCCGATGCGCATCACGTCGCTGCGCACTATCGGGCCCTGGGCTTCACGCTGGTCGGCATTCGCTGTGCGGCGGGCTGGGCGACGCTGGTCCTGCAACAGCGCCGGCGCTAAAGCGCAGATGTCGCGCTGCGTCGCTTGCGCTGCGGACTGGCATAAAAGATGTGCGCGCCGATGCGGGCGACCTCCCGCTTCTCGTCGGCCCAGTACGGGCGGACATAGTCCGCGTGGTACCACAGCGCACCGCGGGTCGGATCGGGGACGCCGGTAAAGACGGCGGCTGCCGCGAGAGCAAGCGCGTGCCGCCAGGCATCCCGCTCGCGAGGCGTGTCGTCCTTGCCGTCGCACCACCACGAAAAGTGGCACTGGTGCCGCCGACCTTCATCGCCCTGTTGCACCACGCCGCAGATGGTTCGCGGGAAACCGGGATGATTGACGCGGTTCAAGGTCACCGCGGCGACTGCAAGCTGTCCGAGAAGCGGCTCGGATTTCGCCTCCCAATAGATGTTGAGGGCGAGGCATTCGATCTGCTGCAGGAGGTCCTCAGGGACTGCCAACGGCGCGGAAACGGCATGCATCTGCGGTGCCAACGACGCCGGGAGATATCCATTCCGGAGCTCAACGGAGCTCTGGGTGGGTGCCGCGGACCGCGCATCGATGAAGTCGTTCAAGGCATGGTGGAGAGCGTGGGCAGGAGAACGGTGGCTTGGATCAATCGTACGAGGAAAGAGCAAACCAGAAAAAACGATAATCCCGATGAAGACACGACCTACCGTTCCACCAAACCGCATGTTCATCCCTCGAACGCTGTTGACATCCTTTTTTTCCTTGGAAATCCCATAGCACAGTGTGCGCAGGCAGCAAAATGATTTATCGCGCCTGCGCAAAAACGGTCAGTTCAGGCAGGCCGACGCTGACGCGATGTGCATATTTTCCGTCAGAATGTTGCCGTGAGGCGACACCCGTCCGGCAAAGCTGCTATCGGTGGTGGCCGCGGTCGGAGGTTTGCGATGCAGCAGACCGCGCCCGCGGATCAGCACCAGCCGGCGGCTTGAACGTGCTGCCACGTGTTGGGCGAGGCGCCGGCGCGGGCCTTGTGCATGACCTGATCGAAGGCGCCGCGCTCGCAGATCACCTGTTCCGGCTCGAAGCGCAGGGCGTCGAAGCTCTCGATGATGATGCCGGGGCCGGTCACTGGCGCCTTCCAAACGCTCGCGTAGGCCCAGAGGATCGCATGGTTGAGCATTTCCGGGTCACTCCCTGTCGCGCCTTCACGCGAGGGCATGAAACACGAGCAGGGGTTTACAGCGTGTTAACGACGCGGAGCAGTGCGCTGGTTCACACAAGCCGGAATTGCTACCGGGATAAACATCTGTTCACGATTCACTCACGTCCGAATTGTAGCATTCGATCCGCGCGCGTGCATGGAACGCTCAGCTTCCTGTTGGTCGGCCGAGTGATGTCGGCCGTCGCGCGCATCAGGAGATCTACTGACAAGGATTGCCTCAGATGCGCGTGTCGATGCCCACTCTCACGATCAACCGTCGGCTCTATCTGCTCATCGGCATCTTCTTCCTCGGCATGGCTGCTATCGTGGCCTATGCCGGACATGAACTCCGCAGCCGACTGATCAATGAGCGGATCGATCACGCCCGAACCATGGTCGAGGTCGCCCGCTCACTGGTGTCGGATTTCCATTCGCGCGCCGAGCGCGGCACGATGACGGTCGAGGAGGCCAAGAAGCAGGCCTTGCTCGGCGTCTCGGGCTTGCGCCACGCCAACGGCCAGTACTTATGGATCAACGACATGGGCGGCACGATGCTGATGCATCCGACCGCCCCCAAGCTCGTTGGTACCAGCATTCTGACGCTGAAGGATGCGCACGGTGTCGAGATCTTTAAGGATCTCATCACCCTTGTCGAAAAGGAGGGTGGGGGAACCTACCGCTATTACTGGCCGCCCGATGCGACCGCGGAGCTGAAGCTTTCGTACGTGACCGGCTTTCCCGAATGGCGCTGGGTCATCGGCGGCGGCATCTTCTGCAGCGATGTCGAGCAGCTGATCAGCGCGGCCCTGTGGCGGATCGCGCTCATCGCCGGAACATGTACGATCGTGGCCGTCATCGCCGTTGTCTTCCTTGGCCGCGGTATGACCAAGCCGCTCCTCACGCTAGCGGCGGCAATGCAGCGCCTCGCCGCGGGCGATACCAAGGCGGACATCGGCCTCGCCCGCCGCGGTGACGAGATCGGCCGCATGGCAGAAGCGGTCGAGTTTTTCCGCCAAGGCGCGATCGAGAAGGAGCGGCTGACAGAAGAGCAGGAGCGCTTGAAGGAGCAGGCACAGGCGGACCGGCGGCAATCGCTGGCGCAACTTGCGGCGCGCTTCGAAGCGGACGTCCAGGGCCTAGTCGCCAGAGTCGCCAACGCGGCTGCCGAGATGCGGACGACGAGCGAGGCGATGTCGGCAACCGTAGGCGAAGCCCGCCGCCAGGCGACGGCTGTAGCGAGCGCTTCGCAACAAGCCTCGGGCAACGTCCAGACCGTGGCCGCCGCGGCGGAAGAACTGGCAGCCTCGATCCAGGAAATCAGCCGGCAGATGAGCCAGTCGCACGCGATCACCAGCGGCGCCGCGGACGAGGCGGCACGCACGCAGGCCGTCGTGCGCGGGCTGGCGGAAGCGGCGCAGAAGATCGGCGATATCGTCCGGCTCATCAACGACATCGCGTCTCAGACCAATTTGTTGGCACTGAACGCGACCATCGAGGCGGCGCGTGCTGGCGATGCCGGCAAAGGCTTCGCCGTCGTCGCGAGCGAGGTCAAGGCGCTGGCAACGCAAACGGCGCATGCCACCGAGCAGATCTCCGATCAGATCGGCTGCGTCCGCAGCGAGATCGACCAGACCGTTGCCGCGATCGAAACGATCGTCGGTACCATAAACCAAATCAATGAGATCGCCGCCTCTGTTGCAGCGGCGGTTGAAGAACAGGGCGCGGCCACCGAGGAAATCGCGCGCAATGTCGAAAACGCCGCCCGTGGCACCGAGGAGGTGAGCGCCAACATTGCCGGCGTGACGGAAGCCACGGCCACGACCGGATCGGCAACGGCTCACGTTGTTGCGGCGGCGCAGGCACTCGCCATGCAGTCCAGCGAGATGCGCGAGCTGCTCAATCGGTTCGTCGGCGATATCCGCGCCGCGTAACCACCCTGCCGAAAATCGCTACGGCTCTCGCAGCCTCAGCGGCTGAGGGCCGTAGCGCAGCACCTTGACCTTCTCCAGGGTGAGAAGACCGGAGCCCATCATCGGCTCGATCGCGTCGAGGAAGAGGGTGATCTTGTCCTCGGCGTCGACGATCTCGATGACGAGGGGCAAGTCCCCAGAAAGCCTCAGGATTTTCGCCGTGTGCAGCCGGCTGGCGTGGCCGAAGCCCATGGGGCCGCGCAGGACGGTGGCGCCGGCAAGGCCGAGCTCGCGAGCCTTCAACACAAGGGCTTCGTAAAGGGGCTTGCCATCGCTGCGGTCATCCTCGCCAACGAAGATGCGGGCCAGGACTGCCTCTTGCGGGATCCGCATCGGAACGCCTCCAATTAAGCATTGATCGCGTTGCCGGCAACCGCACCCAGCCAGACGGCGGCGAGGCAAAACAACACCGAAGACAGCACGTTGCCGGCAGCATAAAGCCACTCGCCATCCTGGATCAGGGTCAGCGTCTGCAAGCTGAACGACGAAAAGGTCGTAAAGCCGCCCAGCACGCCCACCATCATGAACTGGCGCACGGTCGTGCCAACGAGGAGGCGGCCGTCCGGACCGGTGACGACGGCGATCAGCCCGATCAGGAACGAGCCTGCGACGTTGATCACAAGCGTCCCCCACGGGAATGTCTCGCCGAAGCTGCGCGCGATCAGCCCGGACAAGCCGTAGCGGGCGACGCCGCCAACCGCCGCCCCAATCGCCACCCAGAACGGGATGGAAAGCTGATACAGGTCCATGGCGGCGTCGATCTTAGCGAGCAGCCGGGCCATCGCAAAGGCGCACGCACGGTTATGCACGCACGGTTGTGCACGATTGACCCCGCTCGCGATCATCGCTAAGCAAGCCCATCGTCGTCAGGTCCGGAGGCCGCCATGGATGTGCTTGCTGTGATCCCGGTTCTGGATCAAGCGGTCCTGCGTCCGCTCGGCGGTCGGCCGCTCTTGCAGCAGGCCATCGAACAGGCCCGCTCGGCGCGCTCGATCGACCGGATCGCCGTCGTCTCCGCCAGCAGCGATGTGCTGGGCCTCGCCGCCGATGCCAACGTCGATGCGGTCGGTTTGCCGGTCGAAAGCGCCCTGACCGATGCCGGCAAAGTTCTGGCCCTGGCCGCCGATCAGCTTGCGGTCCGGGACGGCTTTGCACCGCAGGTTGCCCTGGTTCTGGACCCATCCTTTCCGCTGCGGACGGCGGCCAGCCTCGATCAGGCGATCGAGCATCTTTTTCGCTGCGGCGCAGACTCGCTCGTCTCCGTGCATCCGCTCACCGAGGCGCTGTGGGTTCAAGATGAAGGCGGATTGGCTCAACCCTGTGACGGCGCGCCAAACCAGGTCCGCTTCGTCGACAACGGCGCCATCGTTGCCATTCGCATGAGCGTCTTCGAGGCGGACGCGCGGCTGCCCGCCGGCCGGATCGTGCTCTACGCCATGCCGGCGCTTCAAGGCCTGCGTTTGCGGACCGAAGACGACTGGCAGGCCGCCGAAGCGCTGATGCGCCGGTTCGCGGGCGTTCGCGCCGCCGACCTGCTGCGGCCGATCAAGCTGCTGGTGCTCGATTTCGACGGCGTGATGACCGACAACCGCGTGCTGGTGATGGAGGACGGCCGCGAAGGGGTGTTGTGCAGCCGCGGCGACGGTTTCGGCTTCGACCTCCTGCGGGCGATCAACTTTCCCGCGCTTGTCATTTCCAAGGAAGGCAATCCGGTCGTGGGCGCCCGCTGCCGCAAACTCAAGATCCCGTGCGAGCAGGGGATCGGCGACAAGCTGCCAGTGCTGGAGCGCCTAGTGCGCGAGCGCGGCCTGACGCTGGCGCAGGTCGCCTACATGGGCAACGACCTGAACGACCTCGATTGCATGCGTGCCTGCGGCGTCGCGATCGCGCCTTCGGATGCGCATCCGGCGGTCCTCGCAATCGCCAGCGTCATCACGAACGCGCAAGGCGGGTTCGGCGCGGTGCGTGAAATCTGCGATCTGATCGTGGGGCAGGGGCCCGCATCGGCACAGGCGACGGCGGCGCAATGAGCGTGGCAGGAAGAGGCGAGCCCATGTTCCGGCCGGATCTGTTGCGTGGCAAGCGGGTGTTCGTCACCGGTGGCGGAACCGGGCTGGGCTTCAGCATGGGCCGGCGATTCCTCGAACTGGGGGCTTCGCTGGTCATCTGCGGCCGGCGCGGAACCGTGCTTGCGGAAGCTGCGGAGCGATTACGGGCCGATACCGGCGGCGAGGTCACGTGGCATGTGCTTGACATCCGCGATGCCGCGGCGGTCGAGGCGACGGTGGCGCGCATCTTCGAAGAGGCGCCGATCGACGTGCTGGTGAACAATGCTGCCGGCAACTTCGCCGCCCGTTCGGAGACGTTGTCGGCGCGGGCGCTCGATGCGGTCGTCAACATCGTCCTGCACGGCACGGCCTACGTAACGCTCGCCTGCGGCCGGCAGTGGCTCGCCGCCAACCATGCGGCAACCGTGCTGTCGATCGTAGCGACCTACGCCTGGACCGGCTCGCCCTACGTCCTGCCGTCGGCGATGGCGAAGGCGGGTGTGCTGGCGATGACACGCTCGCTTGCGGTCGAATGGGGGCCGAAGGGCATCCGGCTGAACGCGATTGCGCCCGGTCCCTTCCCGACCGAAGGGGCGTGGTCGCGCCTCGTGCCGCGCGCCGACCTGGCTGCCGCCTTCGAGACCAGCAATCCTGTAGGCCGGCCCGGCAAGCACATCGAGCTCGCCAACCTGGCGGCGTTCCTGATTTCGGACGGCGCTGGCTTTATCAACGGCGACTGCATCACCATCGATGGCGGCGAATGGATGCAGGGCGCCGGCGAATTCTGCTTCCTCAGCGAGCTCACCGACGCCGAGTGGGAGACGATGCGGCCGCAGAAGAGCAGCGCTGCGGAGTAGGGGCGATTGACGATGGCCACGCCACCCCCCAGCGACCGCGCCCGCGTCCGGCGTCTGCACGAACGCGGGCGTTACGACCGCGCGACCATCGATGCCATCCTCGACGCGATGCCGGTGTGCCACATCGGCTACAGCATCGACGGCCTGCCGTACGCCACCCCGAGCCTGCAATGGCGCGAAGGCGACCGTGTCTACTGGCATGGCTCCTCGGCGAGCCGGATGTTGCGCGCGATCGACGGCGCGCCCGTCTGTCTGACCGTGACCATCCTTGATGGCTTTGTGGTGGCGCGCTCGGCTTTCCACCATTCGCTCAACTACCGCTCGGTGATGCTGTTCGGCCGCGCCGAACGGGTGAGCGAGGAGGCGGGCAAGCTTGAGCACCTGGAACGCCTGATCGAAGGCCTGTTTCCCGGCCGATGGCAGACATTGCGGCCGGTCAACGCCAAGGAGCTGAAGGCGACGGCGGTCTTCTCGCTGCCGATCGATGAGGCGTCGGCCAAGGTGCGGACCGGTGGGCCGAAGGATGACGAAGCGGATTACGCCTTGCCGATTTGGGCCGGTGTCGTGCCGGTCCGGCTCCAGTTGCTGCCGGCCGAGGACGATCCGCGCAACGCGCCGGATGTCAGCGTCCCAGCCGACGTGGGTGCGCTGAAGATCGGCTGAAACGTTCAGTCGATGCCGATCGAGCGCCAGCGTTTGGCGGAAAGGTGAATGCCGCACTCGGTCTTGGCTTGGCCGCGCCAGCGACCGGCGCGCACGTCCTCCCCCGGTGCGACCCGGTCCGTGCATGGCATGCAGCCGATCGACAGAAAGCCCTGCTCCTCCAGCGGGTGCGGCGGCAGGGCGTGCTTTTCCCGGTAGGCATCGATGTCCTCGCGCGTCCAGGCGAGCAGCGGGTTGACCCGATAACGCCCGTCATCGGTCGCCTCGACCCGCGGCAGGGCGCCGCGTTCACCGCCGTGGTAGCGTTTGCGGCCCGTGATCCAGGCCTCGAAGCCTTCGAGTGCCCGCTGCAGCGGCTCAACCTTGCGGATATAGCAGCACATCTCCGGATTGCCGTACCACAGCACGCCGTCAGCATCGAGCGCGTCGATCCGGGCCGGGTCCGGCTTGATGCTGCGCACATCAGTGAGGCCCAGCAGTTTCGTCAGCGTATCGCGATAGCGCAGCGTCTCGCCGAACAGCTTGCCGGTGTCGAGAAACAGGACCGGCGTCGCCGGATCGATCTGCGCCACGAGGTGCAGCAGCACCGCGGCTTCGGCACCGAAGGAGGAGGTAAGCGCGATCCGGCCGCGGAAGGTCTCGCCGATCATGGTCGTTAGGAAGGCCAGAGTATCCTGATGGGCGTACCGGCGCGTCAGATCGTCCGCGCGGGCCTGCGCCCGCTGGACCTCGGGCGGGTCGTCGACGATCGCCGCTTCATCTGTCCCTTTCATGGGTTTGCCTGCGAGCGCTGGCGCACCTGAACGACCGAGGCGCGGCCATCCGCCGTCGGCTGATAGAACACAGTGATCTCACCCATCGCGTGCTTCCATTCCTCGACTGCGGCGCTATCCTTGATCTCGAAGGCATCGAAGCCGCAGCGGTGCATGAACAACAGCTGATCGCGCAGCACGTTGCCGACGGCGCGGAGTTCGCCCTTGAAGCCGAAGCGCTCCCGCAACAGCCGCGCCGACGAATAGGCGCGGCCGTCGCGAAAGGTCGGAAACTCAAGCCCGATCAGAGCGAGGCGAGGCAGATCAGCGGCGATTGCAGCCAGCTTGTCCCCCGCCGCGAGGCGAACGCCGAGGCCGTCCGTGCGGGCGATGAGGTTTTCGCGCTCCTTCTGCCAGCGCTGCAGCGAAACGAGGATGGCGCCTGACGGGGGCAGCGGCTCGCTGTCGCCAACGCTGATCCACGGATCGTCGACCAGGCGGCCGCCTTTAAGCAGTGGCATAGAGGCTCTCCTTGAACGGCTGCAGGCCGACGCGCCGGTAGGTATCGAGGAAACGCTCACCCTCCCGCCGGTGCGCGAGATAGGTCTCAATGATGCTCTCGACCGCGTCGACGACCTCATCGGAGGCGAAGGCCGGCCCGACCAGCGCACCGAGCGCGGCGTCCTCGGCCGAGCTGCCCCCCAGCGTAATCTGGTAGAATTCCTCGCCCTTCTTGTCGACGCCGAGGATGCCGATATGGCCGACGTGATGATGGCCGCAGGCATTGATGCAGCCGGAGATGTTGAGCCGGAGTTCGCCGATGTCGTGGATGCGGTCGAGCTCACGGAAGCGCTCGCTCAAGCGCTGGGCAACCGGGATCGAACGCGCGTTGGCGAGCGAGCAGAAATCGAGCCCCGGGCAGGCAATGATGTCGCTCACCCGGCCGATGTTGGCGGTAGCGAGGTCGAGATCGACCAGTGCCCGCCACAGATCGGGCAGATCGGCGCGCGGCACGTGAGCCAGGATCAAGTTCTGGTGATGAGAGACGCGGATCTCGCCGAAGCTGTAGCGGTCGGCAAGGTCCGCGATGGCGTCCATCTGCCCGGCCGTGGCATCGCCGGGCACGCCGCCGGTCGGCTTCAAGGACAGCGTGACGATCACGTAGCCTTGCTGCCGGTGCGGCGCGACGTTGGTTCGGATCCAGGCGGCGAACGCTGCGTTGCGGCCTCGCTCCGCCTCGTATGCCGGTGCTTCGGCGGGAAGGTCGGCGAACGGTGGCGGCGCGAAGTAGCGCGCAATGCGCTCCAGTTCAACCGCCGGCAGCTCCACCGGGCCGTCCTTGATCAGCGCCCATTCGTCCTCGACCATGGTGGTGAAAACGTCCGTCCCGACCTCGTGGACAAGAATCTTGACACGCGCCTTGTAGAGGTTGTCGCGCCGGCCAAGCTGGTTGTAGACGCGCAAGATCGCCTCGATGTACGAGAGGATATGGCGCCGCTGCAGGAACGGGCGGATGACCTTGGCGATCATCGGCGTGCGGCCCTGGCCGCCGCCGACCGCGACCTCGAAGCCGATCTCACCGGTATCATTGCGGACGATCTTGATGCCGATGTCGTGCACCGCGACCGCGGCGCGATCGGCCGGCGCGCCGGTGACGGCGATCTTGAACTTGCGCGGCAGGAACGAGAATTCCGGGTGCAGCGTCGACCACTGGCGGATGATCTCGCACGTGATGCGCGGATCCTCGATCTCGTCGGCGGCAGCACCGGCGAAGGGGTCGGCAGTGACGTTGCGGATGCAATTGCCGCTGGTCTGGATGGCGTGCATCTCGACGTTGGCGAGCGCCAAGAGAATGTCCGGAACGTCCGCCAGCGCCGGCCAGTTGAACTGGATGTTCTGCCGGGTGGTGAAGTGGCCGTAGCCCTTGTCGTAGCAGCGCGCGATGTCGGCGAGTGCCCGCATCTGCCGTGACGACAGAGTGCCGTAGGGAATGGCGACCCGCAGCATGTAGGCGTGCAGCTGCAGATAGAGGCCGTTCATCAGCCGCAGCGGGCGGAACTCATCCTCACTCAGGCTGCCGTTCAGCCGCCGCGCGACCTGGTCGCGGAACTGCTCAACCCGCTGGTGCACGAAGGCGGCATCAAACTCGTCGTAGCGGTACATCGGTTCGGTCGTCCTAACCCTGCCTCAAATGCTCTTCGCTGCCCGCCGTCGGCCCTTCGGCGCGGATCCGCTCGCGCAGGCGTACGGCCCGGATGTGGCCGCCGGAGACGCTGACCTCGATGAGGTAGGGGCCAACGACGGCCCTGGCGGCGACGGCGCGCTCACCGGCGGCTACCAATTCGGCGCGGCTCGTTTCATCGTCGGCGACACGGCTGTCGCCAATTCGCTCGGACCAGCCGCCGTCGCGGGCGAGAAACACCACGATGCCGTCACGGAGCCGGTTCGCGGTCAGGATCTGCGGCTTCATATCCCGTTGCTCAAAATGCTCGATCCTCTGATCGCACCATTCACCTCGACGTCGCTCGGCGCTGAAGCCTGCTTAAATAACAACCTGTTTACGGTTTATATAATGTTGTGATCATATCATAGTGTAAAAACATATAAACGACAAAAATAATATGTTGTTTATGCGCTCTGCTCGTGGGCCTGCGCCGCCTGTCGCCAACCGCCCGCTGACTTAACCCTCCCTTTACTGCGATCTGCCAGAGTGGGCCGGCCAAATGGGTTAGCCGAGATTGCTGCGCCCGATCACTCCGTTTCGAACGCTTGTTAGCAAGGGGTAAGCCTACGTCATGAACACAACTCTTTTGGAGAAGGCTCCAAATCCTGTGAAACAGGCGCGCGCCCCGTTGCCGCCCCGCCGCGTCGGCCGTGAGGAGGAGTTGCAAGAGCAGCTCAACACCCTTCTTGCCAAAATGAACCTGGCGGTCATCTACGGCGGAAACAAGACCGAGGATGGAGCCGTCATCAACCAGATCGGCAACCCGCGTTCCTGGAAGAGCTATCAGGCGGTGGCTGAAGACATCGCCAGTGCGCTCGAGCGGATCGGCTGCCGCAACGTCATCCTGCTGCCCGATGACATGCGTTTGGGCGACCGGCTGCGGGCAGAGAAGGTTCACCTGGCGTGGCTCAATACCGGGGGCGTGCAGGGCTACAATTCGATGGCTCATGCCTCGGCGATGCTGGAGCTGTTCGGGGTGCCCTATGTCGGCCACGATCCGCTGACGGCCGGCCTCCTCGACAGCAAGCATGTTTTCAAGCAGTCGCTCAAGGCGTGCGGCATCCCGACGGCGCCGTTCGTCACCTGGCACTTGGCGCGCGGACCGTTCATCCCGAAGCAGAACACCGCGTTCAAGCGCCAGTTCAAGAACCACACTGGGCCCTTCGTCGTTAAGCCCGTTTCCGGCCGCGCGTCGCACCACGTCAAGGTCATCGACCGCGCCGAAGACCTGACCGATGCGGTGAATGACATCTTCTTGATCACCGAGAACCACGTCCTCATTGAGAGCTACTTGCCGGGCCGGGAGTTCTGCGTTGCCGTCTGCGGGCCGGTCGTGTTCCGCTATGGCCAGGTGCACCGGTACAGCGGCCCGTTCGTCTTTGCCGAGATCGAGCGCGTGCTCGAATCGGACGAGAAGATTTTCACGTCGATGGACCTGCGGCCGATCACCCGCAGCCGCGTCCGCGGCCTGTCGCCGGAAACCGATGCCGAGGAAGTTCGGCAGCTGGAAACCCTGGGCCGCCGCGTGTTCGAGGATCTTTCGCTCGAAACCCTGGTCCGCCTCGATGTCCGCGCCGACGAAAGCGGCAAGATGTTCGTGTTGGAAGCCAACCCGAAGCCGGATCTCAAGGCCCCGACCGCGGAGAAGACCAGTCTCGTCTGCGCCAGCCTGCAGCAGTTCGGCATGAGCTACGACGATCTCGTATTGTCGCTGCTGGCGGACCGCATCGATCTCCTGTTCGCATGCCGGCGCGGGACAGTGCATGAACTAATCAAGCTGCTGCAGGCCTAAGTCCTCTCAGCTTTGAGAACCCGAGCGATGCCACAATCCGAAGCGAGCGGCCGGATCATCAACGTGCTCACCATGTTCCTGGTGGCCGGCCTCTCGCTCGCCCTGCTTCTCTACATCGCCTTCGGTGAAGCACACCGGACCTTCGCCCAATTCTACGCCGAGAAGATGGCGGCGCAGGGCGCTGTCGTGCAGACGGCGATCGAAAAGCAGCTGCGGCTCGGGTTGCCGCTCGAACAGTACGCCGGTTTCAATCAGGTCGCGGGCCGGGTCAACGATTCCGACCCGACTGTGCTTTCGATCGTCGCCTTTAGCGCTCAGGGTGAGGCCGTGTTCGTCGCCGGTTCGCGCCTGGATCTGCTTGCCGAACCGACAGCGCTTAATCGGCCGTCCTCATCGACTTATGAACTGCGGCAGAGCCCGAAGTACCTGCAGGTGCAGTTGCCGCTGCGCAGCCGCGACGCCCGCGTCGGGACCCTTGCGGTGACAATGGCCCGCGCGCGCATCTCAGCCGATATCCGCCACGAGTTCGACGCCCTGCCGCTGCCGGCTTTCCTGTTAGCGGCGGCGTTTGCCGGCTTTGTCTATTTTGCTCTGAAGCGGATCAAGGAGCGCCGGAATGCGTGGCTGCACGGCGCCTTTTTCCTGACGTTCCTCACCATGGCAGTTGGCGTCGTGGCTCTGCTCATTTCCCTTTATGCCGAGGGGGCGCAATCAAAGACCCGCGCACTCGCCCAGTCGCTCGGCCAACGGCTGTCGGATCTGGTGGCGTTTAACGTCAACATCAAGGACATCCGCGGCCTCGACCGCACGCTCGCCGAATACCGCCAAGTCAATCCGGAGATCAGCGCGGCTGCGCTCACCGTCAACGGCGTGGTTCAGCTCCATACCGATCCGAGGCGGGTCGGCGCCTGCTGGGTCGGCCGGGACGATGACTACAACTATCGGGTCGATTTGACGCCCGCTGACGCGCGGGAGCGGATCGAGGTCGCTGTCGCCTTGCCGACGCGGATCGTTGCCGATCAGCTCGTTCGATGCATCAAGAACTTTGCCGCGCTGTTTGTCGCGTCGGCGTTCCTTGCCGGTGTGTTCCTGCAGCTGGCGCATTCGGTCAATGCGAGCGGCCGGGAAGCGCAGCCCGCCCGCAAGCTTGCCGGCACGGAGGGCGCCTATGCGCTCAACCTGGTCAAGCCGGTGTTTTTCGGCGCAATCTTCCTTGAGCACCTCACATACGCCTTTCTGCCGAAGCACGTCGAGACGCTGATCGCCACGGCGGGCCTGTCGTCCGCGCTCGTTTCGGTGCCGTTCGTCGCCTACTGGGTCAGCTTTGCGCTCATTCTGCTGCCGGCCGGATACTTGGCCGAAAGGATGAACCCGCGGCCATTGATCTACGGCGGTTTGGCGCTGGCCGGGCTCGCGATGCTGATGCTGCAGCTTGAACCCGGCTTTGCGATGTTCGTTGCCGCCCGGCTGATGGGCGGCGTCGGCCAGGGTCTCCTGTTCATCGGCGTCCAGACCTACATCCTGATCGTGGCGCCCGCGAACAGGAAGACTCAAGGCAACGCCATCATTGTCATGGGTTACCAGGGCGGCATGATCTCCGGCATGGCGATCGGTTCACTGCTGGTCGGCTCGCTCGGCGCCGAAGGCGTGTTCATGATCGCTGCGCTCGTGGCGCTCGGGCTTGCGGCTTATGCCTTCTTCTGTGTGCCTCACTACGACGCGCCTGCCGGCTGCAAACTTGCGCCGGCGTCGCCCAGGGAATTCACGCGCTCCCTGGGAACCGTCGTGCGCGATCGCGACTTCCTGGCGACGATGCTGTGCATCGGCATTCCAGCGAAAGCGGTGCTGACAGGGATCATCGTCTTCGCGCTGCCGCTGCTGCTCAACCAGCAGAATTTCCCGCAAGAGGACATCGGGCAGATCGTGATGGTCTACGCCGCCGCCGTGATGATCGCGAGCACCTTGGCCTCGCGCCATGTCGATCACACCGGTCGGACCACCAATGTCCTGCTCTGGGGTGCCGTCGTCAGTGGCCTCGGCCTCATCATCATCAGTGTGATCGGCCTCAGCGGCTTCAATCTCGGCGGCGGTGCGGATGTGGTGCTGCAGATGCCGCCCGCCTTCACGATCGGCGTCAAGAGTGCTCTCGTCCTCAATGAGGCAAGCGCCTCGACGATCGCCCTCCTTTTGGGTGTCATCTGCGTCGGCATCGGCCACGGCGGCATCAACGCGCCGGTGATCAGCCATATCGCCGGGTCGGCGCTTGCGGCGCGGGTCGGGCAGGGCCCGGTGGCGGCCGCGTATCGTTTCCTCGAACGGATCGGCCACATCGCCGGTCCGATGGTGGCGGGGCAACTCCTCTACCTCAGCGACCAGAGCCCGCTCGTCATCGCCTGGACCGGCCTCGCGTTAATCATTCTTGGAGCTTCTTTCGCTACGCTCTCACTCTCGAACGGTCTCATTTCTTCCAAGGGAGCACGAGCATGACCCCGAGGTCGGCTTTCCTTTCGCAGGGCGCAAGAGTGGCTTTGCTCCTGCTTGGCTTCATTTCCGTTTTCGCTCTAATCCGCCCCGCGGCGGCGGCGCCGGCATACGGAGTATGGTTTCGCTATGCGCCGGAGGTCGAGGAGAACTGGAAGTTTGCCGAGGTGACGAGTGATCCCAACCAGGTGATCATCACGCCCAAGTACGCGCCGCCGAACGTCGGCCGCAAGCGCATCTTCGTTCTCTACCCCTCGGCTTCGTACGCCTACGATATCGCCATCAGCACGGTGCTGCAGAGCTTCGCCGAAAAGCGGCTGAACGTCGAATTCACCGCGTTCACCTACGGCGGCAAGTCAGACATCGGCAAGCAGGCGCTGGCGCTGGCCGAGGGCGGCTACAACCTCATCCTGGCGATGGGTTCGCAGTCGACGGCGTGGTTGTGGCAGAACTACAAGGACAAGCGCCTGCCGGTGGTTTCCATCTGTGCCAAGGACCCGGTCGTGCTGGGCCAGATGGCGGGCTACGACAAGGGGTCTGCGAGCAACTTCGCCTTCACCTCGCTCAACACCCCGGTGCAGGTGCAGATGGGCTACGTCCTGGAGCTGAAGCCGACCCTCAAGAACATCGGCATTCTGGTCGACTCGCGCAACGTCAGCGCGGTCGAAACCCAGGCCAAACCGGTGGCCGATTTCCTGCGCGGTCGCGGCGTCCAGGTGATCGACGTGGCGGTTGATGGAACCACCCAGGTGCGCGAACAGCTGGTCGCCAAGATCCGTGACGCCGTGCAGGCCATGCGCAAGAGCGATCCCGAACTGCAGAACAGCGCGTTCTGGATTACCGGCAGCACATCCGTGTTCAACGAGATCGAGACCATCAACCTTGCTGCCGAGCGGGTGCCGGTGCTGAGCGTCGTCCCCGAAGTCGTGAAGCCGGGCGACAGCAGCGCGGTCCTGTCGATCGGGGTCAGCTTCGAAAGCAACGCTTTTCTTGCCTCGACCTATGCCGAGAAGATCCTGACCGGCAAGGCGGCGGCCGGCGAGCTGCGTGTCGGCGTGATTTCGCCGCCCGACATCGCGGTCAACATGCGCCGGGCGCGCGACATCGGCCTGTCGCTGCCGTTCTCCTGGTTCGAAAGCGCTGCCTACGTCTACGATTACGACGGCCGTGCTGTCCGCACCAAGGGTCGGTTTGCGCCATCCGATATGTGAGCAGGCCCGTTCCCTCCGAAGCGATTGGAACATGAAGCGTCTGGAGGGTGGTCACCGGGCGGATCCCAGCGGATGCCGCCGGAGCCCCCCGTGCGGATGCGCCCAACCGGCAGGTGAATGAAGGGCAGCCCGAGGCGCCGCGTGATGCGAACTCCGCCCGTGATGCCTGTAACGCCCGTGATGCCTGTAAGGAATGAGAGCTGAACTGATGAATGCACCGACCTCCAACATCGAGACAGCGAAGCTGCACCTGCTCGACCTGCTTGTCACCCCCATCTGGATCTGGGACTTCGATAAGTCTGCCGTCTGGTGGGGCAATCAGGCCGCGCTCGGTCTGTGGCAGGCCAATGACCTCGCCGATATGAGCGCTAAGGCCGGCATGCTGTCGGAGAGCGACCGCGCGACGCTCGCTGCCTGCCGCCGGTTCCTGCAGAACGCCGCTCCCTTCGACGGATCATGGCCTGTTCGCGCAGACGGTCAGACGGTCAACGTCGCCTGTCGCTTCACGCCGGTCACTATCGACGGCAAGCGCCTGGCGATGATGGCGCAGGTCATCGATTGCCAGGCCGAGGGGGAGGAAGCTGCCGAGGAGCGGCCGCTGTATACCCCGTCGATGACCAGGATCATCGGCGAGGTCGGCCAGCTGTTGCGCCTGCTCGAGGCCCAGGTGGGAATCCTCGAGCTGATCAGCGGTGGTGCCACGCTCGAGGAAAGTCTGCGCTCACTCGTGTTGACGGCGGAGCGGCTGATCGGTCCGGCTGCGGCCTCTATCATGCTGATCCAACCGTTCGGCAGCCGGCTGTTGCACGTGGCGGCGCCGAACCTGCCACCGGACTACCGCAAGGCCATTGACGGCTGCGGGATCGGCCCACAGGAGACGGCCATGGGGGCTGCGGTCTTCCGCCGCTCCCGCGTCGTGTCGCGCGATATCGCAACCGATCCGCTGTGGGCCCGTTATCGCGACGCCGCTGCCAAGAGCGGCATCAAGTCCTGCTGGGCACAGCCGGTGGTGAACGAAGTCGGCGAGATCCTCGGCGTCTTCAGCGTCCACTATCAGCAGAACAAGACGCCGACAAACCAGGACTGCTGGATCATTGAGGCGCTCTCAGCGCTCGCCCGGTTCGCTATCGATAACGAGCGGCGCCGTTCCGATCTGAGTTCGGCCAACGATCGTTTCGCGTCATTGGCGACGACGGTTCCTGGCGTTGTCTATCAGCGGGTGATCAATCCGCAGGGCGAGATTCGCTACACCTTCATCTCGGATGCGGTGAAGGAACTGTTCGGTGTCGCACCGGAAGAGGTTCTCAGCAACCCGCACGCGCTGTTCGATTGCTTTGACCCGTCCTACCGCGCGGATTTCCAGAAGCGTCTCGCCAGCGCGTCGCATGAGCTCAAGATGTGGGATGTCGAAGCGACGATCATCTCCCGCGACGGTCAGCGCAAATACACGCACGCGATCGCGCGGCCGTCCCGGCTCCCGGACGGCAGCGTCGTCTGGGACGGCGTAATCCTCGATGCGACCCGGATCAAGGAAGCCGAACTCGGGGCTGCTGCCGCCGAGGCGCGTACCCGCGAAGCCATCATCGAGAGCATCCCGCAGGGCCTGATCCTGTTCAACGAGCACGACAAGGTGGTGACCTGCAACAGCCGCTTCATCGAGCTCTATCCGTTCCTCCAAGACATCGTCCAACCTGGACTCGGCTACGCCGAGCTGATGCGGGTCAAGATCGAGGCCATGATCAAGGGCGATGGCCCCGACGACGAATTCAAGCAGGCGCGCGCCGAGGCCTTGCGCCAGCGATTGGAGAAGCACGCCCAGGCAAGCTACGTCGCCGAACACACGCTGGCGGACGGGCGCTGGATCCTGGTCAATGAGCACCACAACGAGGACGGTTCGACCGTCATCCTCTACACCGATATCTCGGAGCTGAAGGAACGCGAGGCGGCGCTCGAACGCAGCAATCGAGAGTTGCAGGACTTTGCAACCGTCGCTGCGCACGACCTGCAGGAACCGCTGCGCAAGATCGAGGCGTTCGGAGACCGCCTGCGCGAACGCTACCTGGAGCAGCTCTCCGGCGACGGCAAGATGTACCTGGAGCGCATGCAGCAGGCGGCGCATCGCATGCGTCAGCTGATCAACGACCTCCTGACCTACTCCCGCGTGACGAGCAAGGCGCAGCCGTTCGTCCCAGTCGATCTTGCGAAGACGTGCGAGGATGTGCTGGGCGACCTGCAGATCGCGATCGAGAGCGCTCAGGCCAAGGTGACCGCCGGAGAGCTGCCGATCATCGATGCCGATCCGCTGCAGATGCGGCTCTTGATCCAGAACCTGGTCGGCAATGCGCTCAAGTTCCGGCGCAAGGATGTGCCATGCGAGATCACGATCAGCGCCGTTCTGCACGATGCCGCGGAGGCGCAGAAGTGGTTTGGGATCCGCACCGGCCGCGTGTGCGAACTCAACGTCGCCGATAACGGCATCGGCTTTGAGATGAAGTATGTCGACCGCATCTTCGCGATCTTCCAGCGCCTGCACGGCCGCAACGAATACGACGGCACCGGCGTCGGCCTCGCCACCTGCCGCAAGGTCGTCGAGCGCCACGGTGGCTCAATAACCGCCAGCAGCGCTCCCAACCAGGGCGCGACCTTCATCGTCGCCCTTCCCGTGAAACAAATCAACCCGAAGGCAGCATAGCCATGAGACCGACCAAGCCGATCACCATCGTTGTCGCCGAAGATGATCCGGATGACCGCTTCCTGATCAAGGAAGCGTTCGAGCAGCATCGCTTGAGCAACGACGTAAGTTTCGTCGAAGACGGCGAAGAGCTCATCGCCTACCTTCGCCGCGAGGGCCAGTACGCATCCCTCGAGGGCAAGCCCTTCCCCGGCCTGATCCTTCTTGATCTCAACATGCCGCGCATGGATGGCCGTGAGGCACTGCAGATCATCAAGAGCGACAAGGTCTTGTGCCGCATCCCGGTCGTTGTGCTGACGACCTCGAAGGCGGAGGAAGACATCCTGCGCACCTACGGCCTGGGCGTCAATTCGTTCATCACCAAGCCGGTCTCGTTCGAAGATCTGGTGCGGATCGTGCAGACGCTCTGCAATTACTGGATCGAGATCGTCGTCCTTCCTCCCGAATGCCAGTCGGTGAAGGTTGAAGTCTGATGCACGAGCGGGAGGACTTGCCCCCCCTGCTCGTCGATCAGGCGGTGGGCGGGGCTGCGGAAGGCGTCGAAGAGGCGCCAGTACACGCGGCGCCGCCGCCGCGCATTCTTCTCGTTGACGACGATGAGGATGACTACATCGTCACCCAGGAGTTGTTGCGCGACGCTTACGGCCCGGCCTTCCAGCTCGATTGGCGCGACACGTGGGAGCATGCGCTTCAAGCCTTCTCCTCGGACGCCTACGACGTCTTCCTGCTCGACCAGAACCTGGGCGCGCGCGAGGGCACGGAGCTGGTGCGGACGGCGGTCGCATCGGGATGCACCGTGCCGATTATCCTGCTGACGGGGAATGCGGACCGGCAGCTCGATCTTGAGGCCATGCGCGCCGGTGCTGCCGACTTCCTGGTCAAGGGCCAGACGTCGGCGGTGCTAATGGAGCGTTCAATCCGCTACGCCCGGTCGCGGCAGGGCGACCACCGCCGCGGCAAGCGGCAAATCTCGTGGGAAGCGCCGAGCATCCTTTTGGTTGACGACGACGAGGACGACTACATCCTCGCCCGAGCCATGCTGTTCGAGATCTACGGCCGCCACTGCAAGATTGATTGGCGGAGCCAGTGGGAAGATGCGCTGCGCAGCATCACCGAACAGGCGCATGACATCTACCTGATCGACTATCGGCTCGGCGAACGGACGGGGATCGAGCTCGTGCGCGAAGCCATCGCGCTCGGCTGCCAGGGGCCGATCATCCTCTTGACCGGCGACGCCAGCCGTGAGGTCGACCTGGAGGCGATGCGCGCCGGTGCGTCGGATTACCTGGTCAAGAGCGAGTTGACCGTACCGTTGCTCGACCGAGCTTTGCGATACGCGCTGGAGCGCTATCGCGGCGAGCTGCGTCTGGCCGAGCTCGCGAAGTACGACCAGTTGACGGGCCTCGCCAACCGCTTTTTGTTCCGGGAGTTCCTGTCAAAAACCCTGGCGCGGGCGGAACGCTACCATCGCTCGGTCGCGCTCGTGTTTTTGGATCTCGACCGCTTCAAACTGATCAACGACACGCTCGGCCATCAGGTCGGCGACGGACTGTTGCAAGCCGTGTCCGAACGCCTGCGCAATGTGGTGCGGGCCAGCGATATCGTCGCCCGGTTGGGCGGCGACGAGTTTGCGATGGTGCTCGACGAGATCACCGATCCGGCGATGGTCGCCCACTTCTGCGAGCGCATTCTGGCCGCCTTCCGCGAGCCGTTTCAGATCGGCAGCGACGAGATCCGCTCAAGCACCAGTGTTGGCGTCGCCGTCTATCCGATGGATGCCGATAATATCGACGATCTGCTCAAAAGTGCCGATACAGCGATGTATCATGCCAAGGAAGAGGGCGCCAACAACTTCCAATTCTATACGATGGACATGCATCTCAAGGCCTCCAGGCTCTTGAGCATTGAGCGCGATCTGCACCATGCGCTGGAACGTTGCGAGTTCGCACTGTGGTACCAACCTCAGATTGCGGCGAACTCGGGCCGGGTCGTGGGCCTGGAGGCGCTGTTGCGCTGGCACTCTCCGGACAAGGGAATTGTCAAGCCGGGCGATTTCATTCACGTCGCCGAGGAGACCGGCCTGATTGTCACCATCGGCCGCTGGGTGCTGCAGGAGGCGTGCGCACAAGCCAAGCGCTGGCTCGATGCCGGCTTCAGCGATTTCCACGTCTGCGTCAACGCCGCTGCGCGGCAGTTCCGTGACGGCACATTCTTCGAGTCGATCAAGGGGACACTGCAAGACGCCAACGTGCCGCCGCACCACCTCGAAATCGAGCTGACGGAGAGCAGTCTGCTCAAGTCGCCCGACGCCGTGCAGGCGGTTCTGAGCCGGCTGCTCGATATCGGCGTACGTGTCGCGCTCGATGATTTCGGCACCGGTTACTCGTCGCTCAACCATCTGCGCTCGTTCCCCGGTACCGCGATCAAGATCGATCAGTCGTTCGTTGCCAACCTCGAGACCTCATCGGACGACTCGCAGATCGTGAAGGCGCTGATCCAGATGGCGCACGGCCTTGGCTTCGTCATCGTCGCCGAAGGTGTGGAAACGCCGGGGCAGCTCCGTGCACTCGCGGCGCAGCAGTGCGACATTTTCCAGGGCTACCTGCTTTCCCGTCCGGTGCCGGCGGAAGAAATCACGACGGAGATGCTGGCCAAGAACCATCTCGCACCGTTCCTCGCCGGTCCGGGCGAAGGCAGCCACACCGCCATCAGCCCGGCAATGGCGCAAGCCGCCGCTGGCTGCGCCTTAACGGAACCGTCACCGGTTTCGCGCATGCTCACGCTTGCACCGTCGCAGCAGTGCGATGCAAAACGTGCCGACCGAGGGTAGGTGCCTCGGGAACAGCCGATCCTGGCCGCGGCCTTGATCCCCGCCATTTCGCGTCATCGAGCACGCCCGTGGACGACAATGCGTTCCTGAGTGCGACAACAGCGCATGCCGAGGCATCGCTTGCCAAGCTGAAGCAGCTTGGCCTGCCGTTGACCGCGGCCGCCCTGCACGTCTGGAACAGCTACTTCGCCGGCGATCCGCCGGCGCTGGTCGAGGAGATAGACGCCCTCATCGCTGACGACGCGCCGATCACCAGCAGCGTCTGCGAGACGCTGTTCGAAAAGCATTTCGGCGCAAACGGCGAGACGGCGGCCGTCGATGCGGCTTTCAGCTCTCTGGGCACGGTTGTCGCTGGCATCGAGACCGATATCGCCCACGCCCACGGCCTGCTCGTCAAGGGCCGCGACCTGTTACGCCTGTGCTGTTCCCCTAACTCGATCCGCTCCAAGTCCCCGAACGAAACCATGCAGGCGGTGGTCAAGGCAGCGGCGCACATTCTTGAGGGTGAGAAGGCCCTGCGCGAGAGGGTTACCATTGCCGGTGAACGCTTGGAGGCCGCGCGGGAAAGCGCCAACGCGGCACTGGCCGACTCGCGCCTCGACAGCCTGACCAAGGTCGCGAACTGGAAGGCTTTCTACGGCAACCTGCGATCGGCGGCCGCAGAGGCGGCGGAGACGCGCGGACGCCTCGTCGTGCTAATGCTCGATATCGATTACTTTGCCACGTTCAACCAGCGCCATGGCCGCGCCAACGGCGACCAACTGTTGCGGATGATCGCGGCCGAGCTGCAGAGGGCGTTCGGCAGCCGCGGGTTTGTCGCTCGCCATGGCTGCGATTCGTTTGGGATCGTCCTTCGGGGTGCCGAGGCCGAGGCTGTGGTCGCGATAGCGAACGCCTTTCGCACCGCCTTCGCCTCGCGCAAGATCATCAACAGGGCAACGGCTCAGCCCTTGGGCGTGATCACTCTGTCAATCGGCCTTGCGGAATACCATTGCGGTGAGGCGCTGGCGCATCTGATGTTCCGCTGTCGTGGCGCCCTCGGCCAGGCACGGACGGAGGGCGGCGATCGCTTGGTTGTTGCCTCGGCGCCGAAACCAGCGGCGAGCTGAGGCTGCGCTGATCCCCGGCAGCATCTGGCGGCAGAACTGTTGCCTTTTCAGCCGTTCCCGAGCTCCGGATCGTAAGCGAGGATGGGCGCGAGCCAGCGCTCCATCTCCTTGAGGCTCATGCCTTTGCGCCGCGCGTAGTCGTCGACCTGGTCGCGGTGGATGCGGCCGACGCCGAAATAGCGGCTTTCCGGATGCGAGAAGTAATAGCCGGCAACGCTCGCCGCCGGCAGCATGGCGAAGCTCTCGGTGAGCGTGATGCCGGCATTGCGCTCGGCCTGCAAGAGATCGAACAGGGTCCGCTTCTCGGTGTGGTCGGGGCAGGCGGGATAGCCGGGGGCAGGGCGGATGCCGCGGTATTCTTCCTTGATCAAGGCATCGTTGGAAAGCTGCTCGTCGGCCGCATAGCCCCAGAACTCCTTGCGCACCCGCTCGTGCATCCGCTCCGCGAACGCTTCCGCCAGGCGGTCGGCGAGCGCCTTGGCCATAATGGAGTGATAGTCGTCATGCTGCCGTTCGAAGTCCTTGACGATCGCTTCCAGCCCCTCGCCGGTTGAGACCGCAAAGCCGCCGATCCAGTCGGCGATGCCGCTTTCGCGCGGGGCGACAAAGTCGGCAAGGGCGAAGTTGGCACGGCCGTCGCGCGCCCGCATCATCTGTTGCCGCAGCGTGTGAATGGTGGCGAGCACGCCGCGCCGGCGGTCGTCGCTGAACACCTCGACATCGTCATCGCCGATGCTGTTCGCCGGCCAGAAGCCGATCACCCCGCGCGCCCGCACCCAGCGCTCAGCCACCATCCGCGTGAGCATCGCTTGCGCGTCGGCATAGACGTTGCGGGCGACATCGCCCACGACCGCGTCGTCAAGGATCGCGGGGAACGTTCCGGCTAGCTCCCAGACGCGGAAGAAGGGAGTCCAGTCGATTCGCTCGGACAGCTCATGCAATGGATAGTCGTCGAAGACGGTGAGGCCAAGTTTGGCCGGCACCGGCGGCCGATACCCATCGAAGTCGGGCCTGCTCCGGTTGGCGCGCGCTTGCGCCAGCGGCAGCCGCTGGCTGTCGTCGCGCTTGCGGCTGTGGGCTTCGCGCAGGGCCCGGTATTCGGTGCGGACCTTCTCCGCGTAGGCGGCACCGTCAGCGGCGAGCAAGCCGGCGCAAACGCCGACGGCGCGCGAGGCGTCCGGCACATAGGCCAAGGGGCCGCCGTAATTGGGTTGAATCTTGACCGCGGTGTGCACGCGCGATGTCGTCGCGCCGCCGATCAGCAGCGGTTGCGTGAAGCCCTGGCGCTGCATTTCGGCAGCGACGTAACACATCTCGTCGAGCGAGGGCGTGATCAGACCGGACAGGCCGATGACGTCGACGTTCTCCTTGCGCGCGGCCTCCAGGATCTTTGCCGCCGGCACCATGACGCCCAGGTCGATGACATGGTAGTTATTGCACTGCAGGACGACGCCGACGATGTTCTTGCCGATGTCGTGCACGTCGCCCTTCACGGTCGCCATCAACACCTTTCCCGCCGTCTGCTGAGGCTGGCCATCCTTCTCGGCGGCCATGAACGGCAGCAGGTAGGCGACCGCCTGCTTCATCACCCGCGCGCTCTTGACGACCTGCGGCAAAAACATCTTGCCGGCGCCGAACAGATCGCCGACGACATTCATGCCCGCCATCAGCGGTCCCTCGATCACCTCGATCGGTCGGACGGCGATTTGGCGCGCCTCTTCGGTATCGGCTTCGATGAATTCCGAGATGCCGTTGACCAGCGCATGGGTGAGCCGTTCGCCGACCGGCAGCTGCCGCCAGCTGTCGTCGACCACTTTCGCCTTCGCCTCGCCCTTGAATTCGCCCGCGATCTCAAGCAGGCGTTCGGTCGCATCCGGACGGCGGTTGAGGATCACATCCTCGACCCGCTCCCTTAAGTCTGTCCGGATTTCCTCGTAGACCGCGATCTGGCCGGCGTTGACGATGCCCATGTCCATGCCGGCGGCAATCGCGTGATACAGAAAGACCGCGTGCATCGCCTCGCGCACTGGATCGTTGCCGCGGAAGGCGAACGAAACGTTCGAAAGCCCGCCCGAAATATGGGCGAACGGCAGCTCATCCTTGATCCGCCGCGCCGCTTCGAAATAGGCAAGGCAGTAGCCGTTGTGCTCCTCGATCCCGGTTGCGACGGCAAAGATGTTGGGATCGAAAATGATGTCCTCCGGCGGAAAGCCGATTTTGTCCACCAGCAGGCGGTAGGCGCGGGTGCAGATCGCGACCTTGCGGTCGGCCGTGTCGGCCTGACCCTGCTCGTCGAACGCCATGACGACGACCGCGGCGCCATAGCGGCGCACCTTGCGTGCGTGCTCAAGGAACGGCTCCTCCCCCTCCTTGAGACTGATCGAGTTGACGATCCCCTTGCCCTGCAGGCACTTGAGACCGGCCTCGATCACCTCCCAGCGGGAGGAATCGACCATGATCGGCACCCGCGAGATGTCCGGCTCACCGGCAATCATGTTGAGGAAGCGGACCATCGCCGCCTCGGCGTCGAGCATGCCCTCGTCCATGTTGACGTCGATGATCTGGGCGCCGTTCGCCACCTGGTCGCGCGCCACCTGCAGGGCGGCCTCGTAGTCCCCGGCGAGGATCAGTTTGCGGAACTTGGCGGAGCCGGTGACGTTGGTCCGCTCGCCGATGTTGATGAAGGTTCTCATGAAGCGATGCCGATCCTCGCTTACGACGCAATGTTCAAGGGTTCGAGGCCGGACAGCCGCAGCATCCTCGGCAGTGCCGGGATTGGGCGCGGCTGCATGCCGGCAACGGCTTGAGCGATCGCGGCGATGTGGTCCGGCGTGGTGCCGCAGCAGCCGCCGACGACATTGACGAGCCCCGATTGCGCCCATTCGCGGAGGTGGCCGGCCGTCATCGCCGCCGTCTCGTCGTACTCGCCGAATTCGTTCGGCAGGCCGGCGTTCGGATAGGCGCAGATGTGGGTGTCGGCAATCCGCGACAACTCGGCAACGTGCGCGCGCATCTGTTCGGCACCGAGCGCGCAGTTGAGCCCGATGGTGAGCGGCCTCGCATGCTTGAGCGAATTCCAGAACGCTTCGGCGGTCTGGCCGGAGAGATTGCGGCCCGAGAGATCGGTGATCGTGCCCGAAATCATGACCGGCAGCCTTGAGCCTTCGTCGGCAAAGATCTCCTCGATCGCGTAAACTGCCGCCTTGGCGTTGAGCGTATCGAACACCGTTTCGATGAGGATGAGATCGCAACCGCCCTCGATCAGTCCCGCGGCGGCTTCGCGGTAGCCGTCCTTCAGCTGATCGAAGCTAACGTTGCGAAAGCCGGAATCGCTGACGTCGGGCGAAATCGAGGCCGTCCGGTTGGTCGGGCCGATGGCGCCGGCAACGAACCGCGGCTTGTCGGGCGTTGCGTGCTCATCAGCGGCAGCGCGGGCAATCTTTGCGCCGGCGACGTTCAACTCGCGCGCATACGCCTCGAGGCCGTAGTCCGACTGGGCGAGCCGCGTCGAATTGAAGGTATTGGTCTCGATGATGTCGGCGCCGGCGTCGAGGTACTGCTTGTGGATGCCTCTGATGATATCCGGCTGAGTGAGGGTCAAGAGGTCGTTATTGCCCTTGAGATCGCGCGGCCAGTCACGGAAGCGCTCACCGCGGTAATCGGCCTCGTCCAGCCGATGGCGCTGGATCATCGTGCCCATCGCCCCGTCAAGGACCAGGATCCGCTCCTGAAGACACTTCGTGACCAGCTCGAGGCGGTGTTGGCGTATCGTCATCGGCCTTCTCCGGCGCGAGCCGCCATTGCCGGCTGCGCTTCCGCTCGCACCTTCGGCCGCACGCCGAGGACGTGGCAGATCGCAAAGGCGAGGTCGGCCCGGTTCAAGGTGTAGAAATGAAACTGCTTCACGCCGCCAGCGTAAAGCGCGCGGCACTGTTCGATCGCGACCGACGCCGCGATCAGGCGGCGGGTTTCGGGATCGCTGTCAAGGCCTGCGAACAGCTCACCCATCCAGGCCGGCACGGCCGCCCCGCATTGCTTGGCAAAGCGCACCACCTGGCCAAAGTTGGTGACCGGCAGAATGCCGGGAATGATCGGCACGCTGATGCCGGCCGCGTGGCAGCGATCGAGAAAGCGGAAGAAGACATCGACATCAAAGAAAAACTGAGTGATCGCCCGCGTCGCGCCGGCATCGATCTTGCGCTTGAGGTTCTCGATGTCGAACTGCGGGCTGGGCGCCTCCGGGTGCATTTCCGGGTACGCGGCAACGCTGATCTCGAAATCCGCGACTCGCTTCAAACCTGCAACAAGGTCGCCCGCGTAGGCATAGCCGCCGGGATGCGGCTGATAGTGGGGGGTGCCTTCGGGCGGATCACCGCGCAGCGCGACGATATGCCGCACGCCGGCTGCCCAGTACCGGCGCGCAATTGCGTCGATCTCCTCACGTGTGGCACCGACGCACGTCAAGTGCGCCGCCGGTTCAAGCGCGGTTTCCTTTCGCAGTCGGACGACGGTCGCGTGCGTGCGCTCGCGCGTCGTGCCGCCGGCGCCGTAGGTGACCGAGACGTAAGCCGGTTCAAGCGTCGCAAGCCGCGTGATGCAAGCCCACAGTTTATCCTCCATTTCCGCGGTCTTGGGCGGAAAGAACTCGAACGAGACCTTGACGCCGCCCGGCAACGGGGCCACCACGGACAACAATGTCGTTGAGGGTAGCCGATCGGTCATGGCGCGCACTCCAGGATCTCGCAGTTCATGGGTGAGGGACGTCTCGTGCTTTCCGGCCGGATCGACGCCGTCGCCTCAGCGCAAAGTGCCAACTCTCGCCGCCGACGGCAACGGCTTCCAAACAAGGCAGCGTCACCCAGCCCATTTAGGACGCGCCTTTTCGAAGCACCAGGAGGACAAATCTCAACGAACTACAACCATTATACGCAGTGGACGGAGGACCGCAACGGAATACGCGTGTCCGATGCAGCTTGTCGAGCGGCGGCGCCGGCACACGCTGGTTTTTTTGCAGACGGTATGCTACTCGCCGCCGGCGCTTGAGTAGCACCGCGTCACTGCTTTCGATGTGGCGCGCAGGCGAGGCGGACGATTGCCCATCACGACGACGCTCTTCATCCGGTATCGAAGCAAGACACGGCGTACGGCACGGCACGTGGCGGCAGCGCTGCTCGCGGCGTTGCTGCAGCTTGCGACCGTCATCGGCTGCGCCGCGGTGCCGCCCGCCAGCGATCGCGAGGCGCGGGCCGAATTCGAGGCCCGCAACGATCCGCTCGAGCCGGTCAATCGCCGTGTCTACGCCTTCAATCGAGTGGTCGATGCGCTGTTCTTGAAGCCGGCCGCAATCTTTTATCGGGCACTGACGCCGCCGCCGGTCCGCAACGGGGTCTCCAACGTCCTGCACAATCTCAAGTCGCCAGTCATCCTGGCGAACGACCTGATGCAGGCGGAGTTCGCACGTGCCGGTGACACCGCGGCCCGGTTTGCAATCAACTCCACGATTGGCATCGGTGGCCTTGCCGATCCGGCCGCCGATCACTTCGGCATTGCTAAACACGGGGAAGACTTCGGCCAGACGCTGGCGGTCTGGGGGGTCGGGGAGGGACCGTTCCTGATGTTGCCGCTGCTTGGGCCGTCGAATCCGCGCGATGCGGTCGGCTTCGCCGTGGATACGTTCGTGCTCGATCCCTTTGCATGGTGGGTCCGCGTGCGGAACGACGATCGGGCGCTTTATTCCTACGTCCGCCTCGGCATGACGGCGATAGACGCGCGGGCCGCCAACTTCGAGGGGATCGAGGACGTCGAGCGCAATTCCCTCGATCCTTACGCCGCGATGCGCAGCCTTTACCGACAGTTCCGTGTAAAGGAGATCAACCAGGGCCAGGCGCCGGCGGACTTCGATGTCCCCGACTTCGATGATATTCCGGACGCCGGACCGCTGGGCTCCACACCTGGCTGACCTTCAAGCTGCGGCACCTTCGCTCACTCCGTCCGTCCCGACCGGCGATTCGCGTCACCGGTGCCACCAGGCCCCGATGTCGATCGTGCGCCGGCCGGCGGAATAGCACGCGACGCTTTGCTATCAGGATGACAGAGTGTTATGAAGAAACGTGAGGCGGGGAGTTGAGGCGACATCCATGGCAATCGACGCACAAGCGGTCATCCAGGCCATCGTACGCGCTCTGGAGGAGCCGCCGGCGCGGGCCCGTCAGGCCCGCCAGCCGGTCATCACGATTTCGCGGACCCTGGGCTCCGGCGGCGACGTGATTGCGCGCGCCGTTGCCCAGCGGATGGGCATCGAGCTTTACGGATCGGAGATCATCACCGCGATCGCCACCGAGGCCAATGTCAGTTCGACGCTTATTGAAGCCCTCAACGAGAAGCTCGATGCGGTTGACGCCTGGATCTATTCGGCCGTCTTCGGCAAGCACGTCAGCCGTGACGAGTACGTCCATTTCCTGTCGACGGTGATTCGCGGTCTCTATCACACCGGCGGCGTCATCGTCGGCCGCGGCGGCCACGTCATTCTGGCCGGCCGGGATGTCTTGCGCGTGCGCATTGTCGGTTCGGTCGAGGCGTGCGCGACTCGCATTTCCGAGGATGAAAGCATTTCCTACGCCGAAGCCAAGCGCAAAGTGCAAGACAACAACAAACGTCGCGGCAAGTTCATCTGGGATCTGTTTCACTCCCGCTACAATGATCCCACCAACTTCGATATGATCGTTAACACGGATTATTTCCGAAAGTTTGACGACGTCGTCGAAATGGTGATCATGGCGGCACGCGCCCGCGGCCTCGACCGCAAACTGCATCCGACCCAAGTTTCGGCGGGGCAGCCGGCCGCCTAGCCCGGGCGCCCGAAGGGCCGCGGTCGCGCCGCTTCCGCATCAGTCCGGCTTCAGTCTTCCGACAGCTTGAGCGCGGCGATGAAGGCCGACTGGGGGATCTCCACCCGGCCGAACTGGCGCATCCGTTTCTTGCCGGCTTTCTGCTTCTCCAAGAGCTTGCGCTTGCGCGTGATGTCGCCGCCGTAGCACTTTGCGGTCACGTCCTTGCGCAAGGCGCTGATCGTCTCGCGCGCGACGACATTGCCGCCGATCGCCGCCTGGATCGGGATCTTGAACATCTGCCGCGGGATCAGATCCTTCAAGCGCTGGCAGATGGCGCGGCCGCGGCTCTCGGCTTGGCCGCGATCGCAGATGAACGAGAAGGCATCGACCGGCTCGGCGTTGATCAGGATCGCCACCTTGACCAGGTTGCCGGTGCGGAAGCCGGTCACTTCGTAGTCGAAGCTGGCGTAGCCGCGCGAGATCGACTTCAGCCGGTCATGAAAGTCGAACACGACCTCGTTCAGCGGCAAGTGATAGACAACCATCGCCCGGTTGCCGGTATACGTCAGCTCCTGCTGTTCACCACGCCGCTCGGTGCACAGTTGCAGGACGGCGCCGACATAGTCGCCCGGCACGAAGATCGTGGCGCGGATCCACGGTTCCTCGATCGTGGCAATCTTGACCACGTCCGGCATGTCGGCGGGGTTGTGCAGCTCCTGCACGGTGCCGTCGGTCATGTGCACCCGGTAGATGACGCTGGGCGCGGTTGCGATCAGGTCGAGATCGAACTCGCGAGAAAGGCGCTCCTGGATCACCTCCAGGTGCAACAACCCAAGGAACCCGCAGCGAAAGCCGGTGCCGAGCGCGGCCGAGCTCTCCGGCTCGTAGTGAAAGCTGGCGTCGTTGAGGCGGAGTTTCGCCAACGATTCGCGCAAGTTCTCGAACTCGGTGGCATCGGCGGGGAACAGGCCGCAGAAGACCACCGGCAGCGTCGGCTTGAAGCCGGGCAGGGGAACGGCGGTCGGCTGACGGTCGCTGGTGATGGTGTCGCCCACAGAGGTCTCCGCCACCGCCTTGATGCCAGCGGTGAGAAAGCCGATCTCGCCGGGGCCGAGCGCTTCGCTTTGCACCGGTTTCGGCGTGAAGACGCCGACCTGCTCGACCTGGTGCGCGGTGCCGGCCGCCATCATGCGGATTTTCATGCCGCGCTTGAGCCAGCCATCGACGATCCGCACCAGGATCATGACGCCGAGGTAGGGATCGTACCAGCTGTCGACCAGGAGCGCCTTGAGCGGTGCCGAAGCGTCGCCCTGCGGCGCCGGCAGGCGGGTGACGATCGCCTCCAGCAGCGCGCCGACGCCCTCGCCGGTCTTGGCGGAGATCGCGACCGCGCCCGAGCCATCGAGGCCGATCACGTCCGCGATCTGGCGGCGAACGCGCTCCGCATCGGCGGCCGGGAGGTCGATCTTGTTGAGGACAGGGATGATGTCGTGGTCGTTTTCAAGCGCGAGGTAGGCGTTCGCCAGCGTTTGTGCCTCGACCCCTTGCGTCGCATCGACGAGCAGCAGCGAGCCCTCGCACGCCGCAAGGCTCCGGCTCACTTCGTACGAGAAATCGACGTGGCCGGGTGTATCCATCAGATTGAGGATGTAGGCGTGGCCGTCGCCGGCGGCGTAGGTCAGGCGCACTGTCTGCGCCTTGATGGTGATGCCGCGTTCGCGCTCGATTTCCATCGAATCCAGCACCTGGTCGCGCATCTCCCGTTCGGTAAGCCCGCCGCAGTGCTCGATCAGCCGGTCGGCAAGCGTGGACTTGCCGTGATCGATATGGGCGACGATGGCGAAATTGCGGATCCGGGCGGGCTCGGTCATCGACCGGCTTTTAGCATCGCCGCCCTTCGGTTACCAGCACGCCCTCGTGGTACGCCCTCGGTTCCGCACCCGCGCCCGTCCATTCATAGATCGGATCGGCCGCCGGCGCGCAGCGGGCGCAGCCGCCGCAGGTAGGGCCTGTCTGCCCCATGATCGGACGGACCATACCTTTGCGAATCCAGTGTTCGAGCATGCCGGTCAGCGCGCTGCTCTCGATCCCGAAATGCGTCGTCAGTTCGGCGGTGGTCGCCCGCTTGTGGCGGATCAGGTAGGTCTTGACGTCGGTGAGCAGCATTAAGACGGTCCTATTCCGCCGGCACCGCGGCCGCGCCTGAGGGACGGTGCAAGCCGAACTGGCGCATGAAGATGATTGTGCCGGCAAAGACAAGGGCGACGCCCGCGGTCCATGCGAGCGCCTGGCCAGGGTCCCGCTGCCAAGTCCCGACCTGGTAGACAATGACCGCCGCCCCATAGGCCAGCCCTGTGGTCCAAAGGATGGAAAAGATCGTCCACATGGGCCCCGTCTCGCGCCAGATGGCGGCCACTGCCGAGACGCACGGTAGATACAGGAGCACGGCGAGAAGGTAGGCAAAGGCGCCGATCTGTCCGTCGAAGCGGCTGGCCATGGCGCCGAACGTGCCGACCGCGACGCCTTGGGTCTCGGCCGCTGCGGCAAGGTCGGGGGTGCTTGCGATGCTCAAGCCCAGGGGGTCGGTCAGCGCATCGGCGAGCTGCGCCAGATTCGCAGGGATGGTCGCCAGCGCCGCCAGCAGGCCGGCACCGAGATCGAAGCCGCCGTCATCGCTGCCCTCGTCGGCCCGGCCGGCGTCTGCGGCGGCGAGACTGGTGTAGAGGGCGTCAAGCGTGCCGACCACCGCCTCCTTGGCGAAGATGCCGGTGAAAAGCCCCACCGTCGCCGGCCAATTGTCCTTACTGAGGCCCATTGGCGCGAACGCCGGCGTGATCGCCCGGCCGATGCTGGCCAGCAACGAGCGCTCGGTGTTCTCGTGGCCGAAGGAGCCGTCGGTCGCAACCGAGCCGAGCGTGTTGAGGGCCACCACGCAGACAATGATGATCCGTCCGGCGCGGATGACGAAGCTCTTGAGCCGGTCCCAGGTGCGCAACACGATGCCCTTCAGCGTCGGCAGGTGGTAGGGCGGCAGCTCCATCACGAACGGCGAGGCATCGCCCTTGAGGAGCGTATGCCTGAGCGTCAGCCCGGTCAGCACCGCAAACGCGATGCCGATCAGGTACAGCGCGAAAACGATATTCTGGCCGCCTTGAGGGAAGAAGGCGGCCGCGAACAAGGCGTAGACGGGCAGCCGCGCACCGCACGACATGAACGGCGCCATCATCACGGTGAGGATGCGGTCGCGCCGGTTTTCGAGCGTCCGCGTTGCCATGATCGCCGGCACGTTGCAGCCGAAGCCGACGATCAACGGGATGAACGACTTGCCGGGCAGGCCGATGGTGCGCATCAGCCGGTCCATGACGAACGCGGCCCGGGCCATGTAGCCGCAGTCTTCCAGAAACGACAAAAACAGATAGAGACACGCGATGATCGGCACGAAGGTGGCAACGGTCTGGATGCCGCCGCCGATGCCGCCCGCCACCAGCACGGTGAGCCACTCCGGCGCCGCCAACGCATTCAACAGCGCCCCGCCGCCATCGACCAGCAGCGTGCCGGCGACCTGATCGAAAAAATCGATGAACGCGCTGCCGACGTTGATGGTGAACAGGAACAACGCGTACATCACCACGAGGAAGATCGGGATGCCGAACAGCCGGTGCAGGACGATGCGGTCGATGCGGTCGGTCACGGTCTGCCGGACGACGCCCAGGCGCGTGACCGCGGACTGAATCAGGCTGTTGGCAAAGCCGTAGCGGCTGTCGGCGACCAGGATGTCGGCATCCTCGCCGGAACGCTCGGCGATTGCCTCTTGCAGCGCCGTTGCCCGGTGCACGATCTCGGGGGTGACGAGGGCATAGGCGCCGGTATCGCCTTCGAGGAGTTTGACCGCAAGCCAGCGCCCGTTCACGCCGCGGGCGGCGGCGGTTGGCGCAAGGTGCGGCATCAGCTCGGCAATTGCCGCTTCGACAGCGCCGTCATAGCCGAGTTCGATCGGCGGCACCGGCCGCTCGATGAGCGCGCGCTCGATCGCCTCGCCGAGGGCGCTCAATCCTTCGCCGCGGTGGGCAACCAGCGGCACCACGGGACATCCCAGCTCGCGCGCAAGGGCCTCGGCATCGATGCGGATGCGGCGCTCGCGGGCGATATCAAACATGTTGAGCGCGATGACAAGCGGGACCCGCATTTCAATCAGTTGCGCGGTCAGATAAAGATTTCGCTCGAGGTTGGAGGCATCGACGATGTTGACGAAAATGTCCGCCTCGCCGGCGAGGATGTAGTCGCGGGCAACCCGCTCATCGAGCGACGATTCGGAGACTTCGCCCAGCGCATACACGCCTGGCAAGTCGACCACCTGAAACTCACGGCCGCCGCGCCGCCAAATGCCCGACTTGCGTTCGACTGTGACGCCGGGCCAGTTGCCGACCTGCTGCCGGGCGCCGGTGAGCGCATTGAACAGCGTCGTCTTGCCGCAGTTCGGGTTGCCCACCAAGCCTATGGTCGGACCGGCTTTCATGGAAGTCTTGCCTTTTTAGTCCAACCGTTCGACCCGCAGCACGGCGGCTTCGCTCTTGCGCAGGCTGACGGCCGTGCCGCGGACCCGGACCTCGACCGGATCGCCGAGAGGAGCCAGCCTTGTAACGACGAGTTCGGTTCCCGGCGTCAGCCCCATCGCCAACAGGCGCTGTCGATAGTCGCGCTGTCCGGGTTCATAGGCTACGATCCGCCCACGCTCGCCGACGGCAAGGTCGGGCAGGCGCAGATTCACGCCTCCTGCTCCGTGCAGGGTGACACCAGCACCTTGTGCGCCATGCCGCCGCCGAGGCCGACCCGGACATCACGATGGCCGAGGACAAAGGCGCCGCGAGATTGCCGATGCATGACGACGACCTCGGCGCCGAGCGGCAGTCCCAGATCGTTCATCCTTTTCGCAAACTCCCGGCCGCCCCGGAAGCCGACGATCCGCACGCGCTCCCCCTCGCTCGCCATCATCAGGGGAAAGCTGCCGATCGCGGTCGCATACGCATCCATGCTCGCCTCGCTGTGTCTTTCTTTGACCACGCTAACCATTATGCGCCAACAGGTCACCTGTGCAAACGCAAATCAGTCTCAACAAGAGACCGCAGACATCTTAAGGATATTGCGTCGCAAAATAAACCGCAATGGCCGGCGGCGGGCCCAAAAAAAACCGGGCCTAAAGATCGGGCTCGTCGAAGTGGCGCTGGCGGCAGGCGGCGATTAAGGTGTTGCGCATCAGGCACGCAACCGTCATCGGGCCGACACCGCCTGGAACCGGGGTGATCGCGCCCGCCACCGCGCTCGCGTCATTGAAGTCGACGTCGCCGACGAGCCGCGTCGTCCCGCCCGCCACCGGCACCCGGTTGATGCCGACGTCGATCACCGTTGCGCCGGGCTTGATCCACTCACCGCCCACCAGCCGCGGCCGGCCGACGGCGACGACAAGCACGTCCGCCGCGCGGCATTCGGCCGCGAGGTCGGCGGTTCTGGAGTGGGCGATGGTCACCGTGCAGTTCTCGTTCAGCAGCAACTGCGCCATCGGCTTGCCGACGATGTTGCTGCGGCCGACGATTGTCGCCTTAAGACCGCCGAGCGCGGCATGCCGGCTTTTGATCAAGCGCAAGCAGCCGTAGGGCGTGCACGGCACCAGAGCCCCCGGCGCGCCGGTCGCAAGCCGGCCGGCATTGATGACATGGAAGCCGTCCACGTCCTTGTCGGGGTCGACCATGGCGAGGATGGCGGCCGCGTCGATCTGCGCTGGCAGCGGCAGCTGCACCAGGATGCCATTGACCCGCTCGTCATTGTTCAGGCCGCGAATGAGCGTCAGGAGATCGTCGTTTCGAATGTCGGCCGGCAGGTGATGCGCGAACGATTTGATGCCGACGGCCTCACTCTGCAGGACCTTGTTGCGGACATAGACCGTGCTTGCCTCGTTCTCGCCAACCAGGACGACTGCGAGCCCCGGCGTCAGGCGGTGGAACTTGCGCAGGCTCGCGATCTCGTCGCGGACCTTGCGGCTGAGTTCGGTTGCGAGTTGGCGGCCGTCGATGATCTCGGCCTTAGCCATCGGCCCGCTCCGGCGCCGGCGGCTGGATCGTCGCACTCCACGCCGCCAGCCGCGTCAGCAGTGTCTCGGGTGAGCCGCTGACATGCAGGGTCTTTTGCCGGTCGGCCCTGCCCGCGACCAGCGCGATCGCGGTCTTCGGCAACCGCCAGGAATCGGCGAGGAAGCGGATCAGCGCCGCGTTCGCCGCACCGTCCACCGGTGTCGCCGGTACCGCGATCTTGAGCGCGACGCCGCCCGCGGGGTCGGCGACCACGCCCAGGCAACGGGCGCGGCTCGCGCGCGGGCTTAAGCGGACACGGACCCGCACGCCGCCGGCAACCGCCCGGAACGGCGACGCCGGCGCCTCAGAGAGCGATGGCATGGTAGAGACGGGCGAGAACCTGCTGGGCGAACAGGAGCAACAGGATCAGGACCAGGGGCGAGATGTCGATGCCGCCCAGGTTCGGCAGATAGCGGCGGATCGGCTTCAGCGCCGGCTCGGTGACGCGGTAGAGAAAATCGCCGACGCTGTACACGAAGCGGTTCTGCGTGTTGACGACGTTGAAAGCGATCAGCCAGCTCAAGATCGCGCCGGCGATCAGCACCCAGATGTAGAGGTCGATCACGGTCGTCAGCAGCCAGAACAGCGGGCCGATAATCACATCCATCGCTTAACCCGTCTCTCTCTGTAAGCAGTTGCGGCGTACCCTAATGGCGCATGCTGCGGTGCGCAAGCACGCACCCGCGCGCCGCGTGCAGCCGGCACACGCTTGACAGCGGCCGGACGCAGCACCCATTATCCGGTCACGCTTGAAACGCGTATCGGGGCCGTAGCTCAGTTGGGAGAGCGTCGCGTTCGCAATGCGAAGGTCAGGGGTTCGACCCCCCTCGGCTCCACCAGTATCTCAAGAGATTAGCGGGGGCTCCCGCGTCCACCGCTGCCCTTTAGGTAACGACTTCGCTAGCTATTCTGAGCATGGCCGCTTGACCTCCGAGAACGTCGCTCGCGCGAAGCCCTCAATTGACGCGAATAGCCACGACTGGAAGTCGCAAGCGATTTCTGATTGCCGTCCTCTGTGCGAGACATGAAACCGTCGAAAGGTTATGAAGCTAGCGACGCCTTAGGAACGTTCGCCAGAGGGATAGCGTATGCAGCAAGAGACGTGGCAACAGCTCCTATCGTTGGAAAGCCGCGACATCGTTGCGACTTGGTTCAAGAAAATTCATTGCCGGGACCTCAACGCGCGGCGCGTAAAGGAGATAAACGCCTCAGCGAAGCAGGCGCGAGAATTCTTTCGGAACGCGCACGCAGCGAACAACACTGTAAAACCACTCCTAACTTACTACGGAGTAGCAAGCCTCTCACGAGCCCTCACGCTACTGTTCAGGCGCAAGGGGGGAGAAGAAGGACTTACCAGAGGACACGGACTGGAGACGATTGATTGGAGTAATAATTTGTCTGGCGAGCTATCCGTGGGGCTTGAAGCTCTAAGAAAGCTAAAGGTTCGCACGTGCGCTGGACTGTTTGCGGATTTGGTAAGCGCCACGAAAAATCGAATGTCGATGCATATTCAATCTAGCGCTGTAGGCTGGCGCATTAGTTACGACCAACCAAAACTTGGTGATGAGGTTATTTTCGAACAGCTAATTCAACGCATGCCGGATCTAACGAAAGATCACGTTGTGCTTAACACCAGGCCAATGTATGCGAACATAAACCAAATCACTTATAGTGAAACCGCTGGAGTAATGATAAAAATATCCTCGTATAACGTTCAGAACTTCAAAAAATATTATGAGGACGTGGGGTATAAACTTCAAGAAGACGGTAAGTTGACAATAATGACGGGGACATCTCAGTTATTCCGCAGCCAAACGCCGCAATTCATGCATGCATATATCGAAACAATGCTTGGAATTCCAGGTCTTTTTTTAATAGCGCCGTTTCCAAGTGGCAATACGTATTCGCAGATATGTATTTCCTATATCGTATCATATATACTAGGGATGTTGGCTCGTTACTACCCGACACACTGGGTCTCTCTGGCTCAGGGCGGCTGCGGTGACGCATTATGGCCGACTCTAAATCGCGCTCACCGTTGCATAGAAGAAACGTTTCCGGAATTGGTTGCCGAGATGATTGATGATGTTCTTGCCCATCCGATATGAGATATTTCGGCTATTATGGGGACACTATAAGTATCTCTGCTCGACAAGTTCGTATCATGTCTTCGAACTCCCCGTCCCCGAACTTTCGATGCGCGATGGGTTGCTTCGCTTCGCTCGCAATGACGAGGGATTGCGACAGCGGTGGCGGAGTCAGCCCTCACCGAGACGGAGCGCAAGCGGGATCCCGGCCAGCGCGGTTAGGTGGCGAAACGCCCCGGATTCCGATCCGTTCCCTGCGGCCTGCCATCACTCCATCGAATGCAGGCCGAACATGTTGCCTTCGGTGTCGACGGCGAGCACGATGAAGCCGTATTCGCCGATCGACATTTTTTCCTGCTGCACGCGGCCGCCAGCAGGCGCAACACGCGCCGCCTCGACCGCACAGTCGGCACAGCTGAAGTAGACAATGGTGCTGTTGCCACCTGAAGGGACGCCTTCCATTTTCACGAGAGAACCGGAGGCGCCCGGCGCATCCATCAACATCGGAAAGGCCCACATTTCAGGTCCAGGACCTTCCAGTTTCTGGAGCTGCACTTTCAACACCGCCTCGTAGAAGTGTTTGGCGCGTTCCATTTCCTGCACATAGATCTCAAACCAGCAGCCAATATTGTTGGTCACGCTTGCATCTCCTTTGCCGTTTTTCCCGGCGTCATTACGCTACCAGCTGCCTGCGGTTGGCAGCGTACCTGGCGCTATCCATCTCAACTGCTTGCCTACCCTATTACACGCCAGTTTGAATTCCTTGCTCAGAGCCGACACCATTCCTGACTGCGAGGCGAACTTTAACGCCGCGATCAAGGCGGTTCAGGATGGCGACCAGCCGGTCAATGGTGAACCGAGCGAGATCGGCATTCCGGATGCGCGAGATATCGGCTTCCGGCGTGCCAGCGGCCTGAGCGGCCTGAGCGCCCGTTAAGTTTCGTTCTCTCAAAACACGAATGATCTCCGCGGCCAGATCTGCCTTGATCAGCTTGGTATCAGACTCGGGCAGGCTGACATCCCGAAACGGGTTGTCGCTGCCTCTCACCAATTCCAGTTTGTCGATCATCGAAACATTGCCTCCAGGCTCTTAAGGCGCGCGCGGATGACATCAATCTCGTGCTTCGGCGTCTTGATGCCCTCCTTGGATTTCTTCTGGAAAGCATGCAGCACCCAGACCTCGTCCGCGAACTGCAGCGCATAAACGGCGCGATAGGCATCGCCGCGCGAGCGCAGGACGATCTCAAAGACGCCAGAACCAATGCCTTTCAGAGGCTTGGCGGTATCGGCCTTCTCGCCATGGGCCGCAATGCGGAGAGCGGTGATGGTTTGCTCTTGCACCGCCGCAGGGAATTCGCGGAAGTCCTTCAAGGCGGTTTTCACCCACGCGATTCGGCGCATTATAAGACCATCTAGTCAAATTTGACAAGTTCGCGATGCGTATTCCGCCGCCGACGGAACCGCATGCGATCAATTGCAAGCAATGTAGTGGCAACCGAGGCGGGAAGCGCGAGGATTGCGTCTGCCGCCGGCGCGGCTACGATGGCGGGGAGTTTCTCCGTTCAGGAAGCCGTCCGCATGAAAGCCACCAATGCCGCGCTGGGCTCGTTCGGGACCACCATCTTTACCGTTATGAGCGCGCTGGCCGCTGAGCACGGCGCGATCAACCTGGGCCAGGGGTTCCCGGACGAGGACGGCCCCGAGCCGGTCCGCCGCGCCGCTGCCGAGGCGATCCTTGCAGGCCCGAACCAGTATCCGCCGATGGCGGGGCTGCCCGTCCTGCGCCAGGCCGTCGCCCAACACGCGCAGCGCTTCTACGATCTCGCCGTCGACTGGCAGACGGAAGTACTGGTGACATCGGGCGCCACCGAGGCGCTTGCCGACTGCTTCTTCGGCCTGATCGAGCCGGGCGACGAGGTGGTGCTGATCGAGCCGCTCTATGATGCCTACCTGCCGCTGGTTTTGCGCGCGGGCGGCGTGCCGCGGCTGGTCCGCATGACGCCGCCGGATTGGGAGTTGCCGGCTGCGGCGCTGGAGGCGGCATTTTCGCCGCGCACCAAGCTCCTGGTGATCAACAGCCCGAACAATCCGTCCGGCAAGGTGTTCAGCGCCGAAGAGTTGCGCTTCCTCGCCGGGCTCGTGCAGCGCTGGGACGCTTACGTCGTCTGCGACGAGGTCTATGAGCACCTCGTTTTCGATGGCCGCCGGCACATCCCGCTGATGACGCTGCCCCGCATGCGCGATCGGTGTGTTCGCATCGGCTCCGCCGGCAAGACCTTCTCGCTCACCGGCTGGAAGATCGGCCTGATCACGGCGCCGCCGCCGCTGTTGAGTGCGATCGCCAAGGCGCACCAGTTCACCACGTTTACCACCGTGCCGGCGCTGCAGATCGCGGTCGCCACCGGCCTCGGCCTCGACGACGGCTACTTCAGCGGCCTCGCGCGCGCACTCGAGGCCAAGCGCGACCGCTTAAGCCGGGGCTTGGAGGCCGCGGGCCTGAGTGTGCTGCCCGCGGACGGAACCTACTTCCTCACCGTCGATGTGGGCGCGACCGGCTTCAACGGCACCGATGAGGCGTTCTGCCGCACGATCACGAGCGAAGCGGGCGTCGCCGCGGTGCCGGTGAGTGCCTTCTATGCCGATACGCCGCCCACGGGTTTTGCCCGTTTCTGCTTCTGCAAACGCGAGGAAGTTCTCGCTGAGGCGAGCCGTCGGCTGAGCCGATACTTCGGCCGTGCTTGACGGCGCGGGCAGGCGGGGGCTACATCACCGGCACTTTGTGGCGGGAGTAGCTCAGCTGGTCCAGAGCACCGGGTTGTGGTCCCGGGTGTCGTGGGTTCGAATCCCATCTCTCGCCCCAGCGACATGCGCGCGCGAGGAGCGTGCGGGGGCAAGATCCGGCCTCGTCGTTGCGCCCGATCAGTCCTCGGCGTTGGGCGCGCCGAGCCGCATGGCGCGAGCGCAGGGCAGACGTCCAATCACCGGCGTTGTAAGGGCATGGCACTGACAAATCGCAAGAAGCCGGTCATCATAGGCATCGTCGGCGACTCCGGGACCGGCAAGACCACCTTCGCCGCCGGGGTCGTGCACGTGCTGGGACCCGACCGCACCGCCAGCATCTGTATCGACGACTATCACCGCTTCAGCCGGGCGGAGCGCGCCGGCATGGACATCACGCCGCACGACCCGGCCTGCAACTACGTTGATATCCTGGAGCAGCACGTCGATCTCTTGCGCGACGGCGAGCCAATTCTGAAGCCTGTCTATAATCATCACGGCGGCCGGCTGGAACCGCCGGAATATGTCGTGCCTAAGGACTTCATTGTTTTGGAAGGGCTCCTTGGCTACGCGACGCCGCGACTGCGCGACTGCTTTGAGGTCAAGTTCTACATGGAACCGCAGGAAGAGTTACGCATCCGCTGGAAGTACCAGCGCGACACCGGTGCCGGCGGCTACTCGGCGGCGGAGTTTGCCGCCTCGCTGCCGTTGCTCAACCGCGACAGTGCGCTGCATATCGCACCGCAGCGGGCCTTCGCGGACATGATCGTGAGCTTCTGTCCGCCAGACGATGCGCCGGAGGAAAGTGGTGCGCGGCTCAACGTGCGCCACATCCTGCGGCCGACGCTGCCCTATCTCGATTTGGCGCCGCTGCTTGAGGTGGGAGCCGACAAGGGCTTCGAGCTCGAACTCGCGCGCGACATCGACGGCCGCCCGGTCGACGCACTCCTGGTCTCGGGCACCACCGACGCCGTGCGCTCGGAGGAGATGGAGGCCTATCTCTGGAGTCTGCTGCCGAACGGCAACACCCGCCCGGAGGCGATCGGCCAGTTTGTCGATGCGAACGGCAGCGTGCGGCACAGCCACGCGCTGGCGCTGTCTCAGCTTGTCGCGACGCATTACCTGCTGAATGCGGCCCTAGGTGAATATGCCGTCTGAGGATGCCCTTTCGATGACCGCTGCACGACCCCTTGCACGGCAGGATTCGTTGCCGCCGGCAGACGCCGAGCTCGTCGCAAGCCACGAGGAGATGGTCAACGCCATCCGCATGCTGGCTGCCGACGCCGTTGAGCGCGCCAAATCCGGCCATCCCGGCATGCCGATGGGGATGGCGACAGTGGCGACCGTGCTGTGGACGCGCTTCCTCAAGTTCGACCCCGGCGTACCGACCTGGGAAGACCGCGACCGCTTCATCCTCTCGGCCGGCCACGGCTCGATGCTGTTGTATTCGCTCCTTTACCTGTGCGGCTACGAGGCGATCACGATCGAGGAGATCAAGCGCTTCCGCCAGCTCGGCTCGAACACACCAGGGCATCCGGAATACGAGCCGCAGCACGGCATCGAAACGACGACCGGGCCGCTCGCCCAGGGCCTCGGCAATGCCGTCGGCATGGCGCTCGCCGAACGGCTGCGCAACGTCCGCTGGGGCGACGACATTGTCGATCACTATACCTACTGCGTGGTCGGCGACGGCTGCCTGATGGAGGGCCTCGGGCACGAGTCAATCTCGCTCGCGGGCTTCCTCAGGCTGAACAAGCTGATCGTTTTCTGGGACGACAACAGCATCTCGATCGACGGGCCAACCTCACTGTCGACACACGAGAACCAGCTCGCCCGCTTCGAGGCCTGCGGCTGGGATGCCGAGGTTGTCGACGGCGATGATGCCGACGCCGTCGCCGCGGCGATCGCCAAGGCCCGGGTGTCGGACAAGCCGTCGCTGATCGATTGCCGCACCGTCATCGGCAAGGGGGCCCCGACCAAGGCCGGTACCGAGGCGACGCATGGCGCCCCCCTGGGCGAGGAGGAGGTGGCGGGCGTGCGCCGCTCGCTCAACTGGCCGTACCCGCCGTTCGTCATCCCGGAGCACATCCTGGCGGCCTGGCGCACGGTGGCGCAACGCAGCGTGCCGGTGCGCAAAGCCTGGGAGCAGCGCTTCGCCGCCTTTCTGCCCGCCAAGCAGGCGGAGTTCCACCGCACCAGCCGCGGCAAGCTCGCGCCTGGCTGGCAGGTGCCGCTCAGCGAGTTCAAGCGCAAGCTGGCCACCGAACAGCCGTCCTGGCCGACCCGCAAGGCGTCGGGGGAGGCTCTTGAGATCCTCACCGCCACCTTCCCGGAAATGATCGGCGGCTCCGCCGACCTGACCGAGTCGGTGTTCACCAAGACCCGCAGCACCGAGGACATCAAACCCGGCGACTATCGCGGCCGCTACATCCATTACGGCGTGCGCGAGCATGCGATGGGCGCGATCATGAACGGTCTCGCTTTGCACGGCGGCTTCATTCCGTACGGCGGGACGTTCCTCGTCTTTGCCGACTACATGCGCGGCGCCATGCGGATGTCGTCGCTGACGCGCCAGCGCGTCATCTACGTGCTTACGCACGACTCGATCGGCGTCGGTGAGGACGGCCCGACGCATCACCCCTCGGAGACACTGGCCAGCCTGCGGGTGATGCCCAACATGCTGGTGTTCCGCCCGGCCGATGCGGTCGAAACCTTTGAGTGCTGGGTGATCGCGATCACCGAGTCAGACATGCCGTCCTGCCTCGTCCTCAGCCGCCAGGCGGTGCCGGCAGTGCGAACCGAGCACGAGAGCGTGAACTTGAGCGCACGCGGTGCTTACGTGCTGCGCGAGGCCGAGGGTGGCGAGCGGCAGGCGACTCTGTTTGCGACCGGCTCCGAGGTTCACATCGCCGTCGCGGCGCGGACGCTTCTGCAGTCGCAAGGGGTGCCGACCGCGGTCGTTTCCATGCCGTGTTGGGAGCTGTTCGACATCCAGCCGGAGAAGTACCGGCGCGAGGTGCTCGGCCCCTACTGGCCAGCCTGCGTGCGCGTCGCCGTCGAAGCCGCAATCTCGCCGGGATGGGACCGCTACATCGGCGAAAACGGCGTCTTCGTCGGCTTGAAGGGCTTTGGCCGGTCGGCGCCCGGCCACATCCTGTTCAGCCACTTCGGCATCACGGCCGAGAATGTGTTCAATCAAACGCGGGCGGCGCTGGCCCGCCGCGCACATCTGTTGCGGCCACGCGACAAGCGCATCGGGATCGACGTGGTCGGCTAGCGCGTTTGCGGGAGGAGGGCGGTCGATGCGGGGCTCATTGGATCAAACCGCGCAAGCGCTGGTCGGGCACCACAAGGGCATCCTCGCCGCCGACGAAAGCACCGGCACGATCGGCCGCCGGCTTGCCGCGATCGGCGTCGTTTCGACAGCGGAAACGCGGCGCGCCTACCGGCACCTTCTCTTCTCGACGCCCGGCCTCGGCCGCTACATCAGCGGCGTGATCCTCCATGACGAGACGATCCGCCAAACCGCACCGGACGGCACACCGTTCGTCAAGCTGCTTGAGCACCAGCGCATCCTCGCCGGCATCAAGGTCGACGCCGGCGCCATACCGCTCGCCGGTTGCCCGGGCGAAGTGGTGACGGAGGGCTTGGACGGCCTGCGCGCGCGTCTGGCCGAATACGTCGGGCTCGGCGCGCAATTCGCCAAATGGCGGGCGGTGATCACGATCGGGGCCGATCTGCCGTCGGAGGCGTGCCTTGCCGCCAACGCGCACGCGCTTGCCCGCTACGCCGCCTTGTGTCAGGAGGCTGGGCTGGTACCGATCGTGGAGCCGGAGGTGCTGATGGACGGCGGCCACGATATCGAAACCTGCGAGGATGTCAGCACAGCCGTTCTGCGTTTGGTCTGCGCCGCGCTGGCCGCGCAGCGGGTCGAGCTCGAGGGCATTCTCCTCAAGCCGAACATGGTCGTCTCCGGCACGGAGTGCCTGCGCAAGGCCGGCGCCACGGAGGTGGCCGAGCGGACGTTGCGCTGCCTCAAGCGTACCGTGCCGCCGGCGATGCCGGGCATTGCCTTCCTCTCCGGCGGCCAGAGCAGCGAAGAGGCGACCACGCACCTCAATATGATGAACTCCCGCTTCGGTCCGCATCCATGGCCGCTCAGCTTCTCCTACGGCCGGGCGTTGCAGGAACCGGCGCTGCGCGCATGGCGCGGCGTGGCGGAGAACGCGGCGGCGGCGCAGGAGCTCCTTTTGAAGCGGGCGCGCCTCAACAGCGCCGCGGTCGCAGGCGCCTACACCGGAGAGATGGCGTGAGCGCTGCCGTCGGCCGGCCGCCGATCAAGGTCGCGCCCTCGATCTTGTCCGCTGATTTTGCCCGCTTGGGCGAGGAGGTGACAGCGGTCGATCAGGCCGGCGGTGATTACATCCACATCGATGTGATGGACGGGCACTTCGTCCCCAACCTGACCATCGGACCGCTGGTCATCCGCGCGATCCGGCCCTGCACGCGGAAGCCGCTTGATGTCCACCTGATGATCGATCCGGCGCAGCCCTACCTGCAAGCCTACGCCGAGGCCGGCGCTGATATCATCACGGTGCATGCGGAAGCGGACCGCCATCTCGATCGCAGCCTGCAGGAGATCCGCGACTTAGGGAAAAGGGCGGGCGTCTCGCTGAATCCGGCGACGCCGGAGACCGCGATCGAGTACGTCCTGCACCGACTCGACTTGATCTTGGTGATGTCGGTCAATCCGGGCTTTGGCGGCCAGACCTTCATCCCGGCGCAGCTGGAGAAGATCCGCCGGCTGCGCCGCATGATCGGCGATGCGCCGATCGAGATCGAGGTCGACGGCGGCGTCAATGCCGAGACGGCTCCCGCGGTCATCGCCGCCGGTGCCACGGTTCTGGTGGCGGGGAGCGCGGTGTTCCTCAGCCGCGACTATGCTGCGGCGATCGCCGCCATCCGCGGCGCAACCGGACCGGCGGTCGCCTCGCTTACGTAATCGCGTCGATCTCGGCGTCGGTGAGATTGCCCGGCACGATCGTCACCGGCACCTTGAGCTTGCCCAGGCGCTTGAGAACGTAGCTCAGGACTTGGCCCGGCCCTTCGGAGCCGGCTGACACACCGAGCACGAGAACGGAGATCGGTTCTCCACTCGCGAGCAGAGTGAGCAATTGCTCGGTCGGGGTGCCTTCACGGACGTAGACGACCGGCGTCGATCCCGACAGCTTCTGGACGACCGACGAGACGACCTGCAGCATTTCTTCCGCCTGTTCGCGCCGTTCCTCAGCCATCAGGTGGCCGACGGCCATCCAGTGCTGAAACTCGACCGGCTCGATGACGTAGAGCAGCGCGACGCGACCGCCGGTCTTGCGTGCGCGGCCGCAAGCGAAACGGAGCGCCTGATGCAGCTCGGCGGTTTCGTCGACCACGCACAGAAAGGTCCGGCGGGCTCGCAGGCCGTCCGTCTGCGCAACGGGCTCTGCTTCCTCTGGTTCAACGACCACGCGTCAACCTCTGCGGAAAACAAGATTGGCCAGCCATCCTGCCACCGTCGCAATCACGATGGCAAGGATGCCATAGGCGAGGGAGAATCGCTTGGCAAAGTCGGAAAGCCGCGCCTCGAAGCCGACCTTGCTCACGATCAGCGGCGTGATTTCGGCACTGACGACGTCCTCGTCGCGGACGAGGTAGACGCCGACCGTGTAGGTGCCCACCGGTGCGTTGGCCGGAATATACATATCCGTTCGGAACAGCCGGCCGCCGAGAAACGTCACGGCCGCGGTCTTGGTCGCGTAAAGGTTGATGTTCTGCTTGTTGCGAATGAGGCCGGCGCGGAAATCATTGAGATCGTCGCTCGCCGTGCCGGCGGCCGGCATCAGACGGATGTTGCTGACGCCGATCTGATGGCGGGTGGCCACGCGGTCGGGCAGAAACACATCGAGCGGATTGCTCGCCGCGACGGCGTAGAAGGCAGGGACGTTCTCAAAGCGCATCTCCTTCTCGTTAAGCCAGATGCCAAACCGGCGTCCCTTGCGGCGCACAACGTGCGGCTCCTCCGGTCCGCGGATGACCACCACCACGTCCCCGCTGTCGCCCGCGGTGCCGAACAGAAGCACTTCCGTGCCGGCGAAACCGGTCGTGATCGCGACCAGGTGATTGGAGAGCGCCGCCACCAGTTCCGCGGCCGTAGTCCGTGGCGCCGCGAGGATCGCCAGCGCAATCAGCAGGCAGCACAGGCGGCGCAGGGCGATCATCAGGGCGACAGCGTCTCTCCCAATCCATACAGATCGGCCGGCGTCGCGATCAGGTCATAGGACAATTTCGCCGCGACCCCGAGGACCATCACCGCGAGCAAACCGCGCAACTGGTCGCCGTTGAGGTAGGCGCCGGCGCGCACCCCGAACTGTGCGCCGACGACGCCGCCCATCAACAGCAAGAGCGCGAGAACGAGATCGACGGTTTGATTGGTCACCGCCAACAGAACGGTCACGTTGGCGCTGACGAAAATGATCTGGAACAGAGACGTGCCGATGACAACGGACGTCGGCATGCCGAGCACATAGATCATTGCCGGCACCATGATGAACCCGCCGCCTACGCCCATGATCGCGGTCAAAACGCCGACGAGGAAGCCGATGCCGGCCGGGAGCAGCGCGCTGATGTAGAGCCGGGAGCGCCGGAAGCGCATCTTCAACGGCAGCCGGTCGATCCAGGCGCGCTGCAGCCGCGGCGGGCTCGCGCGCAAGCGTCGTCGCAGGAGAGCCTTGACGCTTTCTAGAAGCATCAGAAGGCCGACGATGCCGAGGAAGACGACGAACGACAAACGGATAACGAGGTCGATCTGGCCCATACCGCGCAAGAGCGTGAACAGCCAGACCCCCAGCGACGAACCGACAAGACCGCCGACGAGGAGAACAAAGCCCATCTTGAAATCGACATTGCCGCGCCGCCAGTGGGCGAGCACGCCGGACACCGAGGACGCGACGATCTGGTTTGCCTGGCTCGCCACAGCCACCGGCGAAGGCACGCCGATCAGCAGCAGGAACGGCGTCATCAGGAAGCCGCCGCCGACCCCGAACATGCCGGAAAAGAACCCGACGAGCGCGCCCATGCCGAGAATGACGAAGAAATCGACGGCCATTTCGGCGATGGGGAGGTAGATATCCATCGGCGCCTGCTGCCTCCCGTTTCCCGCCCGCACAATACGCAGGTTTGCGCGCGCGATCAAAGTGTTAAGCTGAGATCCGATCACCAGGCAGGGTTACCCGGCTGCGAGTGGCGGCACGCTGCCGGCGAAGGCCAGACGGATCACGCGCAGGGTCTCGTCCCAGAGCTCGTATCGAGCGAGATCGTCGATGCCGGCCCAGGCGACCGCGCAGGCATCGTCGCCAGCAACGGCTTCGCCCGAGCACCACGTGGCGGCAACATCGATCAAGGTGTAGTGGTAGCGGACGCGGCCCGCATCATCATGCTCGATCAAGTCGGCAATGGCGATGAGGCGCGAGGCCTGGGCGATCACGCCTGTCTCCTCACGCACCTCGCGTTCCGCGGCGGCAAACACCGTCTCGCCCAGTTTCTGCAAGCCGCCGGGCAGGCTCCAGGCGTTCGCCCGCGGCGGTTTGGCGCGCCGCACCAGCAGCACCCCGTTGCCGCGGCGGACGATGACGCCGATGCCGACCAACGGCCGCGCCGGATATTCCCGCTGCATGGCGCGTCCTCTCGATGCGCGGCCGCTTTGTCGCCGCCTGGATGCGTGTTATATCACGGACGTTGTCAGCCGTTCGAGGAGCGCCGACACGAGCGCTTCGGATTTGAGTGCCTCGAACAGGCGAGCGGAGGCGAAACGGGACGCGAGGTGGCTCGCCGGGCGGGAGCCACTGCGCGGCGGCGACGGAAATGACGGATACGCAAGACGAGCCGCACGCGGCACCACGGCCAGGCGGCGCGGCTGCCCCCCACCGCGTGCCGATCCGTCTCAGTGCCCGGCTCCGCGCCTACTTTCTGGCAGGCGTCCTCGTCGTAGCCCCGATCTCGATCACGTTCTACCTCGCTTGGCTGCTCCTCAGCTTCGTCGATGCCCGGGTCACGCCGCTGATCCCCGCGCGCTTTAATCCGGACACGTATCTGCCGTTCGCCATCCCAGGCGTAGGCCTGATCGTTGTCGTTATCTTCCTCACGCTGGTCGGCATGCTGACCGCCGGCTTCTTCGGCCGCCTCGTCATGCGCGCCTCGGAAGCGGTCATGGTGCGGACGCCGTTTCTGCGTAGCATCTACGGCGCGGTCAAACAGATCTTTGAGACCGTACTCGCGCAGAAGTCGGCGGCCTTCCGCGAGGCGGTCCTCATCGAGTACCCGCGCCGCGGCATCTGGGCGATTGGTTTTCTCACCGGCCGCACCGAAGGCGAGGTCCAGGACAAAACCAAGGAGGACGTTCTCAACGTCTTTGTGCCGACGACGCCCAACCCGACGTCGGGGTTTCTGTTGTTCGTGCCGCGCTCCGAAGTCGTGCCGCTCACGATGTCGGTCGAAGGGGCGTTGAAGATGGTCATTTCCGGCGGGATCCTCACGCCGCCGGTCGTCGACGATGAATCTCCCGAGCCTTCCAGACCGCAGGTGTCGTCGGCACGTCCGACCGCTCAACCGGAGCGGATGTAACGCACCGCCGCATCGCGCTCGAACAGATAGAGGAGCGTCTTCAGCGCTTGGCCGCGTGGGCTCGCGAGCATCGGATCGCGGTCCATGACCAGCCGCGCGTCGTCGCGGGCCGCCGCCAAAAGGCTGGCATGGAGACCGAGATCGGCGATGCGGAAGGCCGGCAGGCCGCTCTGCCGGACGCCTAAGACCTCGCCGGCACCGCGCAGGCGCAGATCCTCCTCGGCAATGCGAAAGCCGTCGTCACTGTCGCGAATCACCGCCAGGCGGGCTTGTGCGGCCTCCGTCAGTGGCCCCGCGTACAGAAGGAGGCAGGTCGAGCGCTGGGCTCCCCGACCGATGCGGCCGCGCAGCTGATGGAGTTGGGCGAGGCCGAAGCGTTCGGCATGCTCGATGACCATCAGCGTCGCCGCCGGCACATCGACGCCGACCTCGATGACCGTCGTGGCGACAAGGAGGTCGATCGTGCCGGCAATGAAGGCCTGCATCACTGCTGCGCGGTCGTCGCCTTTCATCCGGCCGTGCAGCAAGCCGACGCGGCCGGGCAGACGGCCGCTCAGCACGGCAGCCCGCTCCTCTGCCGCGGCGACGTCGAGCGCTTCCGACTCCTCGACCAGGGGACACACCCAATACGCCCTCGCCCCGGCGGCAAGCCTGCGCCCGACCGCCGCGATCACGTCGTCAAGGCGCTCGATTGAAACGATCCGGGTATCGATCGGCTGCCGGCCGGGCGGCTTCTCGGTCAGCCGCGAGACATCGAGGTCGCCATAGACCATCAGCGTCAACGTGCGCGGGATCGGCGTCGCGGTCATCAGCAAGAGGTGGGTGCTGGTGCCCTTAGAAGTGAGCGCCAGCCGCTGATGCACGCCGAAGCGGTGCTGTTCGTCGACGACCGCAAGCACGAGATCCTTGAAGGCGACCGCGTCTTGCACCAGCGCGTGCGTACCGACGACGATCGCGATCTCGCCTCCGGCGAGGGCCTGTTGCAGCCGGCTGCGTTCGCGCGCTGCCGTCCGCCCGGTCAGGAGCGCGACCTTGACGCCGGCAGCAGTGGCGATCGGTTCGATTGTCGCCCAATGCTGACGGGCAAGGACCTCGGTCGGTGCCAGCAGTGCCGATTGGCCGCCCGCTTCGGCAACCGCCAGCATCGCCAGCACGGCGACGACGGTCTTGCCGCTGCCGACATCGCCCTGCAGCAGCCGCAGCATGCGCTTGCCCGATCGGAGGTCGCGCTCGATCTCGGCCGCCGCCGCACCCTGCGCTGCAGTCAGTGCGAAGCCGAGAGCCGCGAGCGCCTTGGCGGCCATATGCCCCGACGCGTGGATCGTTCGGCCGGCAGTGACGCGCAGATGATGGCGCATCAGCGCAATGGCCAGCTGATTCGCCAGCAGTTCGTCGTAGGCCAAGCGGCAACGGGCAGGGGTCGCGGCAAGCTCTTCGCCGACTGCCGCCGCTGCGTGCGCCTCGATGATCGCATCCCGCCAACTTGGCCAGCCCTGGCGCGCCCGAAATGCGGCATCGAGCCATTCGTCGAGCTCGGGTGCGCGCGCCAGCGCCTCGCGGATCACGCGCGCGAGCGCCCGGCCGCTCAGGCCAGCCGTCAACGGGTAGACCGGCTCGATTGCCGGCAGCCGATCCCTAGCGTCGGGAGCGACAATATAGTCAGGATGAACCATTTGCAGGCCGGCGCCGTAGCGTTCAAGGACGCCGCTGACGATCCGCACCGCGCCCACCGGCAACACCTGCTGCAGGGTTTCGGCGCGAGCGCGGAAAAAAACGAGATCGAGGTGGCCGGTTTCGTCGCTGCAGCCGACCCGATACGGCTGGCGCCCATGGCCCGCGGGCGCCACATGCTGGCGGACCGTCACGGTGAGCGTGGCGATGACGCCGGCACGGGCGGCCCCCAGCGTGGGGCTGTAGCGCCGATCGATGACGCCGGTCGGCAAGTGCCACAGGGCATCGAGGACACGCGTCCACCCAAGCCGCGCCAGGGCGCCGGCGGTCCGCTGGCCGACACCGGGAAGGCTGGTCAGCGATGCGAACAGGGGGTAGAGGATGCGCGGCCGCAACGAGACACCAGGGGCTGAAGGAACAGGCGTCCGATCTTATATCGGGGAGCGAGGAGCGGAGACCATGACCATGCCGAGTCCCAGCGAAGCGCGACGCAAGCGCCTCTTCTTCCGCTGCCATCACACCGGGATGAAGGAGAACGACATCCTGATCGGCGCGTTCGCCGAACAGCATATGGCGGACTTGAGCGATGACGACGTTACTTGGTTTGAAGATTTTCTGATGAATAACAACGACATCGACATCTACAACTGGATGGTCGGCAAGAAGCCGCTGCCACCGGAGTTGGACCATCCTGCAATGCGGCTGCTGATGCGCGCGGTCGGTGCGAGCTGAGCCTTGCTCTCATTTGCGGAACATTTTAGGCGGCCTGGGCGGATCGCTCTTTTTGGTTCGCCACAGGGCTATGACGGCTTGGTGCTGGCGCAGATTGCGCGCGCCGTTGCGGCGCCAGTCGTCTTCATCGCCGGCGATGAGATGCGGCTTGGCCCGCTGCGCGATGCACTCGCTTTTTTCGACCCGGCGCTCGATGTCCTGAGCTTCCCTGCCTGGGATTGCATCCCCTACGATCGGGTTTCGCCGCGCGCCGACATTGTCGGCCGACGCTTGGAAACGCTGTTGCACCTGCAGGAACAGGCAACGAGCAGCAGGCCCGCCGTCGTCTTGACCAGCGTCGCCGCGGTTATCCAGCGCTTGCCCCCCCGCAGTACGCTTGCCGATGCGGTCCTCACGCTTAAGGAAGGCAGCCGCTGCGATCCGGCGGCGCTTGCGGCCCATCTCAGCCGGCATGGCTATGCGCGTGCCGAGACGGTGGCCGAACGCGGCGATTTCGCCGTCCGCGGCGGCATCGTCGACCTGTTTCCGCCCGGCACCAGCGAACCGATGCGGCTCGATTTTTTCGGCGATGAGATCGAGACGATTCGCCTGTTCGATCCCGCAACCCAGCGCACGATCGGGCGTTGTCCATCGTGCACGATCAAGCCGGTGTGCGAAGTCTTTCTTGATGATGCCTCGATTGCCCGCTTCCGCTCCGCATATCGGGCACTGTTCGGTGCCGTCACCGGCGATGATCTCCTCTATGCTGCGGTCTCCGAGGGCCGCCGCCACGCCGGCATGGAGCACTGGCTGCCTCTGTTCCACGGGGCGCTGGAGACGCTGTTCGATTACCTCCGGCGCGCGGTCATCGTTCTCGATGATCAGGTAGATGCCGTTCTGGAAGGCCGCCTCGATCTGATCGCCGAGCACTACGCCACCCGCAAGAGCCTGGAGGGCGGCCGTTTCGCCGATGTCGCCGAGACCTATCGGCCGGTGCCGCCGGAGCGGTTGTACCTCGATGCGGCGAGCTGGACGTCGAACCTGGGGCGCTATCCGGTTGCGGCGCTCTCGCCCTTCGCGACGGCGGACGATGGTGCCGGGGCCGACGCCGGCGGCCGCCCGGGCGTCGATTTCGCGATCGCCCGCAGCCATCCGGACATCAACATTTTCAACGCTGTTCTGGAACAAATCGGCGGGCAGCAGGCGGCCGGCCGGCGGGTGCTGATTGCGGCAATGTCGCGTGGTTCGCGTGACCGGCTGCTAAGCGTGCTCAAGGAGCACGGCCTTGTCGGCGGGACCATCGTCGAGGCGTGGGCGGAGGTGGCAGCATTGCCCGCCGCCAGCGTTGCCTTCGCTGTTCTGCCGCTCGATCAGGGCTTTCTCACGCACGAGCTGTGTGTGATCGCCGAGCCGGATATCCTCGGCGAGCGCATGGCACGACGCGGCGGCCGCCGCCGGCCGGAGAACTTCCTCAAAGAGGCCTCGGCGCTGAGCTCCGGTGACCTCGTCGTCCACATCGACCACGGCATTGGCCGCTACGAGGGCCTGGAAACCATCTCGGTTGATACCGCCCCGCATGATTGCCTGCGCATCATCTATGCCGGCGGCGACAAGCTGTACCTGCCAGTTGAAAATATTGACGTCATAACCCGCTATGGCGGCGAGAGCGAGGACGTCACGCTCGACAAGCTGGGCGGTGCCGGCTGGCAGGCACGCAAGGCGCGGCTCAAATCCCGCATCCAAGCCATTGCGCACGAGCTGATCGCCGTCGCCGCGGCGCGTGCCGTGCGCGAGGCGCCGCTGCTGACGCCGCCGGACGGGGCGTTTGATGAGTTCTGCGCCCGCTTTCCCTACACCGAGACCGACGACCAGGCCCGCGCGATCACAGACGTGCTGGACGATCTCGCGCGCGGCAAGCCGGCCGACCGGTTGATTTGCGGCGATGTCGGCTTCGGCAAGACGGAGGTGGCGCTCCGTGCCGCATTCGTCACCGCGCTCGAAGGCAAACAGGTAGCCGTGATCGTGCCCACCACGCTGTTGTCACGCCAGCATTACCGGACCTTCGCCGGCCGTTTCGCTGGCCTGCCGGTGAAGGTGGCGGAACTCTCGCGCCTCGTCACCGCGAAGGAGGCGGAAGCAGCCAAACGCGGGCTGCGCGAGGGTACGGTTGACATCATCATCGGCACCCACGCGCTCCTGGCCAAGGATATCGGCTTCCGCGATCTCGGCCTCGTCATCATCGATGAGGAGCAGCACTTTGGCGTCACCCACAAAGAGCGCTTGAAGCGGCTGAAAAGCGACGTTCACGTGTTGACGCTCACCGCGACACCGATCCCGCGCACACTGCAACTGGCGCTCACCGGCGTGCGCGAGATGAGCCTGATCGCGACCCCGCCGGTCGACCGCCTGGCCGTCCGCACGTTCGTTTCCGACTTCGATCCCGTCGTGATCCGCGAGGCCATCCTGCGCGAGCGCAATCGCGGCGGCCAGACCTTCTATGTCTCGCCGCGAATCGAGCTCCTGGACGATGTCGCTAAGATCCTGGCTGAGCTGGTGCCGGAGGTCAAAGTCGTCACCGCGCATGGCCGGATGCCGGCGCGTGAGCTCGAACGCGCCGTCGGCGCCTTCTACGAGGGCCGTTATGACGTCTTGCTGTCGACCAACATCATCGAGTCCGGGCTCGACTTGCCGGCGGTCAACACGATTATCATCCACCGTTCCGACATGTTCGGCCTGGCTCAGCTCTATCAGCTGCGCGGCCGGGTCGGCCGTGGCAAGATGCGCGCCTATGCCTATCTGACCCTGGCGCCGCGGCACAAGCTCACGCCCTCGGCGCAGAAGCGCCTCTCGACCATGCAGTCCCTCGACGCGTTGGGCGCTGGCTTTACACTTGCGAGCCACGATCTCGACCAGCGCGGGGCCGGCAACCTGTTGGGTGATGAGCAATCCGGCCATATCCGCGAGGTCGGCATTGAGCTCTATCAGCAGATGCTGGAGGAAGCCGTGGCGGAGGCGAAGGGCGGCGACCAGCAGATCAAGGTCGATCATTGGAGCCCGCAGCTGGCGCTGGGCTTGAGCGTCCTCATTCCGGAGGGGTATGTGCCCGACTTGGGCGTTCGCCTGGGCCTCTATCGACGGCTGGCGGAGATGACGACGACGGAAGAACTCGACGGCTTTGCGGCCGAGCTGGTCGACCGGTTCGGCCCGATGCCCGATGCGGTCAAGAACCTTCTTGACGTCGTTGCGGTCAAGCAGCTGTGCCGCCGGGCCGGCATCGAAAAGGTCGAGGCGGGGCCGAAGGGAGCGGTGATCTCCTTCCGCGACGGCCGGTTGAGCCGGCCCGACAATCTGGTCCGCTTCATCAACGCACACGCGCGGGTGTGCAAGCTGCGCCCCGACCACAAGCTCGTCTATCGCCGTTCGCTGGCGACGCCGGCCGAGCGCCTGGCAGGCGTGCGGAGGTTCGTCAGCGAGCTGGCAAAGGCCGGCGTCAGCGGTTGAGGGCGGCGGTCAGGAAATGCGGCGCACGACGTCTTCGGCGATGGCGAGCGACGAGGTCAACCCCGGCGACTCGATGCCGTAGAGGTTGACAAGGCCGTCGATCCCGTGCGCCTCCCGGCCCTGGATCAGGAAATCCTTCGGCTGCTCGGTCGGCGTCTGCAGTTTCGGCCGCACGCCGGCGTAATCCGGCTGCAAGGCGCCGTCCCGCAAGCCGGGCCAATAGCGGCGGATAGCGGCGTAAAAGCGATCGGCGCGGGTGCCGTCGACATCGTAGCTGATCGTCGGCACCCATTCGACATCGGGGCCGAAGCGGCCGCGGCCGGCGAGGTCGCGCGTATAATGGAGGCCGATGCTCGCCTGGTCCGGCACCGGATAAACGAGGCGCACGAACGGCGGCTTACCCTGCAGCGAGAAATAGTTGCCCTTGGCAAAGTAGAGCGGCGGGATGGTTCGTTTCGGGATGCCGGTGATCGCGCGCGCCACCTCCTGCGCGCCGAGGCCGGCGGAATTGATGACGACACGAGCAGAAAGCCGCATTGGCTCGCGGCCGCCGACGGCGAGCGTGATGCCGCCGTTCTCCACTTTGCCGCCGGTGACCGGCGACAGGAACGCAAACGCGGCGCCGTGCGCTTCAGCTTCGCCCTTGAGACTCAACAGGTAGGCGTGACTGTCGAAGATCCCGGTCGAGGGCGAGATGAGCGCCGCCAGGCATTCAAGCGCCGGTTCGAGCTCTTTCGCCTCGGCAGCCGTGAGCCAGCGGATATCCTCGACCCCGTTCGCGAGCGCCTTGTGCTCGATCCCTTTCAGCATCTCGACTTCGCGGGCATCGGTCGCAACCACCAGCTTGCCGACCCGCTGATGCTCGATTCCGTGCTTTTGCAAGTACTTGTAGAGCATGTCGCGCCCCTTGCGGCACAGAACCGCCTTGAGGCTTCCCTTGGGGTAGTAGAGGCTGGCGTGGACGACTTCGGAATTGCGCGAGCTGGTCCCGGAGCCGATTGTCTCGGCCGCCTCCAGGACCACGACCTCGCGGCCTGCGCGGCCGAGAGCGCGGGCGATGGCGAGGCCGACAGCCCCGGCACCGATGACGACGCATTCGCAAGTCTCGCTCATGGCACCTCTTTGTCCGGGTGGTTCAGCCAACTGTCAAGGGCACGGCGCCGGCAGCAGTCCGGCCGCAAGGCGCGTGGCGGCCCGGGCGATGGCGAGGCCCGTGGCGGCCTTTCCTCCTGCAAAGTGGGTCTATCCATACTATCTTTGCGTTAAAAGAGGGTAACGCCGTTGGCGTCGGAGCCCTCTGAAAGAAGAGGCAATGGCTGAACAGAAACGGACCGTTCCGGCAGCGGGCTCGACAGCGAACGACGTCGGCGCTTTCCTCGCCGATGTCGCGCGTCTATCCCCCGCCGCGAGGCAACCTGCGCGGGGGCGGCTCATCTTTGCCCTCGATGCGACCGCGAGCCGGCAGCCGACCTGGGATCGTGCCGCCGCACTGCAGAGCGAAATGTTCCTCGCCGCCGCATCGCTGGGCGGGCTCGAAATCCAGCCGTGCTTCTACCGCGGCTTCGGCGAGTTCAAGGTCGGTCCCTTTCTTGCTGAATCGAGTGAGCTCTTGCGCCTGATGAGCGCGGTCACATGCCGCGCCGGCCAGACGCAGATCGCCAAGGTCCTGCAGCACGCCATCAACACGACCCGCCTTAAGCCGGTGGCGGCGCTCGTGTTCGTCGGCGACTGCTGCGAGGAAGACGTCGACGCGCTCGGCACCCTCGCAGGCGAACTGGGACTGCTCGGCACCCGCGCGTTTGTCTTTCACGAAGGATCAAACCCGCTCGCCGGTTTCGCGTTGCGGGAAATTGCGCGTCTCGCCAACGGCGCCTACTGCCGCTTCAATGCCGCCAGCGCGGACCAGCTTCGCGACCTGCTGCGCGCCGTTGCCGCCTATGCCGCGGGCGGCTTGGCCGCGCTGCAGGCCATGCAATCCTCAAGCGAGCCGATGAGACTGATCAGCCGTCAGTTGCTCGGTCATTAGCGCGGACGGCGAAGCGTGCTCACCTCGCTGGCGTTCGGTGTTATCCTTCTGATCGGCCTTGTTCTGCTCGGGCGGTGGTTCGTTGCTGCCGACCCGAGGCTGCTCGTTCGGATGGGCAGGGGGCTGGCGGTCGCGTCGATTGCCGTGGTAGCGCTCGTGCTTGTCGTAACCGGTCGCTTCGGGATCGTTCTGACCGCGGCGATGCTCGGCTTGCCGCTGATCCTGCGCTTCTTGCGCACAAGCGCGAACGGGCAGGGTCCATGGCGGGGCGGTCCCGCGGGGGCAGGCGGTGGCCCGCGCGTCTCGAGCATTCGGACGCGCTTTCTCGCCATGACACTCGATCATGCGAGCGGCGACCTTGACGGGAGCGTCATCGCCGGCACGTTTGCCGGCCGGTTGCTGAAGCATCTGTCGGTGGCGCAACTGATGACGCTGGTGGCACAATGGCGCACCGACGATCCATCCTCCTGCCAAGTGCTGGAGGCATACCTCGATCGCATGCATCCCGCATGGCGGACGGCGGCGGCGGCCGAGACGCACGAAGGCGGGGATGACGCGCGGGCGCGCGGGGAGGCGAAGTCTCCCCCGCCCGGTGCGGCCATGACGCGCGGGGAGGCCTTGCGCGTTCTGGGTCTTGCGCCGGACGCCACAAGCGAGGATATTCAGGCGGCTCATCATCGCTTGATTGCGCTCCTTCATCCGGACAGGGGAGGCTCGTCGTTCCTGGCCGCGCAAGTGAACCGGGCGCGCGACGTACTGCTAAATCGGTGACCTCGATTCCGTGATCGGTTCGTTCCCGGCGGCGAAGCTGGTGGCATGCGGTGTTCGTGCCGTCCTGGCAAAAAAACATCCCCACTGCGACCCAGTTCATGGCATCCCAAAGACCCAGAGGTGAGTAATGGTTAAGCCTATCCGCAAAGCAGTGTTTCCGGTTGCGGGCCTTGGCACCCGATTTCTTCCGGCGACCAAAGCGCTGCCGAAGGAGATGCTGCCGATCGTCGACAAGCCGTTGATCCAATACGCGGTGGAGGAGGCGCAGGAGGCCGGGATCGAGGAGTTCATTTTCGTCACCGGCCGTGCCAAGTCAGCGATCGAGGATCACTTCGATCACAGCATCGAGCTCGAGCACGTCTTGATCGAACGCGGCAAGGTCGAATCGTTGCATTCCGTCACCGATTGGATGCCAGCTCCAGGCCATATCTCCTACACGCGGCAGCAGGTACCGCTCGGCCTCGGCCACGCGGTGTGGTGCGCCCGCAACTTCGTCACCGACGAGCCGTTCGCGGTGCTGCTCGCCGACGACCTGATCCTCGGCAAGCCCGGCTGCCTCAAGCAAATGGTGGAAGCCTACCGCAAGATCGGCGGATCGCTGTTGGCGATCGATGAAGTGCCGGCAGAGCAAACCGACAAGTACGGCATTCTGGACGTCAGCAGCGATCAGGGCGGCTTGCTCCGGGTCCGCGGCGTCGTCGAGAAGCCGGCACCGGAGGATGCGCCGTCGCAGCTCGCGATCATCGGCCGCTACATCCTGGATCCGCTCGTTCTGACCGTCCTTGAGCACCAGGAACGCGGGACCGGTAACGAAATTCAGCTGACCGATGCCATCGCCAAGACGATCGGCGTCCTGCCCGTCAACGGCTTTCGCTTTCAGGGCCGGCGCTTTGACTGCGGCAGCAAGGTCGGCTACCTGCAGGCGAATATCGCATTTGCCCTGGAGCGCGACGACATGAGCGATCGCGTTAGGAAAATGTTGCAGGAATTCTCGTAAACAAAGAACGTCGTCACAGCTCTGACGATCTAAGGTCGCAACTCGGGCAAGGGTGAACCGTCGATGCGCATCGCTATGATCGGAACCGGTTACGTCGGACTCGTGTCCGGCGCATGTTTTTCCGAGTTTGGAATTAACGTCACGTGCGTCGACAAGGACGTCGCGAAAATCGAGGGACTGAAACGGGGCGAAATCCCGATTTATGAGCCCGGCTTGGCCGATCTGGTCACGACCAACGCGCGCGACGGGCGGCTTTCGTTCACCACCGACTTGGCAGCAACGGTGGCCCAGGCCCAGGCCATCTTTGTCGCCGTCGGCACGCCCAGCCGGCGCGGGGACGGTTATGCCGACTTGAGCTACGTCTTTGCGGCGGTCGATGAGATCGCCGAAGCTCTGACTGATTATGCCGCGATCGTGACCAAGTCGACCGTCCCCGTCGGCACCGGCGATGAGATCGAGCGCCGGGTGCGGGCGCGCCGGCCCGAGCTTGAGTTCGATGTCGTCTCCAATCCGGAATTTCTGCGCGAGGGCTCTGCCATCAACGATTTCATGCGGCCGGACCGGGTCGTCATCGGCACCGACAGCGAACGCGCGCGAGCGCTCATGCGGCAGCTTTACCGTGTCCTCTATCTCATTGAAACACCCATAGTTTTCACGTCGCGCCGGACGGCCGAGCTGACCAAGTACGCAGCCAATGCCTTCCTCGCGACGAAGATCACCTACATCAACGAGCTGGCGGATCTGGCCGAGCGGGTTGGCGCCAATATCCAGGACGTCGCCCGCGGCATTGGTCTCGATGGCCGCGTTGGGCGCAAGTTCCTGCACGCCGGCCCCGGTTTCGGCGGCTCGTGCTTTCCTAAAGATACCCGCGCGCTGATCGAGACCGGCCGCCAGGCGGGCCAGCCGCTGCGCATTGTCGAGGCCGTCGATGCGATCAACGAGGAACGCAAGCTGCGCATGGCCGACAAGATCGTCGCTGCCTGCGGCGGCACTGTCGCCGGCAAGACCATCGCCGTCCTCGGTCTCACATTTAAGCCGAACACGGACGATATGCGCGAAGCACCGAGCCTTGCCATCATCCCAGCCCTGCAGGCGGCGGGTGCAACGGTGCGTGCCTTCGATCCGGAAGGGGCCAAGCGCGCGCAGGAGTTGCTGACCGGCGTCATCTGGGGCGAGAACGCGTATCAAACGATGGAAGGCGCCGACGCGCTGGCGATCCTTACCGAGTGGAACGAGTTCCGCGCCCTTGACTTAAAGCGTGTCAAGGAGTTGCTGAAGTCGCCGATCATCGTCGATCTGCGCAATATCTATACGCTTGGGATGATGGAGGCGGCGGGTTTCGAGTACATCTCGGTCGGTCGGCCTGCAGTCGCCGCCGCGGCGACACAGGAGGGAAAGCGTTAATGGCACCCTTAATCGACAGCACGATTTTTCGCGAGTACGACATTCGCGGCATCGTCGGCAAGACGCTTCCGGTCGACGGCATGCGCCTGATCGGCCGTGCCTTCGGTACTGTTGTCCGCAGGGCAGGGGGGCGAACGGTCGCGGTCGGCTATGACGGCCGGTTGAGCTCGCCTGAGCTCGAGGGCGTGCTCGTCGAGGGACTCCGCGAAGCTGGTGTCGATGTGACTCGCATCGGCTGCGGGCCGAGCCCGATGCTCTATTTCGCGACCTTCCACCTCGGCACCGACGCCGGCATGATGGTCACCGGCTCGCACAATCCGCCCGATTACAACGGCATCAAGATGGTGCTGATGAACAAGCCGTTTTTCGGCGACGACATTCAGTCGCTGGCAACGCTGGTGCGGGCCGGCGATTTCGCGAAGGGGCAAGGGTCGGTCGCCGACGCGGACATTCGTGACGCTTACGTGAGCCGGCTGGCGCGCGACACGCAGGGCAACACGCCGTTGCGCGTTGCCTGGGACCCCGGCAATGGTGCCTGCGGCGTCCTCCTGCGCGCGCTGTGCGATCGGCTGCCGGGCCACCACGTCATCATCAACGAGGCTGTTGACGGCACCTTCCCGGCCCACCACCCCGATCCCACCGTTGAGGAGAACCTGGTGCAGCTGAAAGCCGCGGTCGCTGCACATCAGTGTGACCTCGGCATCGCCTTCGACGGCGACGGGGATCGGATCGGCGTCATCGACGCCAAAGGCCGCGTGATCTGGGGCGATCAGCTGCTGGTCATCCTCGCCAGCGATGTCCTTGCGCGCTGCCCCGGCGCCACGATCATTGCCGACGTCAAGTCGAGCCAGGTGTTTTTCGATGTGATCACCCGCCTTGGCGGCACGGCGCTGATGAGCCGCACCGGCCACTCCCTGATCAAGAACATGATGGCCGAAACCGGAGCCGCGCTTGCCGGCGAGATGAGCGGTCACATCTTTTTCGCCGACGGCTACTATGGCTTCGATGACGCGCCGTATGCCGCGGTGAGGCTGCTTTCGACTTTGAGCCGTGCGAACAAGCCCTTGACCGAGCTCCGCGATGCCATGCCGCAGCTGGTCAACACGCCGGAACTGCGCATCGATTGCGCGGAGGAACGGAAGTTCCAGGTGGTCGAGGAGGTGCGCGCCCGTCTGCGCGCTCAGCCGGACGTGACCGTTCACGCGATCGACGGCGTCCGGGTGACCACGGCCGACGGCTGGTGGCTGTTGCGCTCCTCCAATACCCAGCCGGTGCTGGTCGGCCGTTGTGAGGCTGCGAATGCAGCCGCGCTGCAGCGCCTCAAAAATGCGCTCTCGGAACAGCTTCGCCTCAGCGGCGTGGACGCGAGCGCCGTCGCATGACACCCTGCTCGCGTCATCGCCCTCGCGGCGGTGACGGGGGCGGTAGGGAGGCCGGGGACGGAGGCGATGACTCGGTGTTGCGATCATGACCGGCGGGCTTGCATACCTCGAAGAGAACCTCCCCATCCGCTTGGCGCCGTATCGCGTCGGCGCCAAAGCGTGCGGGCTCGTGATCGTCGACGAGGTGAACGGCTTCGCAACGGTGAAGGCCGGCAACCTCGCGCCGCAGGCTCCGAACGACCAGGTCGACCGCATGATCCGGGAGACCGAGCGGCTGGCGCGCACGTTCGCCACGCAGGACCGGCCGATCGCGGTCTTTCTTGACAGTCACCAGCCGGGCAAGCCGGAGCCACCCTATCCGCCCCATTGCGAACGGGGCACCGGCGAGGACGAACTGGTGCCGGCGTTGAAGTGGCTGGAAGGCTGCCCGCAGGCGACGCTCATCCGCAAGGATTGCATCAACGGCTTTGTCGGCGCGGAAGCGGGCGCGGGGAGGGGAAACCGCATCGTCACCTGGGTGAATGACGGCCGCTTGGCCACGATCGTCGTCGTCGGCATCTGCACGGATATCTGTGTGATGGACTTCGTGCTGACGATGCTCTCCGCACGCAATCACGGCATGATGCCGACGCTCACCGATATCGTCGTCTATGAGCCGGGGTGTGCGACCTATGCGCTGCCGCGAGAGACCGCCCTCAGTCTCGGGCTGCCGATCACGGCGGCACATCCGCAAGCTGAGACCCACCACCTGGGCCTTTATTTCATGGCCTCCCGCGGGGCCATTCTCGCCGCCGCTCTGGAGTGAGCGGCCGGCTCCGGCTCAAGGCTTCGGTCGTACCGCGGGTTTGGAGCGGCTGGCTACCAGCTTTGCTGCCGGCGCCGCGACCGGCTTGGCAACCGCCGCTTTGACACGCGCCGGCTTCGCAACAGTAGCGCGGGCAACCGTTGTCTTGCCGGTCGTCGCCTTCGTCGTGACCGGTTTCGCGACCGAAGGTTTGCCGGCGGCCGCTTTGCGGACCGTCGTCCGCCCGGGCGCTGCCTTCAAGCTCGCCGATCGCACAGCGGCCCGCTTGGTGAGCGATGATTTCCCGGCTGTCACGGGCTTGACGGTGCGGACGCTGCATGCCGTCCGCGCCGATTTCTTCAGGACCGCGCACGCGCGCCACGCTTCCGCGGCATCGACGTTGATAATACGACTCCGGTAGGTGACGCCCGCCCGGCGCCCCTTGCCGCGCACGGCGACGACGTCGATCTCGCCGCCGGCCAACTCGCTGGAAACGCGGCTCAGCGCCCGCTGGGCTGTATTCAGGGCTCCGCTCCTATCGCGGTAAGTGCCAAGCTCGATGCTGGCCCCACCCGCACGCAGCGGCGGTACTGCCGCCGCTGTTGAGCTCTCGGCGACCGTGCGTTCGATCTGAGTCGGGTTCTCGCGCGCCATTGCCAGCTGGAACTCGCCGGTGTCGGCATCGCGAAAGCCGTTATCGAACAGGCTCGCCATCATCCGCCCGCGCTCGCCCGGCGACCGCGCGCCCAGGACAACGCCGATCAGCCGGCGGCCGTTGCGCGTCGCCGAAGCGACGAGATTGAATCCGGAAGCGCGGATGAACCCGGTCTTGATGCCGTCGACACCATCGTAGCTGAACAGAAGCTGGTTATGATTGTGATGAGACGCGCCATCGTAACGAAAATAGCGCGTCGAAAAGTAATGATAAAACTGAGGAAAATCGAGATAGAGGGCACGACCGAGAATGGCCATATCCCGCGCCGTCGTCACTTGATCGGGATTGGGCAGGCCTGAAGCGTTCTGGAAGGTCGTGTCGAACATACCCAGGCGCTGCGCCTGATCTGTCATTGACTGGGCGAAGGTATACTCGCTGCCCGCCAGATGTTCGGCCACAGCCGCGGCGACATCGTTGGCCGATTTGGTGACGAGCGCGAGGATGGCGGTCTCGACCGCAATCCGCTCGCCGGTGGAGGCGCCAAGTTTTGTCGGGGGCTGCGCTACGGCATTGGTGGAGAAGGAGATCGTGTCGGAGAGCCGCACGCGTCCAGACTCGATCGCGTCAAAGAGCAGATAGAGCGTCATCATCTTGGTCAGCGACGCGGGGTAGCGGGGGAGCTCGGCGTTCGCCGAGTAAAGGATCTCGCCCGATGTCGCATCCATGATAAGCGCCGAATAGCGCGCAAAAGCATTCGACGTCGGCGCGAGCAGCATTGCGCTTGCGAGCGACAGAGCGATGAGAACACGATGCATTCTACTCAATCGCCTTCCCTTTGGCGCCCACTCTCGTGGCGGGCCAACAGTGAACAAAAACGCTGGCCTGTGCAAGCGCGTGCAAGCACCCAGCCAAGCGCCCCTTCTGTCCCGCATTGAGGCACAACCGCTTCCCGAAATCCGCGATTTTCGCGACGGCGTTTCAGCTTCGCACTGTACCAATACCTTTATAACAGACGGTTAAGCGGGACCGAACGGCAAAACCGGCAAGGCTGGCGGGGAGTTCACGCAACCGTCTGTCTCATCTCGGTTTTTGGCGAGCGATCAGGGGCTGCCTGTAATGGCTTTGGCGGCGTCTACCTGCTAAGCTCGCCGCAATCCGGCGGATGATTCGCAAAGATGGTGAAGAGGGGTAGGGAATGAGCGTTTTGCATGTATCGACCCAGCCGTTTGAGGGCCAGAAACCAGGCACCTCGGGACTGCGCAAGAAGGTCACCGTATTCCAGCAACCGCACTATCTGCACAATTTCGTGCAGTCGATTTTCGACACCCTGGAGGGTTCCAAGGGCACGACGCTGGTGGTAGGCGGCGACGGCCGCTACTACAATCGCGAGGCCGTGCAGATCATCCTCAAGATGGCGGCGGCGAACGGTTTCGGCCGCGTGCTGGTGGGCAAGGGCGGCATCCTCTCCACGCCGGCGGTGTCGTGCGTGATCCGCAAGCACGGCGCCTACGGCGGCATCGTACTCTCGGCGTCGCACAATCCCGGCGGCCCGCACGAGGATTTCGGCATCAAATACAACATCGGCAACGGCGGCCCGGCACCGGAAAAGGTGACCGAAGCGATGTTCACGCGCAGCCGCGCCATTTCTGCTTACCATATCGCCGACGTGGCGGACGTCGATCTCGACACGCCGGGCAAGTGGTCACTCGACGGCATGACGGTCGAGGTCATCGATCCCGTCGCAGACTATGCGGAACTGATGGAGCGCCTGTTCGATTTCGATCGCATCCGCGCGCTTCTCGCTTCTCCCGGCTACCGAATTGCCTTCGACGCGATGAGCGCCGTCACCGGCCCCTACGCGCGCGCTATTCTCGAGGGTCGGCTGGGCGCCCCCTCCGGCACTGTGATGCGCGCCGAACCGCTGGAGGATTTCGGCGGCGGCCATCCGGATCCGAACCTCGTTTACGCGCATGACCTGGTTGAACTCCTCTTTCGCGCCGATGGGCCGGCTTTCGGTGCCGCGTCGGACGGCGACGGCGACCGCAACATGATCCTCGGCCGCCAGTTCTTCGTCACGCCGAGCGACAGCCTGGCCGTGCTGGCGGCGAACGCGACCGTCGCTCCCGGTTATGCCAAGGGTCTCGCCGGCATCGCGCGCTCCATGCCGACAAGCGCTGCGGCCGACCGCGTCGCGGCCAGGCTCGGCATCGACTGCTACGAAACGCCGACGGGCTGGAAGTTCTTCGGCACGCTGCTCGACGCCGGCCGCGTCACCCTGTGCGGCGAGGAAAGCTTCGGCACCGGCTCGGATCACGTCCGTGAGAAGGACGGGCTGTGGGCGGTCCTGTTCTGGCTCAACGTGCTGGCCGCGCGCCGGCAGTCGGTCGCCGACATCGTCCGCGAGCACTGGCGGACCTACGGCCGCAACTACTATTCGCGCCACGACTACGAAGGGATCGACAGCGCCGCCGCGGAGGAGTTGATGGAAGCGCTCCGGCGGCAGACTGGCACCCTTGTCGGCAAGCGGCTCGGCAGCTACGACGTCGCCAGCGCCGACGACTTCGCCTACACCGATCCCGTCGATGGCAGCGTTACCGCGAAGCAGGGCATCCGTGTGGGCTTCAGCGACGGCTCGCGGATCGTCTATCGGCTGTCGGGAACTGGAACGGAAGGGGCGACGCTGCGGGTCTATATCGAACGCTACGAACCCGATCCTTCGCGGCACGACGACGACCCGCAAGTGGCGCTCGCGGATCTGATCACGGTCGCGCGCTCGCTCGCGGAGATCGAGCGCCGCACCGGACGGCCGAAGCCGACGGTTATTACCTGAGGGCGACGAAGGATCGCGGCCGGGCCGATCGAAGCGGGCAGGGCGGGCGGCTGCCGCCGTCCTCCGCCTGCCGGCCCGAGCCGGAGCTGCATCGCGGGCCTCACGCTGGATCGCCCGTCTCCGCGGCCTTGACGGCCTGCCACAATGCTTCGAGCTCATCGAGGCCGGCAGTGCGACGGTGCTGCCGCGCCGCATCGTCGAGCATGGCTTCGAGGGCGCGGAACCGGCGTTCGAATTTCGCGTTCGCGTGCCGCAGTGCGGTCTCGGCGTCAACGCCGAGCTTGCGGCCGAGGTTGACGCAGGTGAACAGGAGATCGCCGAGCTCGTCCGTCAAGCGCGCATGCTCCCCACCCGCCGCCATTTCCGCCTCGATCTCGGCGACTTCCTCGGCGAGCTTGGCGAGGACGGCGCGCGCCTCCGGCCAATCGAAGCCGAGCCCGGCGGCCCGCCGTTGCAGCTTCTGCGCCCGCATCAGTGTCGGCAGGCGCAGCGCGATATCGTCAAGCGCGCTCGGCACGGCGGCCGCATCCAAGCCGGCCGCGGCCGATCCCTCGGCTTGGCGCTCGGCTGCCTTGATGCGCTCCCACGACCGCACCACCGCCGCCTTATCGGCATCGCGATCCTCACCGAAAACATGCGGATGGCGCCGTAACATCTTCTCACAAATTGCATCGCAGACCGCGCCGAAATCGAACAGGTCGCGCTCGCTGGCCATCTGGGCGTGGAACACGACCTGCAGCAGGAGATCGCCAAGCTCGCGCTTGAGGCCGTCGTAATCGGCGCGATCGATCGCGTCGGCAACCTCAAACGCTTCCTCGATCGTATACGGCGCGATCGTCTCGAAGCTCTGTTCGAGATCCCAGGGGCATCCGCCTTCGGGGTCGCGCAACCGCGCCATGATCGCGAGCAGCCTTTCGATCGCCGCACTCATGGCGCGGACCGACTCTTCGCGTCGGCTGCACCATTCGATCGCGGCGGTGGCCGGGAAGCTGCGCATGATCGGGAATGACGGGGGGGCCAGGTGCTCAAGGCCATGTGCTTAAGGCTGGATGCTCAACCGAACCGACCTGATGTCGCATAAGATATATTATGAAAAATCCAAACTTAAATCGCGTTTTCCGTGCGTTACAAACCGTTCCTCGAGCCACGTGGCACCCCGGCTCGCTCTCTTGCCGGCATGCGCAGCCGGCTTGCTCGTTCATGCCCGGCGGCGCACCGCTGGCTCCGACATCAGGTCGTCCCGAGGCACTCCGGAGACCGCATCGGCGACCTCGATCGTCATCCCGTCATAGGCCGGCGCGATGTGCGGCGGCAAACGACGCACCAGCGCATCGTAGTCGAGTTCGCTGCTCAGGTGCGTGAGCACCGCAGCCTCAGGGCCGACGCGCTCGATCCACTCCAGGCCCTGCGCCAGATGGCAGTGGGTCGGAAACGGCCGCTCCGAGAACACGCCGAGGATCCACAGCCGCACGCCCGCAAGCACGGCAAAGGACCCTTCAGGAAGTTCAGCGACATCCGTTGAATACGCGACGTCGTTGAACCGAAAACCGAGCGTCATTGTCCGACCGTGGTGCTGCTCGAAGGCCTGCACGCGGATATCGCCGATCATGAAGGCATCGCCATCTTCAATCTCGTGCGGCGCCAGCACCGGCCGGGAAAACCAGTGCGCATCCACCGGCTGCGGTTCGAGGGTGTAGCCGAAGCGCCGGCGGATCTCCCCCATTGTGTGCGGCGTCGCATAGAGCGGCAAGGCCGCCTTGGTCAGCCGGTTGATGGCGCGCAAGTCGTCGATGCCGTGCAGGTGATCAGCGTGGGCGTGCGTGTAGCAGACGGCATCGACGCGCGCGATATTGGTCGCCAGCAGCTGATGACGCAGGTCGGGCGGCGTATCGACAAGGATGCGCGTCTGTTCGGTTTCGACGACGATCGCCGGCCGCATGCGGCGGTTGCGCGGATTGGCAGGATTGCAGCGGCCCCAGTTGTTGCCGATCGACGGTGTGCCGCTGGAGGCGCCTGAGCCAAGAATGGTCACACGCATGCCGATTTTGCCTTCGCAAACAAGCGGAAGAAGTTCGCCGTGGTCGCCGCCGCCAGCGCTTCAAGGTCGATGCCGCGCACTTTGGCGAGACAGACAGCGGTGTGTGCCACAAAGGCTGGTTCGTTCCGCTTGCCGCGCTTCGGCACCGGCGCCAGGAACGGCGCGTCGGTCTCCACCAGCAGCCGGTCGAGCGGCAATGTAGCGGCCAGATCGCGCAACGGGCCGGACTTGGCAAAGGTGAGGATCCCGGAGAACGAGATGTAGAGACCCAGCGACACCGCCTTGTGCGCCAGGGCCGGCGTCGAACTGAAGCAGTGGAGAACGCCGCTGAACGGGCCTTTCGCCATCTCGTCGGCGAGGATTGCGGCCATGTCGTCGTCGGCGTCGCGGGTGTGAATGACGAGCGGCAGCCCGGTCGTGCGCGCCGCCTCGATGTGCTGGCGGAAGGCGCGCTGCTGCGCCGCGCGCGGGCTGTGTTCGTAGTAGTAATCGAGGCCGCTCTCGCCGAAGCCGACCACCTTCGGGTGGCTGGCGAAAGCCATCAGCGCGTCCAGATGTGCCGGCGCCTCAGCGGCCGCCTCATGCGGATGGACGCCGACGGTGCAGATGATCTGCGGCGCCCGTTCCGCGATGGCGATCACGTTTTCCGCGCGCGAGAGATGGGTGCCGATCGTCAGCAGGCTTTTCACGCCCGCCTCGCTTGCCCGCGTCATGACCGCGTCGAAATCGTCGGCAAAATCCGGGAAATCGAGGTGGCAGTGGCTGTCGACCAACATCAGGCGTGCGGCTCGTCGGTAGGCTCCAGGTAACGCGGAAAGACGCCGACCGGGGCCGGCAGCGTGGTGTCCGGTTGCAGCGCGTGTGCCGGCACGAGAAACGCGAAGCTGCGGCGGTCGTCGGGTGTGCTCAGCTGCGCCAGCAGCCGCGCTGCCGAGGCGGGCATGAACGGCTGCGCCAGGATACCCAAATGGCGGATCACCTCGGCCAGGCAGTAGAGCACGGTCCGCATGCGGGCCGGATCGCTCCTGCGCAGCGCCCAGGGTGCCTGACGATCGACGTACACATTGGCATCCGCAATGACCCGCCAGAGGGTCGTGAGCGCGACATGGAAGGCTTGGCGGTCGATTGCGGCGCGCAGTTGCGGCAGGAGATCGGCGGCAGCGCTCAAAAGGGCCTCGTCCTCCCCCGTGCGCGGACCCGGCTGCGGCACCGCACCGCCGCAGTTCTTGGCGATCATCGACAGCACGCGTTGCGCCAGGTTGCCGAAATCGTTGGCGAGATCGCCGTTGATCCGGCCGATCATTGCCCGATGCGAAAAGTCGCCGTCGCTGCCGAACGGAACCTCGCGCAGCATGAAGTAGCGCACCGCATCGAGGCCGTAGCGATCGACCAGCGCGTGCGGATCGATGACGTTGCCGAGCGACTTCGAGATCTTCTGCCCCTCGTTGGTCCACCAGCCGTGGGCGAACACCCGCTTCGGCGGTGCGATGTCGGCCGCCATCAGGAACGCCGGCCAGTAGACGGCGTGGAAGCGCAGGATGTCCTTGCCGACCATGTGCAGATCGGCCGGCCAGAAGCGCTTGAAATCAGGAGCTTCGACGTCGGGAAAGCCGAGCGCGGTGATGTAGTTGGTCAGCGCATCGAGCCAGACGTACATCACATGCCGCGGGTCGCCCGGCACCGGGATTCCCCAGTCGAAGATGGTGCGCGAGATCGACAGGTCCTGCAGTCCGGAGCGAACGAAGCTGATCACCTCGTTGCGCCGGCTCTCCGGCAAGATAAAGTCCGGATTGTCCGCGTAGTATTGCAGCAGCCGGTCGCCCCAGGCCGACAGCCGGAAGAAATAGCTCGATTCCTCGACCCACTCGACCGCGGCTCCGGAGGGCGCCAGGCGGCTTCCGTCCGTCCCGCCGGTGAGTTCGCTCTCGGCATAGAATGCCTCATCGCGGACCGCGTACCAGCCGGCGTAGGTGCCGAGATAGATCTCGTTGCGCGCGACGAGGCGCTGCCACAGCGCCTGGCAGGAGCGAATGTGGCGCTCCTCGGTGGTGCGGATGAAATCGTCGTTGGAAAACTGCATCGCCTGCGTCAGGCCGCGGAAGTTCGCCGACACCTTGTCCGTGAACGCGCGCGGGGCGAGGCCGGCGGCCAGTGCTGCCTTCTGCACCTTCTGCCCGTGCTCGTCGGTGCCGGTCAGGAACTTGACCCGGAAACCGTCAAGCCGTTTGAAACGCGCAATCACATCGCACGCCAGGGTCGTGTACATATGCCCTATATGGGGCACATCATTGACGTAGTAGATCGGCGTGGTGAGATAGTACGTCGGCGCTGGATTCATGATACTCCGGACCGTCGCGGGACAGCGTTCCTGAAGTGCGCGCACGCCTCAGCGTTTCAAGGCGGCCTCGACGTTGAGGAAAACGGCGAGCAAGATCTGCTTCAAGTCCATATTGGCGGTCTCGGCGCGCGCCAACAGACGCGTTGAGTTGTCCCACACCTGCAACCAGCGTTCAAGCCCGCCCGCCGCCGCCAGCCGGCCGATCGTTTCCGCCTCGCTTTCGAGCGCTTCCTGCGGCCGCGCGCCGCCCGCAACGCGCACGATGGAGGCCAGCCAGGCGCGCAAGAGATCGTCGAGGAGTGCGAATCCCCCCTCCCCGCCCCCCTGCCCCTTCGCCGCCTCGCCGAGATCGAGCACTTCGAGCGGCTCGACCGCGGGCAGCGCCCGAAACAGCCGGGTCAGCTGGCCCCGCAGCCGCTCCCCCTCGCTGCTTGCGAGGCGCAGCGCATGGCCGATGCTGCCGCGCGCCAGCCGCGCCAGCACGACCGCCTCATCCGCCGTCGTCTCCGGCCGGTAACGTTGCACCAAGGCAGCGATCGTCTGCGGGGAGAGCGGCGCCAGCGGCAGCGTCCGGCAGCGGGAGCGGACGGTGGCCGGCAGCAGCCCCGGCGCATGGCTGACGAGGATGAGCACGGCTCCAGGAGGCGGCTCCTCGAGCGTCTTCAGGAGCGCATTGGCGGCGTTGCGGTTCATCGCTTCCGCCGGATCGACGATCACGGCGCGCCAACCACCCTCGGCTGCCGTGGCGGCGAGAAAGGCACCGGCGGCACGCACTTCGGCGACGGTGATCTCGGTCCGCGGCGTCCCCCGCTTGGGATCGACCCCCGGTTCAAGGGTGAACAGGTCGGCGTGCCCGCCGCTGGCGACGCGCCGAAACACCGGATCGCCTGGATCGATGAAAAGCGAGGGTACGCCGCGAGGGGGCGGTTCGGCGCCAAACAGGTCTGCCGCCGCGCGTGGCGACACCGCCGCACCGTGCGCGCCGGAGCCATGGCGGAACAGCCAGCGGACAAGCCGGAACGCCAGTGTCGCCTTGCCGACGCCCTTGGGGCCGCTGAACAGCCACGCGTGCGCCGCCTGACCTGCCGCGTAAACAGCGGCAAGCTGCGCTTCGGCCCGCTCCTGGCCGAGAAGATCGGGATTGGAACGCGGCGCCGGCCACAGGCTGCCCGTTTCGTCCGCCGTGCTCACGGCGCGATCGACCCGATCCGCAGCCGTTCGGCAACGGTCCGGCGGATCCGCTGCGCCACCTCCGCAACCGTGCCGGTCCCCGCGATGATGACGCATCGCTCCGGCTCGGCGCGCGCGATGGCGAGGAAGCCGGCCCGCACCCGCTCGTGGAAGGCACCGTCGAGCCGCTCGTAACGGTCGCTCGGCTGGCCGCGGCCGGCCGCCCGCACATGGCCCAACCCGGGCTCAACGTCTAGCACCAGGGTCAAGTCGGGGCGAAACGTGCCGACGACAAGCTGATGCAAAGCGCTGATCATCTGCCGATCGCACCCCAGCCCATAACCCTGATACGCCATCGTCGAATCGGCAAAGCGGTCGCAGACGACGCACGCACCGCGGCCCAGCGCCGGCAGGATCACCTTGTCCAGGTGCTCCCGCCGGGCGGCGTAGTGCAGCAGCACTTCGCTCACGGCTGACCAGCGGCTATCGGGGGCATTTATCAGAAGCGAGCGGATTGCCTCGGCGCCTTCGGTACCGCCCGGCTCGCGGGTGCTGACCACGCCGATCCCGGCTGAGCGCAGCGCGTCGGTGAGCAATGCCGCTTGCGTCGATTTCCCCGCCCCCTCCCCGCCTTCAAGGGTAATGAATTTCCCTTGCGGCGCGGTTGGTGCGGCGGCCGTCATCAGCTGGCCAGACTGCCGACCAGATGCGTGATCGCGAACACGAGCCGGCCGAAGACACCGAGCTTCTCCACCGGCGCCCCGGCAACGAGCGGCTGCTCCATCGCGCCAACGCCGGGTGCGCTCATCTTTAGAATCGCAAGCTGCTGACCCGCAGCAATCGGCGCCGGGACCGGGCCCGTGTAGCTGACGACAACGTTCATGCCCGGGCGCGCCGTGCGTGGAAGGGTGACCAGAATATCCCGCTGGCTGACCAGAGCCACCTCGCGCGCCGCGCCATACCAGACGTCAGCCTTTGCGACCTCTTCGCCGGCCTTGAACAGCTGCACGTTCTCGAACTCGTGGAAGCCATAATCGAGCAGCCGTTGCGCCTCCTCACCGCGGTCCTGCATGCTGGCGAGACCGTTGATGATGAGGATCAAGCGCCGCCCGCCGCGGATGGCGGAAGCGGTCAGGCCGTAGCCGGAGGCCTTCGTGTGACCGGTCTTCAGTCCATCGCCGCCGCCGGCCTTGTACAGCAGCGGATTGCGATTGCCTTGGCGGATTGAGTTATAGAAGAACTCCCGCTCCGAATAAAAATTATAGAATTCTGGGAAGTCCTCAATCGTGCGCTTTGCCAGAACAGCAAGATCGCGCGCCGTCGTCAAATGATCAGCTTCGGGCAGGCCGGAGGCATTGCGGAAATTCGAATTGCGCATCCCGATCTCGCGGGCGCGCCGGTTCATCTCCTCGGCGAACGCGCTTTCGCTGCCGGCCAGACCTTCTGCAACGGCAATCGAGGCATCGTTGCCGGACTGCACGATGATACCGTGCAGCAAGTCTTCCACCCGCACCCGGTCGCCCGTCTTGAGGAACATTGTGGAGCCTTGGCTCGCGGCACCCCCCTTGGACCAAGCGTTCTCGCTGATCGTCATCGTATCGTTCAGCCGCAACTCCCCCTTCTTCAAGCGGTCGAACAACATGTAGACGGTCATGATTTTCGTCATCGACGCCGGCACCATCGGCTCGTCGGCGTTTTTCTCGAACATCACCGCGCCGGTCTGCATGTCGACAAGCAAGGCTTGACGCGCCTTTGTCTCGATGGCATGCCCCGGCAGTGGGACGAGGCCGGCGAGGAGCCCCGCGGCCAGCCCCACAGCCATGACTGCAAGGCTCCAGCGCAACCGCCCGCGGCGCGCCAGCTTCTGTCTTTGGTTGGTCATTGGCCCTTCCCGTAAGCGATTGCGGCCGATCCCTGGCACCGACGCAGCAAGCTCCCGCAGCTGCCGGTCAGCGCGACCATGGCCGCGCCTCCGGCTCAATCATAAACGACCTGCGAGCCGGCGAACCCCTCGCTGATCACGCGCGCCAGCACCCGTTGCGCCTCACCGTTCGAAGCGAAGGGGCCGACCCGGACACGATACAGGCCGCGGCCGTCAGCGCTTGCGTTGGTGATCGCAACCGAGCCCAGCCGCGCAAGTCGTTGCCGCGCCCAGGCGGCGTTTCTGGCGTCGGAAAACGCGCCAGCCTGAACATACGCCTGAACATACGGCAGCGTGCGCGGCTCGTCACGCCTTGTCACTGCCCGGGGTGCCCATTCGCGCGATGCGGCCGGTCGCGCCGGCGCGAGCGCCTCGTCAATCATATCTTCCGCCACTGGCACATCTTCCGCCACCGGCGTGGCCTCATCCAGCGGTTCAGCGCCCCAAGCCGGCTCGCTGTTGGTATCGGCAGGCTGCCCGGAGTCCGCTGCAAGCAGGGCCAGCGCTGTCGGTGACAGGCTCACGCGCTCTGGCTCCGGCATTACCTCCCCGCTTGGCTCCTCGTTCACCGCGGTCGCGATGGGGACCGGCGCCGCCGCGGCCGAGTTGAGCGCGAGAGCAGTTGCAACCGGCTCAGACGGAGGAGCACCCAGCGCCGCCGCCAGCTGCCGGCTTTCCTCGGCTTCGATCTCGACCCGCACCGTTGCCGTGCCCTTCTCATGAAAGCCGAGGAGCTGCGACGCGCGCCGCGAGACGTCGATAATCCGGTTGCCGATGAAGGGGCCGCGATCGTTGACGCGCAGTTTGATCGTGCGGCCGTTATCAAGATTGGTGACGCGGACGATGCTCGGCAGCGGCAGGGTCGTATGCGCCGCCGTCAGCTCGTTCATGTCATAGACCTCGCCGTTCGCCGTCGGCTGGCCGTGAAAGCCGGGGCCGTACCAGGACGCGATTCCGGTTTCGTCGTAACTGTAGTCGACTCGGGGTGTATACCACACGCCCTTAATTGCGTATGGCTTTCCGACCTTGTAGAGACCGCCGGTCTGCGGGTCGCGCGGGCGCGCCGAAGGCCCCGGTTCGGGTGCGGAGGCGCAGGCGCTGAGCAGGAGGATCGCCGTCAGCGCGATCGATCGAACGGGCCACCCCCCGCGGCAGAGGAACCGCGGATCGCCTTCAGGCATTGGCGGAGCGTCGGTCATCGTGCTCAAGCCTCCCTTCGCACACCATGGCCGCGGCCGGCGCTATTCCGCTGCCGCGACGCGCAACCGATCGAGCAGCCCGGGCGACGGGAAGCCGTCGGCGGGCAGAAACGCCGTCCGCTGGAAGTCGCGGATGGCATCACGGGTTCTGCTGCCGACGACGCCGTCGGCTCCGCCCGCATCAAACCCCAGCCGGCCCAGAAGCATCTGCATTTCGATCACGTCGGTGCGGGAAAGGCTGCTGCCGTCGTCAAGCCGGCGCGTCACGAAAGGCCCGCGGCCGGCGATGCGATCGGCGAGATGGCCGACGGTGACGGCATAGTTGATGGCGCGATTCCACGCCATGATGACGCGGAAGTTGGGCGAGACGAGGAGCGCAGGCCCCGCCTGGGCGCCCCCCGGCAGCACAATCGACGCCCGTCGCGCCGTGCCTTCCAGCGCCGCACCTGACGCGCGCACGACGCCTAAGTCGCGCCAACTGACGAGCGGCATTTCGACATCGGTGCCGGCGAGGTAATAGTCGAAATCGGCCGGCAGGCGCACCTCTTCCCCCCAGTTGCCGGTGCCGTCCCAGCCGATCGATGCCAGATAGTTGGCGGCTGAGGCGAACGCGTCCGGCATGCTGTGCCAGAGGTCGCGCCGCCCGTCGCCGTCGAAATCGACCGCATAGGCGCGGTAGGTGGTCGGCATGAACTGCATCTGCCCGAGCGCGCCCGCCCACGACGCGCGGGCCTCCGCAGGCACGTCGCCCGCCTGCACCAGTTGCAGGAGCGCCAGCAACTGCTCGCGGAAAAAGGCGCCGCGGCGGCCGTCGTAGGCGAGCGTGGCGAGTGCGTCGGCCGCGCGAAACTGTCCCGTGTTGCCGCCGAAATCGGTTTCGAGCGCCCAAAAACTCACCAGCACCGCGGCCGGCACGCGGTAGTGCTGCTCGATCGCCTGCAAAAGGTTGCGGTGGCGGTGCAGCTGCGCTCGCCCCTGCCCCACCCGCTCGGGCGTTACCCGCGTGCCGAGGTATTGCCAAAACGTGTCGACGAATTCCGGCTGCCTGCGGTCAAGCTCGACGATTTTCTCGATCGGCCGGCTGCTGCCAAGCACGCGATCGAAGACATCGTCGCGGATGCCGGCCGCCCGCGCCTCGCCGCGGAACTCGGTGAGCCACGTGTCGAAGTCTGTGTCGGCGGCGAACACCGCCGCCGGCCAAAGACCGAACACCAGCACCGCTGCGATCAATGTGTTGAGGAGGATCCGCTTCATGGACCGGAGATTACCCTGATCGAGCGGCAAACCCCAGACTCCGTGCACGATGGCCCGGCAGGTGCCGCGGCGGCTGAAAATTCAACACCGTAACGCCGAGTGCCGGTCCTGGGCACGATCTCCGGGACTGGGCCACCGGTATCTAAGCGCGCGGTGGCGCGAATCACAAACCGCCGCAGCGGCGAGGACGCGCGCCACCCGATCGCCGGCGGCAGGCGATGCCCGGCCAGTCTTCGCTTGATCAGCGTCTCTTTTTCTCCAAGATGCTCGAGAGGACGCGCCAGAACGCACCCATGCGCGGGATGAAGCCTCCGGCGAGGCCAACAAAAGGGTAAGGAGGGAGCGGTGAGGGTTTTTCAGGTCGAGGGCGACTGGACCCGCGAAAACGTCCGGCTCAGCGAACGGCCGGAGCCGCTACCGGGACCGGGCGAGGTGCGGCTGAAAATGAAGGCGTCCTCGCTCAACTTTCGCGACCTTCTGGTGCCGCTCAAGGGGTACGGCGCGCGGATGAAGGCGCTGCCGCTGGTTCTGTTGTGCGATGGCGTCGGCGTGGTCGACGCGGTTGGGCCTGAGGTGTCGGCGCCGAAGCTTGGCGAGCGGGTCTGCCCGTTGTTTTTCCAGTCCTGGCCAGGCGGCGAGCCAGACGAGACGCGGCTGGGCTTCAGCTTAGGCTGCGAACTCGACGGCACGATGGCGGAATACATGGTGCTGCCGGCGGAAGGTGTCGCTGCGGTGCCGGACTTCTTGAGCGATGCCGAGGCAGCAACGCTGCCGTGCGCCGCGCTGACCGCATGGTCGGCCATCATCAAGGAAGGGCACGTTCAGCCCGGCCAGTCGGTGCTCGTCCAGGGCACCGGCGGCGTCTCCCTGTTCGCGCTGCAGTTCGCGAAGCTGGCGGGTGCCTTTGTCATTGTCACGTCGTCAAGCGATGCGAAGCTGGAGCGCGCTCGTGAGATCGGCGCGGATGCAACCATCAACTACAAGACCACGCCGGAATGGGGGAAGAGTGCGCGCGCGCTAATCGGTGGCGACGGTCTCGATCACATCGTCGAGGTCGGCGGCCAGGACACGCTGCCGCAGTCGCTGCGGGCCATCCGTCCTGGCGGCACGGTCAGCATGATCGGCGTGCTTACGGGCGGAATGATGGACGTGCGGCTCGGCCTGATCGTCACCCGCCACATCCGCCTGCAGGGCATCACCGTTGGCAGCCGCGATAGCTTCGTTGCGATGGTGCGCGCAATCGAGCGCCATCGGCTGCGCCCGGTGGTCGACCGGGTGTTTGCGTTTGGTGAGTTGCCCAAGGCGATGGACTTCCTCGCCAGTGGTCAGCACTTCGGCAAGCTGTGTATCGAGCACTGACGCATCGCGGTTCCGCCCGCAGGCGCCATCGCCGCCTCACGCCCACACTGCTTTTGCATTTTACTGCGTCTCGCGCGACAATGGTGTGGTCAGGGTGAGAGCATTCATGTCCATTCGCAAGATCGTCGTGCCGGTCGACGTGACACCGGCGGTTCAGGCAGCGCTGGAGACGGCGCTTTTCGTCGGCGGGTGGCTCGGCGCGCATGTCGAGGCCGTGCATGTGCGAGTGGAGCCGACGGCGGCTGTACCTCTGGTCGGCGAAGGCATGTCCGGCGCGCTCGTTCAGGATCTGATCGAGCTCACCGAGCGTGAATCAGCCGGGCGCGCCGCCGCCGCGAAGGTCATGTTCGAGGAGGCGCGGACGCGGGCTGGGCTCGCCGCGGCGGAGCATCCGGCCCCCAGCGGGGCTTCCGCCCGTTTCATCGAGTTCCGCGGCATCGAGGAGGATGAGGTCGTCCGCCGTGCAAGGCTGGCCGATCTCGTCGTCATCGGCCGCCCGGTCGTGCATCCGGAAGTGCTGTCGACCGTCCCCTTCAACGCATTGATCTTTGAGAGCGCAGCACCCGTCATGGTCGCTGGCGCGACGGCGCCCAGCGCGCTGAAGCGGATCGTTGTTGCCTGGAACGACAGCAAGGAGTCGGCGCGCGCAATCAAATACGCCCTGCCGCTCTTGCATCGGGCGGCAAGCGTTCAGGTGGTTTCCGTCGGCACCGATCCTGAGGTCGACAGTGCCTGCGCCAGCGCGGTTGAGTTCCTTGCCTGGCACGGCATCGCCGCCACCCCGCGCATTCTCGCCGACACCGGCTCGCCCGACGACGCCTTGAGCGAGGCTTGCGGCGATGCCGACTTAGTGGTCATGGGTGCCTATACCCACAACCGATTATGGCAGATGATTCTCGGCAGCGTTACCCGACACATGATCGAGCGGACCTCGCTGCTGCTGCTCATGGCGCATTAGCGCACCGATCGGCCGCGCGGTGCGCGCGCGGCTGCACTCAAGGAGCTTGCGCAGCCGGCGCAGGCTCGGAGGTCGACACTCGCGGTCCGAGCTGATCCGCAAGCGCTGCCACCTTGCCGATAATGATCAGCGTCGGCGCCGCGTGGTCGAGGTCGCGCACAGCGGCCGGCAGCTCGGCCAAGCTCGCACGGATCGTCTGCTGGTCGGCACGCGTCCCGTTCACCACCGCCGCCGCCGGCGTCTCCGGCGGCAGTCCGTGCCGGATCAGCTGCGCACTGATACGGTGGATGTTGGTCCGGCCCATGTAAATGACCAGTGTCGCGTCCGGCTCGGCGAGCTTGGCCCAATCGAGCGCCAGCGGCTCGTCCTCCTTCGCGTGGCCCGCTATCAGCTGGACCCGATGGGCAAGGTCGCGGTGGGTGAGCGGAATGCCGGCCGAGGCGCTGCAGCCCGAGGCCGAGGTCACCCCGGGCACCACTTCAAACGAGATGCCCTGCTGGGCCAGATGCAAAGCCTCCTCGCCGCCGCGGCCAAACAGGTACGGATCGCCACCCTTGAGGCGAACGACAGTGCGGCCGCTCGCGGCAAGCGTCGCCAGCAGCGCATTGATGTCGGCCTGCGGCATGTGGTGGTTGCGCGCCATCTTGCCGGCGAACACGCGCGCCGTCCCGGCGGGAATCAGGTCGAGAATTTCTTGCGAGACCAGGCGATCGAACACGACCACGTCGGCCGCACGCAGGAGCCGCAGAGCCTTAACAGTCAGGAGATCCGGATCGCCCGGTCCCGCACCGACGATGAAAACGCGCCCCCCGCCGGCTGCGGACGTCGTGCTCATGTGCTTCAATGCCTCGGACTTAGTGGCTGGCGAGCGCTGCCGTACCACAACAGGGGTGGCAGCGCGGGACGGCTCCTGCCGGCCCCTCCCCGATTTCTGGGCAAGGTCTCTTGGCTTTTCAAGGCACCACGCGCATATTTCCCGCTACCGTATGTTGCTTTCGTGTCCCCTTTTCATGAACGGTCCAGTTGCCGAATGAGCTCTGCCCGCACGCTTCCAGCAGCAGATCGGAGGAAAGGCGTAGCACTCTGGCTGTTCGTCCTTGCGGGCTTCGTGTTCCTCATGGTGGTCCTCGGCGGCGCGACCCGGCTGACGCATTCGGGGCTGTCGATGGTCGAATGGCGCCCCATCACCGGCTGGCTGCCGCCGTTGACCGACTCGGAGTGGCAGGCAGCGTTCGCAGCCTACCGGAACTATCCTGAGTATCAAAAGATCAATCCGGGGATGACGCTCGAAGCGTTTCAAGGGATCTTCTGGCTCGAGTACGTGCACCGGTTGACGGGCCGTCTGATGGGGGTCGTTTTCCTGGTCCCGTTCGTGGTCTTTCTGCTCAGGCGTCAAATCGACCGCCGGCTCGGGATCAGGCTTGCCTTCGTTTTCCTTCTCGGTGCCCTGCAGGGGGGGCTCGGCTGGCTGATGGTCAAGAGCGGCATGGTCGATCGCCCGGATGTCAGTCAATACCGGCTGGTCGCCCATCTGACCGCAGCGCTTTTGATCTATGGTTTGCTCTTCTGGACAGCGCTCGGCCTGCTGGCGACACCGCAGCCGGCTCGGCTCCAGCCTCGCCCGCTGTTCGCGGCAGCGGTGGGCACAAGTGTGCTCGTGCTGTTGACCATTATCTGGGGCGGGTTCGTTGCCGGCACCGATGCCGGCTTCGCCTACAACACCTTTCCGCTGATGGATGGCGAACTGGTGCCGTCTCTCATCCTTCCCTACCATCCGTTGTACATTAACTTTTTCGAGGACGTGACGACCATTCAGTTCACGCACCGTGTCATGGCGACGGCCGTGCTGTTGGCGGCGATTGGCGTTCTTATTGCCGTTCGGGCGCTGGGGTGCGCAGGGCGCATGCGGACGGCGGCGAGCCTTCTGCTCCTTGCGATCGCGGCGCAATACGGCCTTGGCGCTGTCACTGTGCTGATGGCAGTGCCGGTTCCACTCGGAATCGCGCATCAGGCCGGCGCCGTTGTCGTATGGTCGCTATCACTCTGGTTGATATTCGAGGTGCGGCCGGGCGCGGCGGTAGCCCCCATCCGGGCCGCGTATTTCGCGGCCCGCGGCAATACGATAACAACACGTGCGGCCCCGTACGACAGCGCCGCGGGTGCGGCTGTGGAGAGGAAGCTGGGGTGATCGGGTTCGATCAGATCAAGTCGGTTGGCGCGATCCTCATCTCGGTCGCACTCGGCGCCAGCTTCGGGCCGGGCCTGAACGGCTGCACCGATCAGTCGGTGCAGATGGAGACGGCGCTCGCCTCCCTCGGTTTCGACTTCTACCGGTTGTCCGAGCGGGGCCGGCGTGACATCGGGCGGTTTTCCGCCGTGTTCCAGGAATACGCGGCCGATCCCGAGAACACCCGCCAGCTCAAGCACTTTCGTGACGCCTACAAACGAATTAGCGACTCTTATGTGGATGACCTGCCGGATGGCAAACTCATCGAGGCGGCCGTTCAGGGCGTCAAGGCACAGAACCCCAAACCGCACTCCTTGCCAGCCGCGCAGCTGGTGGAAATTGCGCTCGATGCAATGACTGCCGCTCTCGATCCGCACTCCGCCTATCTCAACCCCGAGGAGTTGCACGAGTCGGAGCTGGTCACGTCGGGCGAGTTCGGCGGCCTCGGCATCCAGATTACCCAGCAGGACGGCCTGATCAAGGTCATCGCCCCGATCGAAGGCACGCCCGCCGAGCGGGCCGGCATCAAGACCGGCGACCTGATTACCCATATCGACGGTGTGTCGGTGCGCGGCATGAGCTTGAAGGATGCCGTCAACACGATGCGCGGTCAGCCGGGCACCAAGGTCGAGCTCACGCTGCAGCGCGATGGCCGGCCGCCGATGCGGGTTAGCGTCGGCCGCGCCATCATTACCATCGAGCCGGTGCGCTGGTACGTCGAAGGGGACATCGCCTACACACGCGTGGTCGGCTTCAACGAAAAGGCGGCACAGCGGCTGGAGGAGGCGGTGAACGACCTGCGTGCCCGCCATCCGCACTTGGCCGGCCTCGTACTCGACCTCCGCAACAACCCCGGCGGGTTGCTCGATCAGTCGGTCGCAATCGCCGATGCGTTCCTCGAGAATGGCCTGATCGTCAAGATTCGCGGCAGGCAGGCGGCGAGCGAACGCGGCTTTCCGGCCGAGGCGGGCGATCTCGCGGCCGGGCTGCCGATCGTCGTTCTCATCAACGCCGGTTCCGCCTCGGCAGCGGAGATTGTCGCCGCCGCGCTGGGCGATAACGGCCGCGCAACGGTGATGGGATCGACCTCGTTCGGCAAGGGTTCCGTGCAGACGATCATGCGCCTGCCCGAGGGCGGCGCCCTGAAGCTTACGACCGCGCTCTATTACAGCCCGTCGGGGAGTCAGATCCAGGCGCGCGGGGTCACGCCGAGCATCCATCTGCTGCCGACCGAGGAAAAGGAGGCAGAGCAGGAACCACACGAGGTCGACCTCCCCGGAGCCCTGCCCGCCCGCGACCCAGTTCGGCAGAAGGCGGAGACGAGGGTCGATACGCAGATGTGCCCGCCCGTCGGCCCGGCCAAGGATCGCGAAATCGGCTGTGCGATCGCCTACCTTAAGGCCGGTTCGACCGATCGCTTCCTGGCCGCCATCAAGGCACAGCCGCGCCTATGACCAGCGCCCGCATCGGCGCGTCTCGATCGCCTGCCGATGGCGCATGAGGGCTCGCCGGCGGGCCGGTCCGCCGTGTTGTTGACTCCGCCGGCCGCGGCGCTGCAGCTGAACTTCCAGGCGCTGTGGAAAAACACGCCCGTCGGCAGATACAGCTTCATCATCACGCCGTCCGCCGACGGCAGAGGGATGACGGTCAGCCACGCGTTCGTGATCCGCGTCAAGATCGCCTTCGTCACCATGTTTCGCTACGAGCAGCAGGTCGAAGAGATCTGGCGCGACGGCCAGCTCCAGAAGCTCACCGGCGAGACGAGCGATGCCGACGGCACGATGCGCGTCTGCGCCCGGCATGCCGAGGGGGCGATCGTGATCGAGGGGCCGAACGGTGCCGGCGAGGCCCCAGCCGCTCTTCTCACCACCACGTGCGCATGGCATCCCGCTTTCATCGCTCAGAACCGCGTGCTTGATGTTTCGGACGGCGGCATCGTCGCGCTGACGGTGAAGGCGTTGGGTGCTGCGAGCGTCATGATTGACGGTGACGAGATCGAGGCCGACCGCTATACGTTCACGTCGCCTTACTTGGCCGGCGCGCTGTGGTATGGCCCCGGCTCGACACTGGTGCGCGCCGAGATCGAGAAAAAGGGTCATCGGGTCGCGCTCGTGTCACAACCGTGAGCCGACGTACTATTGCCGTTCTTCAACTTTCTGTCGTTCGGGCCATTTGCGCCTTTTCGCGCCCAAGCGTCGCGTGCTAGGCTCGCGGCCGTCTTTCGCGTGCCCGGCCTCGTTCATCCAACCGGCTCAGCGAAAGTTGAAAGCAAGGGGAAACCCGCATGGCGCTGCTGGACGAGCTCCTGAAAAGGAATGTGATCACGGGCCTCGCAATCGGAATTGGCGTCACCGTCTTGGGCCCGATCCTGCTGCCGCCGCTGGTGCGCGCGGTGAAGCCGGCGGCGAAGGCTGCGATCAAGAGCGGCCTTGTTCTGCTCGACAAGGGCCGAGAGACGCTGGCCGAGTTGGGCGAGATGACCGAAGATATCGTCGCCGAGGCCAAGGCCGAACTGGCGCAGGAGGCGGAAGCCGTGGCCGGCACCGCTTCCACCGCCGCGGAAGCCGCCTCCGGCCCGACCCAAGGCGTTGCCTAGAACACCCGCGGCCTATCTGAGCCATGCGATTCCCGGTCGCGCCCGGCTCAAGATACCGGCGCGCCGAGGCGATCCGGCGTATTTCACCGTGCTTGTCGAACGGCTTCAGCGCGACTGCCCAGGCGTGCGGAGTGTGCGCGTCAATCCTATGACCGCGAGCGTGCTGATCGAGCACGCCGAGCCGTTTCCGCCGCTTGGCACCTTTGCCGCCGGCGCCGGGCTCTTCCTCCTCGAAGCGACGCCGCTGCCGCTTCCCCCCGTCGGTCCGGCCCTGCGCAGTGCCGCATCCGCGCTCGACCGCACGGTGCGACGCACCGCCAGCGGAACGTGGGACCTGTGGACTTTGCTTGCCCTTATCCTCTTGACCCTCGCCCTCGTTCAGGCACGCAGGGGAACGGTGCTCCCGCCCGCCGTATCCCTCGCCTGGCAAGCGTTGACCGCCCTGGGCGTGAGCCAGCTCATGAACGGCAAGACCGCGAGCAACGGCGGCATGTAGCCGTCGAGCCTTGCCACGCTCCGCCTCATCCTGCCTGCAAGGCGTCAACTTTGTCAGTGCGCTCCCACGGAGCGTCCAGATCAAGCCGGCCGACGTGGCCGTAGGCAGCGAGCCTTTGGTAAAAGCCGCGGTCGCTGCGGCGCGGCAGGAACCGCAGATCGAACTGGCGAATGATCCCGGCCAGGCGGAAGTCGATCGTGCGGGTGATCCGCGCCGCGATCTCGCGGTCGGGTATGCGGCCGGTGCCAAAGGTTTCGACCTGCGTGCTCACCGGCCGCGCCAATCCGATCGAATAACTGAGCTGGACCTCGCACTCGCTGGCAAGGCCGGCACGAACGACGTTCTTGGCGGCATAGCGGGCCATGTAGGCGCCGACCCGGTCGATGCGCGACGGATCCTTGCCGCTCAGCGCCGAACCGCTCTGGCGTGCGTACTCGCCATAGGTGTCAACGCCCGTCTTGCGGCCGGTCAGGCCCGCGTGCATCGCCGGGCCGCCGATCAGCACCGGCCCGAAGGGATTGATGAAGATGCGCGTCGCGTGGTCCGGCCCGACCGGCTCGTCGCGGAACACGGGCTTGACAACGTGCTCCATGAGATCGTCGTGCAGTTGTTTGCGCTTGACCGGCCGCCCGGCCTTTGATGCCGCGATCAAGGTCAAGCCATGGATACGGCGTGCCTGTCGATGCCGGTATTCGACGCTCACCTGCGTCTTGCCATCCGGTGCCAGATACACAAGATCGCCGGCTTCGCGCACGGCCGCGAGACGCCGCGCGAGCTTGTGCGCGAGCCAGATCGGCAGCGGCATCAAGGCGGGCGTTTGACCGCACGCGAAGCCGAAAGCGGTCGCCTGATTGTCGACCGCAAGGCCCTCAATTTCGTCGTCATCCATCTCGCGTTCGTCGCGCTCGATCCGCTCCGCGCGCGGCAATTCGTTGAGGCTGGTCATGACGCTGCAGGTCTTGGGGTTGAAGCCTTCGTCTTCGTACCCCGCGTCGTGGACCACCTGCCGCGCCACGCCCGGCAGATCAACGATCGCCTCGGACGCAAAGCGGGCCGCGAGGAACAAGATGCCGGTGGCGACGACGCTCTCGACCACGATCTTCGAGAACGGATCCTGCTGCATGAAGCGATCGACGATGGCGTCGCTGATGCCGTCGCACAGCTTATCGGGATGCCCGGCAGTGACCGATTCCGACGTAAAGATGAAGTCCTCTTTCATGGCGTTGCCTTGGTCACTGCCAATGGGGCGCCGGCACCCTTGGCCAGTTCGTTGAACAGCAAGGGTGCCACGCCGGCCGCCGCGGTAACAGCCCAGTCGCGCGGTGCCAGCGGCACCAGCCCGAGCAGGCGGCTGACCGGCGGCACCAGAACGCCCAGCGCCTGCAGGGCGAACGAGCCGATCAGCGCGTTCCGCAACACCGGATTTGCCGCCAGCCTGCCGCTGCCAAAAAGGACCCGGCGATCCGAGCGGCAGCTGAGCGCGTGCAGCAGTTGCGCCGTGATCAGGCTCATGAAGGTCATGGTGCTGGTTTGCGCCGTGGGACCGTAGCGCAAGTTGCCGTAAGCGCAGGCAGCAAGCGCGCCGCTGCCGATGACAGCGCCTTCGATGGCGATGCTGCGCAGATCAACATCGCGCAGGATCGCTTCGCCGGCCGGATGCGGCGGTTCCCGCATCACCGCCTCATCGTCGGGCTCAAGCGCCAGCCCGAGCGCCGGCACCACGTCACTCAATAGGTTGATCCACAACAATTGCATTGGTGTCAGCGGTGAGCCCAGCCCGGCGCCGGTGCCGAGACCGGCGACCATGATCTCGGTCATGTTGGTGGCAAGCAGAAAGCGCAGCGCCTTGCGCACATTGGCGAAGATGACCCGGCCGCGCGCGATCGCGGTTGCGATCGACTTCGGATCGTCATCGGCCAGCACGACATCGGCGACGTCGCGCGCGACTTCCGTGCCGCTCCGCCCGATGGCGATGCCGATGTTGGCGGCGCGCAGGGCGGGGCCGTCGTTGATGCCGTCGCCGGTCATCGCCACCACCAGGTTTGCCCGCTGCAGCGCCTGCACGATTTGCAGCTTGTGGCTCGGCGTCACGCGCGAGAACACGTGTGCCCGCTGCGCGAGCGCCGTGAGCACATCGGGCGGCAGGTCCTCCAGGCGCACGGCGTCGAGGATCTCGACCTGCCCGCTCGTGCTCAATCCAAGGGCTTTGGCAACGGCGTATGCGGTTGCGCTCTGATCGCCCGTGATCATGATGGTCGTGATGCCGGCACCGTGAAACACCTGCATCAGCGCGCGCATCCCCGGGCGCAGCGCATCGGCCATGCCGATCAGCCCGAGCCAGGTCAGCCCGTCCTCCGTGCCAGCCTCGCCCGCCTCGCAAGCCTTTGATGCAAATCCCAGGACCCGCAGGGCTTCGCCGGCCAGCCGTTCGTTCGCTTGCTCGATCTCCCGGCGGTCGGCATCCGTCAGCAGAACCGGCGTTCCGCCCTGCAGCTGCCAGCGGCACATGGCGAGAACGGCGCTCGGGCTGCCCTTGACCGCGAGCAGCCCCTCGCCCGCGTCGCTCGCATGGTGCGTTCCCATGAAGCTGCGCTGCTCGCTTCGATACGTGGCCGCCGTCAGCGGGTGGCAGCGCCGCACCTCGCTGACGTCGACGCCGCAATCGAGCGCAAGACGGACCAGCGCCGCCTCGGTCGGCGACCCTTTGAGATGATGCGTGCCGCCGCTCATGGTGAGTTCGGTCTCGTTGCACAGCACGGCGACGCGCAGGATCTGCGCCAGCGCTTCGCCCGCCGAAGCCGCGGTCGCCGTTTCCTCGTCCTCCAACTCACCGTTCACGACCCGCAGCGTTTGGCCGTCGCAGACGAGGGCGGCAACGGACATGCAATTGAGCGTCAGTGTCCCAGTCTTGTCGAAGCAGATGACCTGGACCGCGCCCAGCGTCTCAACTGCGTGGAACCGGCGCAGCAGGACCTTGCACCGGCGCATATCGCGGATGCCGAGCGCCAGCGTTGTGGTGGCAATCGTCGGCAACCCCTCCGGCACGGCGGCGACCGCGAGCGAGATCGCCGTTTTCAGCATCGGCAGCAGGCCGTAGCCGCGCAGCACGCCAACTGCGAACAGGACACCGCAAACACCGCCGGAGAGCCACGCAAGCTGCGTACTCAGCCGCCCGAGCTGTACTTCCATCGGCGTCGGTGGCGGCTCGGCGGTGCCGATCAGCGTCTGGATCCGGCCGATCTCGGTCTCGCTGCCGGTCGAGATGACGACCGCGCGGCCGCTGCCGCCCGTCAGCGCCGTGCCGCGGTAAACCATGTTCGCCCGCTCGGATAACGGTGTATCCGCGCCGCAGACGAGATCGGCTCCTTTTCGCACCGGCAGGCTTTCGCCGGTCAAGGGCGACTCATCGGCGGTGAGATCGCGCGTGGCGACCAGGCGGGCATCGGCCGCGACGTAGCTGCCCGGCTCGAGGATCTGGACATCACCGACGACGACGCGATCGACGGCAATCTCCTCCTCGCAGCCGTCGCGAACCACCCGCGCGCTCGCCTGCACCGGCGTGTTCAACGCCTCGATTGTGCGCACCGCTTCGCTTTCGGTCGCATACCCGATGACCGCATTGGCGGCGACGACGCCCAGGATCACCACCGCATCGATCGTGCCGCCGGTGGCGACGGAAATCATCGCCGATGCAGCGAGCAGCGCCACCGGCAAGGTCGTGAACTGTTCGACGACGATGGCAAGCCGGGAGCGCTGCGGCTGCCGCGGCAGGCTGTTGGGACCGAACTGGAGCAGGCGCCGATCGGCCTCGGCGATCGACAGACCCCGCGTCGGGCAGGTGCCGGTCAGCGCGATGACGTCATCGAGGTGCAGCGCATGCCAAGCCTGCGGCCGCGCTGGCGCTGGCGCGCCCGTGCCGCGCCCGGGCGCTTCAGCCCGAGCCCGTGATCGCCCTGGCGGTGCCGCTGTGCGCCGCGGGGTTTGCGCCTTCGCTGCGGCTGATGGCACTGATGCTAAGGCAGCGCCATCGGCAGCCGCGCACCTCCTTTTATTCGCCCCGACGGCAGCGCCGATTGCCGCCGCGAGTGCAGCAATGCCACTCGGCGCCGCGAAGAAGACCAGGACGGTTCCAGTCAAGCTGCTCGCGGAGACCGCGAGTACCCCTGGCGCGCCGGCCAGGGTGTGCTCCAAGTAATCCTTCAGTACGGGAGATCGTTTGAGGCCGCTGACCCGAAACCGGACCCGGCCGGGAACAGCGCAATGCTCGACGCGCACACAGTTGAAAGCCGGCTGCTCGGTCCTGCCGGTGACGCCGTACTCGGCAGCACCCCTTCCGTTGGTGCCGCTCGTCTCCACGCTAGCCTGTCACGGCGACCCTGCGCACCCCTGGCCGTGTACGCAACGCGCGTGCACGCCTCACGCTTTCCGCCGCCGGATTATCGTTCGGCGGGAGAGGCGTGCACCAGCGCTCGTTCAATCGTGCGCAGCAATGGCAATGCATAGGTCGCGTCATCAACCTCACACGCCCGGATGGCCGTCCTCAGGTCGGCCAAGATGCGGTACACGGTCTCGATTTCGAGCCCGGTTGGCTCAAGCGGAAATGCGGTCGCCATCTGCTTTCCTCTAGGAGCACGAACGTTCTTAACTGTTCCAGTTAGCGAATTCGCTTGCTTCCTGCAATAGCGTGTTGATAACCGGCTGTTAAGAAAGGAGCGAGCGTGTCGGTACTAAGCCGTCTCTGCCGCGACCGCGGGGAAAGACCGGCATGGCCGCCGGCCGGTCTGTTCGCCGTGGGTGTGTTTTCGTCCTTTCAAAGCGCCCGAAGAGTCCCCAGAATAGGCGGCTGACATTCAAACAAGAACCGACTTCGAGAAGAGACCGCGCTGCATGGTAATGACACTTCTTTTTACCCATCCGGACTGCATGGCGCATGAAATGGGGGACTGGCATCCGGAGGCGCCGGCGCGGCTGAGGGCTGTGCTCAAAGCCCTGGACACCGACCAGTTTCGGGAACTTGACCGCCGCGAGGCGCCGAAAGGGACGGCGCGCCAGATCGAGCACGTGCATGCGCCTTTTTATGTCGAGGCCATCTTCGAGAACGTGCCGGCAAGCGGCCATGTCCACCTCGATCCCGACACGGCCATCAACTCGGCTTCCGGCGAGGCCGCCCTGCGCGCCGTCGGTGCCGTGTGCGCGGCAGTGGATGCGGTCGTTACCGGCGCGGCGCGGAACGCCTTTTGCGCCGTTCGGCCGCCCGGCCACCATGCGGAGTCATCGGCGGCGATGGGATTCTGCCTGTTCAACAACATCGCCATTGCCGCGGAGCACGCCCGCCGGGTGCACGGCATCGAGCGGGTCGCGATGGTCGATTTCGACGTCCATCACGGCAACGGCACGCAGAACCACGTGTTTCGTTACCGCGACCTGTTTTACGCTTCCAGCCATCAATGGCCCTGCTATCCCGGCACCGGCATGGAGCACGAAACGGGCGTCTTCAATAACATCTGCAACGTGCCGCTGCGTCCAGGCAGCGGATCGGAGGAGTTTCGGCGCGGTTTCTCGAATAAGATTCTACCGGCGCTGCGCAATTTCGGGCCGGAGCTGGTGCTGATTTCGGCTGGCTTCGACGCTCATGTCCGCGATCCGCTGGCGCAGTTGCGCCTGGAGACCGCGGATTTCGCCTGGGTCACACGGCAGATCGTCGATGTCGCCGATAAGTGCTGCAGCGGCCGGGTCGTCTCGACGCTCGAAGGCGGATACGACCTCGACGCACTCGCCGCAAGTGCTGCGGCGCACGTGCTGGCGCTGATGGGCCACTGAGGCGATGCGCTCGATTGCGTGGCGTTGAACTGGCCGGCGCGGCCGGCGATTTCCCAACGTCGCGATGCAAATGCGCAACAGCCCTGCCGCAGCGTGCAAACGGTTGCGGACAAGCGGCAGGAATCTCCTTGCGCAGTTGAGAAAAACTCGCGACAAGAGCGCCTTCTTGGCGCATTTGCGGCTTGATCAAGTTTGACTGGCGGCGGGGTAACCGTGCGCTGGCGGCGGCTGAAACCACGTTCCTTGGGGGGAGCGAGTTGGACACCAACGAAGACGCGCGTGACATTGCCTCTATGAGCTTCGAGGACGCACTCCTTGAGTTGGAAACGATTGTTCGGCGGCTGGAAGAGGGCACAGCCAAGCTTGACGAAGCGATTGCGGCCTACGAGCGAGGTGCTGCCCTGAAACGCCACTGCGAGCGCAAGCTGGAAGAAGCCAAGGCCCGGGTCGACACAATTATCGCCGGTTCTGATGGCCAGCTTTCCGCCGAACCCGCCAGGCTGGACTGAGGAAGCATCTTGTTCGAGATAGAAGCGGCGCTCGCCCAAAACGCCTGCGACGTTGATGCCGTGCTCGACAGCCTGCTGCCGGCGAACGATGATCGCGAGGCGCGGCTTATGGAGGCCGTCCGCTATTCGACCCTTTCAGGCGGCAAGCGCATCCGACCGTTTCTGGTGCGATCGAGCGCCGATCTGTTCGGCGTCAGCCATGGCCTGGCGCTGCGGGTCGCCGCTGCCATCGAGATGATCCACTCGTATTCGTTGATCCATGACGATCTTCCAGCGATGGACAACGACGATCTGCGCCGCGGGATGCCGACCTGCCACGTGAAATTCGACGAAGCGACCGCGATCCTCGCTGGCGATGCCCTGATAGCGCGCGCGTTCGAGGTCCTTGCCGAGCCCGCCACCCATCCCGATCCGCGCGTCCGCGCCGATCTTGTCGCCGAGGTCGCGCGCGCGTCGGGTGCCGAGGGCATGGTCGGCGGTCAGATGCTCGACCTGCTGGCTGCCCAGTGGAAGCTGGAGATTGCCGAGATCACCCGGCTGCAGCGTCTCAAGACCGGCGCCCTGATCGCGGCCTCGTGCGAGACTGGGGCGATCCTCGGCAAGGCTTCCGAAAGCCATCGTCATGCCTTGCGCGCCTACGCGCACGATCTCGGACTTGCCTTCCAAATCGCTGACGATCTGCTCGATGTCGAGGGGAGCGCCGAGGAGACGGGCAAGCGAACCCACAAGGACGAAAGCGCCGGCAAGGCAACGTTCGTCTCGATCCTCGGCACCGAACGGGCGCGCGCGCAGTCGCAAATGCTGGCGCATCAGGCGATCAAGCACCTTGAGGCGTTTTCGGAGCAGGCCGAGCCGTTGCGCGCACTGGCGCTTTTCGTCGTGACGCGGCGGTATTGAAGATCGGACCGCCGCGTGCTGACGCCCGGCGTTGATGAATAACGAATGTGACGCGTTCCACCAGGAGGCAGATCGTGACCACCCCACCGCCGACCCCTCTTCTCGATCAGGTCAATGATCCGGCCGACCTCCGGCGGTTGTCGGAAGAACAGCTGCCGCAGTTGGCGCAGGAACTCCGCGGCGAGACCGTGCGCGTGGTCTCCTTCACTGGCGGCCATCTGGGCGCGAGCCTGGGCGTCATCGAACTGACGCTTGCCCTCCACTATGTCTTCGACACGCCGCGCGACCGGTTGATCTGGGATGTCGGCCACCAAGCGTACCCGCACAAGATCCTCACCGGGCGGCGCGGCCGCATGCTGACCTTGCGCCAGGGGGGAGGTCTGTCCGGGTTCACCAAACGCTCGGAGAGCATCTACGATCCGTTTGGCGCCGCCCACACGTCGACCTCGATCTCGGCCGCGCTCGGCATGGCGGTTGCCCGCGATCTGCGTGAGCAGGACCACCACGTCATCGCCGTCATCGGCGATGGCGCGATGAGCGCCGGCATGGCCTATGAAGCGATGAACAATGCCGGCTGGATGGATTCCCGCCTGATTGTCATCTTGAACGACAACGACATGTCGATCGCGCCGCCGGTGGGCGCGATGAGTGCGTATCTCTCGCGGCTGATCTCGTCCCGGCCGTACCGGTCGATCCGGCATGTGCTCGGCGACTTGACCAAGCAGTTCCCGCGCGGCCTCAAGGTGGCGGCGCGCCGGGCGGAGGAATACGCCCGCGGTCTCGTCACCGGCGGCACACTGTTCGAGGAGTTGGGCTTCTTCTATGTCGGGCCGGTCGACGGCCACAATCTTGATCACCTGCTGCCGGTCTTGAAGAACCTGCGCGCGGACAAGGAACGCGGACCGATCCTTCTGCACGTGGTGACGCAGAAGGGGCACGGCTATTCGCCAGCGGAGAAGTCCGCCGACAAGTACCATGGTGTCGGCAAGTTCGATGTCGTCACCGGCGAGCAGGTCAAGTCGAAGGCGAACGCCCCCTCGTATACGGACGTGTTCGCCCGCGCCCTGATCAGCGAGGCGGAGCGGGATGACCGGATCGTCGCCATGACGGCGGCGATGCCGGCTGGCACCGGCCTCGACAAGTTCGCCAAGCGGTTCGCAAACCGGTTCTTCGATGTCGGCATTGCCGAACAGCACGCCGTCACGTTCGCCGCCGGCCTCGCCGCCGAGGGGCTTAAACCGTTTGCCGCCATCTACTCCACCTTCCTGCAGCGCGCCTACGATCAGGTGATGCACGACGTCAGCCTGCAGAAGCTGCCGGTGCGGTTCGCCATCGATCGTGCGGGCTTGGTAGGCGCCGACGGCGCCACGCACGCCGGCTCCTACGACGTCACCTACCTCGGCTGCCTGCCGAACATGGTGGTCATGGCGGCCGGCGACGAGGCCGACCTGGTGCACATGGTGGCGACGGCAGCCGCGATCGATGATCGGCCGTGCGCGTTTCGCTACCCGCGCGGCGAAGGCATGGGCGTCGAGATGCCGACCCTCGGCATACCGCTTGAGATTGGCAAGGGCCGTATCCTGCGCGAGGGCACCGCGGTGGCGATCCTCTCGTTCGGTGGCCGGCTGGGCGAGGCGATGAAGGCGTGCGAGGAGCTGGCCGCGCGCGGCTTCTCGACCACGCTCGCCGATGCCCGCTTTGCCAAGCCGCTCGACCACGACTTGGTGCGCCGTTTGGCCACCGAGCATCCGGTGCTGATCACGCTGGAGGAAAACGCCATCGGTGGCTTCGCCGCCCACGTTATGCACTACCTCGCGACCGAGGGGCTCTTGGACCACGGCCTCAAGCTCCGTCCCCTCTGCCTGCCGGACATCTACATCGACCAGGACAAGCCGGAACTGCAGTACGATCAGGCCGGCCTCAATGCCGCACAGATCGTGGCGACAGCCTTACGCGCCCTCGGCCTGGACAAGGAAGCGGCCGGCGCGGCGGTGCGCGCTTGACCGGGCGGCTCCCCGGCGCTTGACCGCCCAAGCCCCCCCGACCGCAGGGGTGGTGATCGAACGCACGCGACCATGGCCGGCACCGAAAAAACGCGGCTCGATCAGTTGCTGGTCGCGCGCGGGCTGGCTGAGAGCCGCAGCCGGGCGCAGGCGCTGATCATGGCAGGCCTTGTGTTCTCCGGCGAGGAACGGTTGGACAAGGCCGGCCACATGCTGGCGCCTGACGTGCCGCTCGCGGTGCGCGGCCGGGATCATCCTTGGGTTTCGCGCGGCGGCGTCAAGCTGGCGCACGCGCTCGATCACTTCCGCATCGATCCGGCAGGCATGGTCTGCCTTGACATCGGCGCGTCCACCGGCGGCTTCACCGACGTCCTGCTCGCCCGCGGCGCGGCACACGTCTATGCCGTTGACGTTGGCTTCGGCCAGTTCGCCTGGAAGCTCCGGACCGATCCGCGGGTCACGGTCCTGGAGCGCACCAATTGCCGCGCGCTGACCCGCGCGCACGTGCCAGCAGCGATCGATCTCGTCGTCTGTGATGTGAGCTTCATTGGCCTCGAGGTGGCTCTCCCCGCCCCGCTCACGCTCATGGCCGAGCACGCATTCCTGATCGCCCTGATCAAGCCTCAGTTCGAGGTCGGCCCGGCGGAGGTCGGCAAGGGCGGCATCGTCCGCGATGTTTTCGCCCGCCAGCGTGCCTGCCACCGCATCGGCGCGTTCGTGGCCGCGCAGGCCGGCTGGGAGGTCCTGGGCCTCACCGTGAGCCCGATTACCGGCGCCGACGGCAACGTCGAATACCTGATCGCGGCGCGAAAAAGCTAACGCACACGGCTCAAGACCGCTGTTGCCCCCTCCCCCTACCCCCTCCCCTTGCGGGAGGGGGTAGGGGGAGGGGCAGGCCAAGGCTCCGCTCCTCACAGCGGATCGTGCGGCCCGTCGTCGCTGAGACTGCCGGCGTCGTGCGTGAGATCCTTCGGGCGGATGAAGGCCTTGAGCCGGCCGCATCCCTGGCGCAGATCCGCCCAGTGCTCGACGTCGGCTTCGATCACCGCGAGCGCGCCGGCGGTGAAGCCGCTGTTGATCAAGCGGTGCGCGCTCAAATCGCCGCCGTGGGCGAGTATGCCCGCCAACTGCTCAAGCCCGGGGTTGTGACCCACCAGCATCACGCTCTCAAGGCCGTCGCTCACCCGGCGCAGGCGGCGCAACAGCGTCCCCGCGCTTGCCATGTAGATCGGTTTCTCGAACCGGGTCGGCACCGCGGCGCCGAGGACGTCCTGCAGGCATTCAAGCGTCTGCAGCGTCCGCTTGGCCGGCGAACAGAGGATTTGCTGCGGGCTGATGGCCTTCTTTGCGACATAGTGCGCCATCGCCTCGGCCGCGTGCCGTCCTCGCTTGGCGAGCGGGCGCTCGAAGTCGTCCAGGGTCTCGTCCGCCCACGATGACTTGGCGTGACGAAGAAGATAGACCGTCTTCAATGAAGCGACCCCTTTCCCGCTGTTCGTTGTTGTCTTGCCGGGGCTCGGCGCCGCCGTGCCGCCCGCTTGAGGGCTACGACGGCAGCTTCGGTCCCCTGCGTGCAAATGCCCGCGGCTTCACTTTCCGCAGGCGCTTGGCGCGCTCGGCCCTGAGATAGGCCGCCTCGATCAGGGATTCCTGGCATGACCGGTCCTTGTGGCCGGACCGCGGCCGCCGCTGCGTGTAGCTGCTGTCGGCGCTCATCTCCCAAGCGCTGCGCTTGTCATTGAGTTGCGTCTCCAGGACCGCATGCAGCTCGCGGCGCAGCCCCGGATGTTCGACTGGTACGATCACTTCGACCCGGCTCTCAAGGTTGCGCGACATCAAATCAGCCGAGCCGATGAAGTATTCCTGCTCGCCGGCGTTGTGGAAATAATAGATGCGGGTGTGCTCGAGGAACCGGCCGACGATGCTGATGACCGTGATGGTCTCCGAAACGCCGGCAAGGCCAGGCCGAAGCCGGCAGGTATCGCGCACGATCAGCTCGACCTTGACGCCGCTTCGACTTGCCCGGTAGAGCGCCTCGACGATGTCCGCATCCTCGAGCGCGTTGCATTTGAAGCGGATCAGGCCCGGCGTGCCGGCGGTCTGGTGACCGATCTCGCGCTCGACCTTGGCCAGCAGCATCTTCTTCATCAGGTTCGGCGCGGCGAGGATCTTGCGGTAGGCGCGCGCCGGCCGGCAGCCCGTCGTCAAGTAGTTGAACAGCTCGGTCAGATCGAGGCCGACCTCCTTGTCGCAGGTGAGCATGCCGAGGTCACAATAGAGGCGCGCGGTGCCGGCATGATAGTTGCCGGTCCCGATGTGGCAGTAGCGGCGCAGGCCGTTGTAGTCGCGTCGGACAACCAGGATCACCTTGCAATGGGTCTTCAGGCCCAGCACGCCATAGGTGACGTGGATCCCCGCCTCCTCCAGGCGGTTGGCCCAGCGCAGGTTGGCTGCCTCGTCGAAACGGGCCTTGAGTTCGACGACGACGGCCACCTGCTTGCCATTGTGGGCGGCGTCGATCAGGCGGTCGATGATCAGCGTGTCGGCCGAGGTGCGGTAGAGCGTCATCTTGATCGCCAGCACCTTCGGATCCTCGGCCGCTTCCTGCACGAAGCGGACAACGGAGGTGGCGAACGACTCGTACGGATGGTGCAGGAGAATGGGGCCGTTCTCGCGGATGATGTGGAAGATGTTGTCGCGATCCTGCAGCAGGACGTTGTCGATTGGATGGTGCGGGGTATCGTGCAGAGCCGAAACATCGAGCCGCGCGATCTCGAACAGATCGCGCATGCTCATCATCACATCGGTTTCGTAAACGTCGAGCTCTTCGTCGAGGCCGAGTTCGGCGGCCAGCATGCCGCGGTGATTGGGCTCGATCCCCTCCTCGACCTCAAGGCGGACGATCGGTGCAAACTTGCGGTCACGCAACTCGGCTTCGATCATCGCCACCAGGTCGTCGGCTTGTTCTTCGCCGCGCAACGTGTTGGCATTGCGGGTGACGCGGAACAGTTCCCTCGATTCGATTTCCATCCCGGGGAAGAGATCCTGCAGGCAGTCGCGCATGACGTCTTCCAACAGCACGAAGTGGTTGGCGGTGCCGACCTTGAGGAACCGCGGCACTCCGCCGCCCACCGGCACCTTGACGCGCGCCATCGTGAGGCGGGCCTCGTGTGGGAAGCGCAGCGTGACCAGAAGATTGAGCGACAAGTTGGAGATGAACGGAAACGGATGCGCCGGGTCCATCGCCAGGGGCGTCACGAGCGGAAAGATGTTCTCGTAGTAGTGCTCACGCACCGTCGCCTGCTCCTCCTTCGACAGCCGCGCAAAGGGAATGATGCGGATATCCTGCTGCTTCAGATCGCGCAGCATGTCGACAAACGTTTCCCGCTGCTGGCGGCGGAACTCCGCCATCACGATCCGGCATTCCTCCAGTTGCTGGCTCGGTGTCCTGCCGTCGACCGTGAGCTTATGGACGCCGGCGCCGATCTGCTGCTTCAAGCCGCCGATGCGCTTCATGAAGAACTCGTCCATGTTCGCAGCCGCAATGGCGAGGAACTTGACCCGTTCGAGCAGCGACGTGCGCCGATCACGACCTTCGTTCAGGACGCGAAAGTTGAACTTCAGCCACGTTAGTTCCCGGTTAAGGTAAAGGCTCGGTGCCCTCAGATCGCTCTGCCCTTGCGCCCTCTGCACGGGCGGCCGGCTCGTCTCGACGGCCGCGGCAACCGCCCCGCTCGGCAACGGCGGCACCAGTGGTGACACTGACGGGGGCACCAGCGGTGACAGTGACGGCGGAGTGGCGAGCCCCCCCTCCGGGGCGTCCGCGGCAGCGCTCGCCCCTTCCTGCTCGTGTACCGAAGCCACGGCGGTTTCAGTCGAGGGTCTGCTCATGCCGTCTTCTCCAAGTTGTCCGCTTGCAGTGCCGCGGCGCCGGCTTTCTGAGCCCGTTCGATGCCCGCGTTGAGGGCCTCGCACACCGTCGAAAGGACCTTGATGCGTGTGAACAGCTTGTCGTTCCCCTCGACAAGCGTCCACGGCGCCTGCTGGGTGCTGGTGCGTTCGATCATGTCGTTGACCGCCGCCTCGTACAGGCTCCGCTGTTCACGATTGCGCCAGTCCTCGTCGGTCAGTTTCCACTGCTTGTACGCCGTGTTTTCCCGCGCCTTGAACCGAGCCAGCTGCTCTTCGTTGGTGATGTGGATCCAGAATTTGCACAAGACGATCCCGTGATGAACGAGCTGATCCTCGAAATCGTTGATCTCGGCATAGGCCCGTTTCCATTCGTCCTCTGCGGCAAATCCTTCGACCCGTTCGACCAGCACCCGGCCATACCAGCTGCGATCGAAGATCGTCACCCGGCCGGCCCGCGACAAATGGCGCCAGAAGCGCCACAGATAGTGCTGAGCCCGTTCCTCGTCGGTCGGGGCGGCGATGGGGATCACCTGATAATCGCGTGCATCCAGCGCCGCGGTGATGCGCCGCACGGCGCCACCCTTTCCGGCGGCATCCCACCCCTCGAACACCAGGATTGTTGAAACCCCGAGCTTCTTGGCGGTGCGGCAGCTCAGGTTCAGCTTGCCCTGGTACTCCTCCCGTTTTTTGCGATAGCTCCGTTTGTCAAACGTGGTGCTCATGTCGAGCCGGTCGAGCACGGTCAGCCGGCGAATCTTGCTTGTCCGCACCGGCACCGCCGGCGCCCCGGCGCCACTTCCCTCGCCGATCGGCTCACCCGCCGGAGTGGCCGCCGTCGGCATGAGAGCGCTTGCCTGCTGCGCCGCGGCAAGTTCGGTCCGCAGCTTCTTATGCAGCTCCGCCTCGTCGAGGTGCTTGCGAATTGCGTCCAGGATCGTCGTGCCGACCGTGACGCTGCGGTAGCGCTTGCAGACGCCCTCGACGATCTGCCACAGCGACTTGTGCGTCGATGTGCGCATGATGATGCGCTCGGCAGCGGTGATGAAGGTGTCGTACATGTGCCAGTGATCCCAATCCGTCTGCGTCACCCGCCAGCGGGTCAAGGGATCCTTCTGCAGCGCCTTGAGGCGTGCCTTCTGGGCGTCACGACCGAGATGCATCCAAAATTTCAGGATCAGGGCGCCGTTATCGGCGAGGCCTTTCTCGAACGCGATGATGCGATCGAGCGCCTCGTCGTACTCGGCATCGCTCGAGCGCCCATAGACGCGGTCGAGCAGCGGGCGGGAGTACCAGCTCGACAGGAACAGCCCTACTCTGCCCTTCGCCGGCAGGTCGCGCCAATAGCGCCAGTACTCCGGCCGCTCCGCCATTTCATCCGATGCCACACCGTAAGCACGCGTGATCAACCAGCGCGGGTCCATCCACTCGTTGAGGAGGTTAACCGTCTCGCTCTTGCCGGCGCCGTCGACGCCGGCGAACACGATGATCACCGGAAACTTGCCCGACAGCCGCAGCTCATGCTGCACCGCCAGAAGATCCGAGCGCAGCACAGGCACGATTTCGTGAAATTCCTCCTTGGCTAGCGAACTGCCGAGTTCTGCTGTTCTGAACATCTCCTCGATCCCCTTCTTCCTGCGGATATGGTAAACACTCATTCGGCAGTTGTCTTCAGTCCGCTGCCGCGGCGGGCGTTCGTCCGCACCTCCCGATCGGGATTGGAGATGCCGATGGCTGCTGCCATCCGCGAGCGCCGTCATGCCGACCGACCGTGAGCCGCTCCCAAAGGCGGCTGCGGCCACCGTTTCGGCGACCCCTCTCGCGCCGCGCGGAGCGCAGCAACGAAAGGCGGGCAGGCGGCAGGATAGCTGCGTTCAAGATCAGGGCCGGGTCGGCATCGTCGACATTGGGTCCAATACCGTGCGCCTCGTCGTCTACGAGGTGCCGAGCCGGTTGCCGATCCCGATCTTTAACGAGAAGGCGGAGTGCCGGCTGGGCGAAGGCCTGAGCCAGACCGGCAAACTAAGCCCGGCCGGTGTCGACCGGGCCCTGCGCGCGCTGCGCCGGTTCGCCTCTCTCGCGCTGGCGATGGGGGTCGGGCATCTTGAGCTGGTGGCGACGGCAGCCGTCCGCGACGCATCCGACGGCGTCGCCTTCGTCGATCGCGTCGAGCAGACCTGCGGCGTCCAGGTCCACGTGCTTTCCGGAGCGGAGGAGGCCCGACTCGCCGCCGTGGGCGTGCTCCAAGGCACGCTGCATGCCGACGGCGCATTGGCCGATCTCGGCGGCGGCAGTCTCGATCTCGTGAGCCTCGATGCCGGTCAGATTGGCACCTTTGCGACTCTGCCCCTGGGCCACCTGCGCCTCGCGGAGGAGTCCGCCTTCGACCGGGTAAAAGCGCGCGCACTCCTGGAGGAACGGCTGTCCACCGTACCCTGGCTCGATGCGGTCGGCGGCCGCGGTCTCTTTTGCGTCGGCGGTTCCTGGCGGGCGCTGGCACGCGTGTTCATCGATCAGACGCACCATCCGTTGCACGTCGTCGATAATTTCACGATCGGCTTTTTCGAGGCGCTCAAGCTTGCGAACCTGCTCGCCAGCCTGAGCCGTGCCACCGTCGCGCGACTGGAAAGCCTCGATGCGAAACGGGCCGACACCCTCCCGTTCGCTGCCGGCGCGCTCGCGGTACTTCTGGAACGGACGCGGCCGCGCGAAGTTTCGTTCTCCGCCTTCAGCATGCGCGAAGGCCAGATGCTTGAGCTGTTACCGCGCCACCTGCGCGGGCAGGACGCGCTCATCAGCGCGTGCGAGGGCCAGGCCGAGCGTGAGGGGCGCTTCGCCCAACACGGCGAGGAAATCCTCAACTGGATGTCACCGCTGTTCGAGCGGGAAAAGCCCGACGAGCGGCGGCTTCGGCTGGCGAGTTGCCTGTTGAGCGACATCGGTTGGAGCGAGCACCCCGACTATCGCGCGATCCATGCCTTCCACCGCGTTCTGCGCATCCCCTACCCCGGCCTCAGCCACCCGGAGCGGGCCGAGATGGCGATCGCGCTTCTCGTCCGCTACGGCGGCAAGGAGGACGATCGAGTGGTGATGCCGGTTCGCACCCTCCTCGACGAGGCCCATCTGAACCGCGCCCGCGTCATCGGCCTCGCGCTCAGGCTGGCGCACACCTTGACCGGTGGCGCCCCCGGCCTGTTGCCGCAGACGCTGCTGCTCCGCAAGAGCACGTCCCTTGTGCTCGAATTGCCGCGCGACCCGGTCGTCTTCTGCAGCGAGGCTGTCGAACGGCGCTTCCAACGCCTCGCCAAGGCGATGGGCGTAAAGGGCGAGATCCGCGCCTCAGGGCGATGACCGTGCTTGCGTTCTCAGCCGCTCTGATACTCGCCGTTGCTGGTGCCTGTTTGCTGATTGACCAAAACCAGCTTGCGGGCGTGCACTGCGAGTGCGAGCTCTCCTGAGCGCAACCTTAACGCGTCCGCGCCGAACAGCAGCCGGCGCCAGCCGTTCAGTGCCGGCACGTCGGCTTCTTCTCCCAGAGCGGCGAGATTGTCGATATCCTCAGCCGAGGCGACCAGCCGCTGGGCGACCCCGGCTTCCTCGGACTTCATCTTTAACAGCACTTTCAGGAGGTCCGAAATCGGGCCGATGTGGCGCGGCAGCTCGCGTTTGACCTCGGCCTCCGGCAGTTCCGCCTCCGGCTCGTCCAGCGCCGCTCGCACCGCTTCCAGAATGGCCGCGCCTTGCGGGCTGTCGACCGTCTTGCGCGCCAAGCCTCGGGTGCGGGCCAGGTCATCGGCTGTCCGCGGCATGTGGTGGGCGATCTCCAACAACGCTTCGTCGCGCAGCACCCAGGCGCGGGGAAGGTCGCGCGCCTGCGCCTCGCGTTCCCGCCAGGCCGCGACCGCCCGCGCAACGGCAAGAAAGCGGGCGCTGCCACCCCTGTATTTCAGCCGGCGAAACGCTTCATTCGGATCGAAGGTGTAAATGTGCGGATTGGTGAGCGCAGCGAACTCCTCCGCCAGCCACTCGGCGCGGCCGCTTGCTTCGAGCCGGTGTTTCAGCTTGCGATACACGGGCAACAGGTGGACGACGTCGGCGATCGCGTATTCGATCTGCCTCTGCGAGAGCGGCCTGAGCGACCAGTCCGTAAAGCGCGAGCCCTTGTCGAGCCGGGCGCGGGCGAGCTTGGCGGCGAGCGTCTCATACGAAACCTGATCGCCGAAACCGCAGACCATCGCCGCCAGTTGGGTGTCGAAGACCGGCGCCGGCAGCCGGCCGCCCAGATGGTAGAAGATCTCGAGGTCCTGGCGGCCGGCGTGAAACACCTTCACCGTTTCCGGCGCGTCCCACAGCGCCGACAGCGGCGCAATGTCCATTCCCTCGGCCAGCGGGTCGATGGCCGCCGCTTCGTTGGTGCCGGCCACCTGGACCAGGCACAGCTTCGGCCAGTACGTCCGCTCGCGCATGAACTCGGTGTCGACGGCAACCGCGTCCTGTCCCTTGAGACGGGCACAGAAAGCCTCCAGCTGGTCGTTCCTCGTGATCAAGAGCATAGCCAAGAGGCTATACCGGCAAACGGAGCCCGGCGGAACAACGAAACCGTGCGGCGCGCCCAATCGAGGCCGCCAGGCGCCCGAATCGCGCTGTGGCCGCAGTCATTCGTCGAATCAGCGTCCGTTTTTGTGCATGCTGCCATACCGAGGCCGCGACCGCGTGCCGCCCCAACGCCCTGTTTCTGCATCAAAAGTTGATGTTTTCCCCATGTTCCCCATCTTTATAGGCTTGTTACGGCCCAAGATCTGGCCTTTCTTTGCGGTCGGCTCATACCGGTTGACGTTCGCAGGAATGTGCGCGATCGATTTAGCAGGTAATGCAGTCAGGCCGCTTAGATGGAGGTGATGCGTGCGGGACTTCTTCGAAGAGAACTGGCCGGAACTGCTCGTCGGGCTCGGGCTGGCCATGTCTACGCTATCGACTGCCCTGTCCTTTCTGTGACCGGGTACGCCTTCGGCTCTGTGACCGGGCGCGCCTTCGGCATGCGTCGCGGCGTGCAACCGCTCATCGATCGCTTGCGCGAAGGGTTGCTGGATCGCTAGGCTAGCGGCGCTGCTCTTTCGGCACGAGGCGCGACAGCCTGATGGATTTATGGCAGACCTCTGCGCTCGTCACCGGCGCCGCCTCCGGATTGGGGGCTGAGTGCGCGCGCTATCTTTCGGAGGCCGGTGCGCGCGTCGCCGTGCTCGACATCGACCCGGCGACTCTGGCGGTGGTCGCAAGTGCCATCGGTGCCGATGCCATCGTCTGCGATGTTGCCGACTCGGCCGCGACCGAAGCCGCGTTGGTACGTGTCCGCGAGCGGCATGGGCCGGCCCGGATCCTCGTCCACTGCGTCGGTCGCGCGCATCCGCAAAAAATCATCGATGCCGACGGCCCGATGCCGCTTGAGGATTTTCGCCGCCTCGTCGACGTCAACCTGATCGGCAGCTTCAACGTAATGCGGCTGGCTGCAGCCGAAATGGCGCGCCTCGATCCAGGAGCGAACGGCGAGCGCGGCGTGATCATCTTTACCGCGTCGGTCTCCGCCTACGAGGGCCAAAGCGGCGAGGCAGCCTATGCGGCCTCGAAAGGCGGCGTGGTCAGCATGATCCTGCCGGCCGCGCGCGAACTGGGGGCGCACGGCATCCGCGTCGTCGGCATTGCGCCCGGCTTGTTCGGCACCGCAACACTGTTCGCGATGGAGCGCAACCTCGATTCACGGCTGGTCCACTCCATCCCCTTCCCGCATCGATTTGGCGACCCGGCGGAGTTCGCGATGCTGGTCATGCACGTCGTCAAGAACATCATGATCAACGGCACCGTCCTTCGCCTCGATGGCGGCTACCACCGTTAGATCAGCGACCACCGGGACAGGAGCGCTGTGCCGAAACGGATCGTCCTATACCTTGTGAGTCACGCGTCGGGCGAGCTCGTCGAAATGATGGCCCGCAATGCGGTCGCTCAGCTCGCCGACGTCACGATCGAGCGGACATTGTGGAAGTTCGTCCGCTCACTGGAACAGCTGCCGGCGATCCTGGGGACGATCGCGCAGCAACCGGGTTTCGCCCTGCACACGGTCGCTGCGATCGACGTCCGTCACGCGCTTGAGGAGGGCTGCCGGCAGTTGCGGGTGCCGTGCATGTTCGTTCTGGAGCCGGTCGTCTCGGAACTGGCCCAGCATTTCGAGGCGACGGTCCAATACCGGCCGAGCGCGGGCGACATCATCGACGAGGAGTATTTCCGTCGTGTCGAGGCGATGAAGTTCACGCTCGCCCACGATGACGGCACCGCTGCCGACAATCTTGCGGACGCCGACGTCGTCCTGGTCGGGGTCTCGCGTGCGACCAAAACGCCGACGTGCATGTATCTCGCCTCGCGCGGCATCAAGGCGGCGAATGTCCCGCTTGTGCCTGGCGTACCGCTGCCCGAAGCCTTGAGCCGACCGAACACGCTCCTCGTTGTCGGGCTTACGGTCGACCCCAGCCGGCTGGCGAACGTTCGCCGCGCGCGGCTTAAGGCTCTGGCAGAGAATCGCGAAACCGACTATGCCAACTTTGACGAGATCGGGAACGAAGTTCGCGAGGCGCGCCGGCTGTTCCTCCGCCGCGGCTGGCCGGTCATAGATGTCAGCAACAAGTCGATCGAGCAGACGGCATCGTTGATCATCGCCATGCTCGCCAAACGATCGCCACCGCCGCCCGCGGACGCCGCGCCTTGACAATGCCGCGCCTTCCGTGCGCATTTCCGCGCGCTTCTTGAAGGGCATAAAATTCCGCCATGCATCCTTACCGCACCCACACCTGCGGCGACCTGCGCGCGTCGCACGCAGGCTCTACGGTCCGGCTCTCGGGCTGGGTCCATCGCAAGCGTGATCACGGCCATCTCCTGTTTCTCGATCTGCGCGATCATTACGGCATCACCCAGTGCGTCATCGACACCAGCAGCCCGCTGTTCGCGATGGCAACCGGCGCCCGGCCCGAAAGCGTCGTCACGATCACCGGCGCTGTGGTCATCCGCTCCGCGGATACCGTGAACCCGCAGCTGCCGACGGGCGAGGTCGAGCTTCGGATCGATGCGCTCGTCATCGACTCGATGGCCGACATCCTGCCGCTGCAGGTCGCGGGTGATGCCGACCTCGGCGAGGAGGTGCGCCTGCGCTACCGCTTTCTCGACCTACGGCGAGATAAGATGCAGCGCAACATCCTCCTGCGCAGCCAGGTGATCGCCTCGATCCGCCGCCGCATGGTCGAGGCTGGTTTCGTGGAGTTCCAGACGCCGATCCTGACCGCGAGCTCGCCGGAGGGTGCCCGCGACTACCTCGTGCCGAGCCGCCAGCACCCGGGCAAGTTCTACGCCCTGCCGCAGGCGCCGCAGCAGTTCAAGCAGCTGTTGATGGCATCGGGCTTCGATCGCTATTTCCAGATCGCGCCCTGCTTTCGCGATGAGGACGCGCGCGCCGACCGCTCGCCGGGCGAGTTCTATCAGCTCGATTTCGAGATGGCGTTCGCCACCCAGGATGACGTGTTTGCCGCAATCGAGCCGATCCTCACTGCCGTCTTCGTCGAGTTCGGCGGTGGGCGGAAGGTGACGCCGCCGCCCTTCCCGCGCATCCCTTACGCCGAAAGCCTGGTGCGCTACGGCAGCGACAAGCCGGACTTGCGCAACCCGCTCGTCATCACGGACGTAACCGACTCTTTTCGCGGCAGCGGCTTCGGTCTGTTCGCGCGGGCGATCGAAGCGGGTGCGGTCGTGCGCGCCGTGGCTGCGCCGGGTGCAGCGGCAAAGCCGCGCGCGTTCTTCGACAAGCTCAACGACTGGGCGCGCGCTGAGGGCGCCGGCGGGCTCGGCTACATTGTCTTTGCCGGCGGCGAGACCAAGGGGCCGATCGCCAAGAACCTGGAGCCGGCCCGGATCGCCCGCCTTCGCGAGATCACCGAAGTCAGCGATGGCGATGCGGTCTTTTTCGTCTGTGGCAAGGAGGCAGATGCCGGGAAGTTCGCCGGCCTCGCGCGCGAGCGGCTGTGCGATGAGCTTAGCTTGCGCGAGGCGGATGCGTTTCGGTTCGCCTGGGTGGTCGACTTCCCATTCTACGAGCGCAACCCCGAGACCGGTCAGATCGAGTTCAGCCACAATCCATTTTCGATGCCGCAAGGCGGCCTGGACGCGCTCGAATCGATGGATCCGCTCGCCATCCGCGCGTTCCAGTACGACATCGTTTGCAACGGGATCGAGCTCTCGAGCGGCGCCATCCGCAACCACCGCCCTGACGTCATGATCAAGGCGTTCGCCATCGCCGGCTATGGCGAGGACGAGGTGCAGCGGCGGTTCGGCGGCCTGTTCAACGCCTTCCGCTACGGCGCACCGCCGCATGGCGGCTGTGCGCCCGGCATCGACCGCATCGTGATGATGCTGGCCAACGAGCCGAACATCCGCGAGATCATCGCCTTTCCGATGAACCAGCAGGCGCAGGATCTGTTGATGGGAGCACCGGCGGAGGTCGATCCGGCGCGCCTCGAGGAACTGCACCTTCGCCTCGATCTGCCAAAACCGAAACCGCCCGGCGCTGGCCGCGGCGGCGGCAGCGGATGATTACTCCTCCGGCAGCGTGCACCTGAGCGCTTCGGCGGCGAGCGGCACCGTGACGCGCCGGCGCGCGCTCAGCGATGCCGCGTCTATTCGGGCAACAATGTCGCGCGCGGCTGCAAACGAGCGTTCGATCCGGTTGACCAGATAGCCGACCACCGCCTCATCGACGCCAAGCTGGCGGTCGGCGAACAGTTTGACGAGAATGGCCGCGATCAACGCCTGATCGGGCGGCCCGATCGCAACGGCCGGGCAACTGGTGAGCCGCGAGCGCAAGTCCGCAAGCCGGATCCGCCAGCGCGCAGGCGGCGTTTGCGCCGTCAGCAGCAGCGCGCGGCTCTCTTCCCGTGCAACATTGAACAGATGCAGCAGCGGCGCCTCGTGGCCGGCCTCGATCGCGCGATCGGCGTCGTCGATCACGATCCCCGGCGCCATCCCCGGCGCCGCCAGCAGCGACAGCGCCGCAGCGGGAGATGCATGCCCGAGCTCGGCCTGCGCTACCGATACGCCTCCGGTCCGCGCGAGGAACATGCGGCCCAAGTGCGACTTGCCGCAGCCCGAGGGGCCAAAGACGACCACCGAGGGTGCCGGCCAGTCGGGCCACCTCTCCAGCCACGCCACGGCCTCACGGTTGCAGTCCGCAACGAGGAAATCGGCCGCCGCAAGCGACGGCTGCGGCTCGAACGGAAGGGGGAGCTGACGTGATCCGGCCACGCGTCATCCTGTCCGATCACGACCGGCCGGGGGCGGTCCCCTGCCCCTGCCCCTGACCCTGCACCGGCCGGACGAGCCAGACGCTGCCGCTCGAGACGATCGCAAAGCCAGCGCGCTCGAGCCGCGCCGACAGCTCGGCCGCGGTGCCGCTGTGGTAGATGTTGACCCGCACCCGGTTGCGGGCAAACAGCAGCGGATCGACGCGCTCAACGTTCGGCAGCTTCTCAAGGCGGGGCCGCACTGCAAGCCAGCCGGCAAGGTCGCTGACCGCCACATCCACGGCAGCGATTGTGCTGCCCTCGTCCTGGACGAGATTGGCGACCTTCCATTCGTCCTCCAGCGCGTTGAGCGCCGCGAGCGCCGCGCGCGCAAAATGCTCGTCCTCGCTCGCGCCGGCTTGCCGCCCAACCGTCAGTGTCGATTCCGGCTGGGCAGCGAAGCTCGGTTTGCGCTTGATGCTGACCTCAAGCGCGTCCGCGGCAGCCGCACCCTTGGAACTCGCCACCGCCACCAGCACATCAAACACGCCCAGCCGGCCTGCGAGCGCGGCGAGTTGTGTGCCATCTCCGGCGACTGCCTGGTTCGCATCCATGAGCCCGGTCTCGGCGCTGCCAGGAGACGGCACGACGATCGGCACCAGCCCGTCCGCAGGCAGGCTCGCCCACGCGCGGCGCCAAGGGTTGTCCTCTTCCCACAGCAGCAGCCGCCCGTCGCCGGGCTCGTATACGGGCACGACCAGCACCCGCGGCGAGATCTGCGTGATCAATGCTACACCGCGCTCGCGTGCAATCGCGCGGACCCTGTCGGCTTTGAAAGCGTAGTTGAGAGTCGCGAGGTAACGCACTGGAGAAACTTTCTCTTCCGTCACCCAGAACGAGCGTGTCGCCCCCTGGATCTGCGCCGGCGGCACCTTACCCAGGGAGGCCCGCTGGCGCGCCGGCGCGAGGCGATCGAAAAGCGCCTCGAAGGCGCGCATCTCGGCCTCGGCCAACGCCAGATCCTTGGCCGCAGCAGCCGTCGCCGCGGTGACGTCGACTTTCACCCGGTGGACCTCGAAGACGTTGCGCGCCTCCGCCGCCGCAAGGGCGGTCGCTGCCGATGCGCTCGCGACCCAGCCCCCCACGACCAGCATCGCCAGCCATCCCGCCGCTTGCCACAAACGGATCATTGCGCACCGTCCCCGATCCAGTATTCTTTGCCCGCTCATCGATCTTAGTATCATCACGCGTCGGGGACTACCATTCGCGGCCTGACCTACAAGAGCGCCGGCGTCGACATCGATGCCGGATCGGCCCTGGTCGAAGCGATCAAGCCGCTGGCCGCCGCGACGGCGCGTCCCGGTGCGGGCGCCAAGCTCGGTGGCTTCGGTGCGCTGTTCGACCTGAAGGCCGCCGGCTACCGCGATCCGTTTTTGGTGGCGACAACCGACGGCGTCGGCACCAAGCTCAAGATCGCAGTCGCTGTCGGCAACCATGACCGGATCGGCATTGACCTCGTTGCCATGTGCGTCAACGATCTCGTCGTCGAGGGCGCGGAACCGCTATTCTTCCTCGATTACTACGCGACAGGCGCGCTCTCGGTCGAGGCCGGGCGTGCAATCATCGCCGGCATCGCCGAGGGCTGCCGCATCGCTGGTTGCGCGCTGATCGGCGGCGAAACGGCGGAGATGCCGGGGATGTACGCGGCGGGCGATTACGACCTTGCCGGCTTTGCCGTCGGCGCCGTCGAGCGCGACCGGGTGCTCACCGGTACCACCGCGCAGGCGGGCGACATTATCTTAGGCTTGGCGTCGAGCGGTTTGCATTCGAACGGTTTTTCGCTTGTTCGGCGTGTCGTGCACGACCGCGGCCTCGATTACGCCGGCGCGGCGCCATTCGCACCGGGCGAGGCGCTGGGCCTCGCACTGTTGACGCCGACACGCATCTATGTCCGCTGCTGTCTTGCCGCGCTCTCCGCAGGCGGCGTCCGCGCGCTGGCCCACATCACCGGCGGCGGGCTGATCGACAACATCCCGCGCACCCTGCCTGATTCGCTCGCCGCAGAAATCGATGCCCGCGCCTGGCCGCTGCCGCCGGTGTTCCGCTGGCTCGCCGCAGCCACTCAGCTGCCGGCTTCGGAGCTCGCGCGCACATTCAATTGCGGCATCGGGATGGTGCTGACGGTCGCACCCGAGCGCGCCGACGCGATCACGGCACTGCTGCGCGCGCACGGGGAGACCGTCTGTGCGATCGGGCATGTCGTGCCTGCCAGCCCGGGCCGGCCGCGCGTCCTCTTGCAACGGGCCGCTGAGGCGTGGGCAGCTTGAGGATCGGCGTCCTCATTTCGGGGCGCGGCAGCAACCTGCAGGCGCTGATCGACGCCGGCCGTGATCCCGCCTTCCCCGCCCGCATCGCGACCGTCATTTCGAACGAGCCTGGCGCCGCCGGCCTGACGCGCGCGCGCGCAGCCGGGATCCCGACCGTAACCATCAATCACCGCGATTTCCCCAACCGCGCCGCCTTCGAGGAATCGCTGAATGCCGCGCTGGCCGCAGCCGGCGTCGAACTGGTCTGCCTGGCCGGCTTCATGAGGCTGCTGACGGAAGGCTTCGTGCGGCACTGGTGGGACCGGCTGATCAACATCCACCCGTCGCTGCTGCCGGCCTTCCGCGGCCTGCACGTGCACGAGGCGGTTCTTGCTTATGGCGCCCGCTTCAGCGGCTGCACCGTGCACTACGTCCGGCCGGCTATGGATGACGGCCCGATCATCGCCCAGGCCGCCGTGCCGGTGCTGGCCGATGACGACGCCGACCGTCTGGCCGCCCGCATCCTCGCCGAGGAGCACCGCATCTACCCGCTGGCGGTGCGGCTCATTGCCGAGCGGCGGGTGAGAGTTGCGGATGAGCGGGTGCTGATTGCCGAAGCCCGGGCGCCGGGGACAAGCTTGCTCAATCCGCTGCCGGAGTGAACGAGCCTTTCCCCTTCGCGCCCTGGCGGCTGATCCTTAGCCGACGATTTCCAGATCGCTGAAAAAGAAGCGGATTTCGATGGCCGCGTTCTCCAGCGAATCCGAGCCGTGCACCGCGTTCTCCTGCACGTTCAGGCCGAACGCCTTGCGGACAGTACCGTCGGCAGCATTGGCGGGGTTGGTCGCGCCCATGATGGCGCGGTTGCGGGCGACCGCATCCTCGCCCTCCAGGACCTGGGCGACGACGGGGCCGGAAACCATGTAGGCGACGAGTTCGCCGTAGAACGGCCGTTCCGCGTGCACGGCATAGAACTTGCGCGCCTGCTCCTCGGTCAGCCGCAGCCGCTTCTGAGCGACGATGCGCAGACCGCCGTCCTCAAACAGCGCGTTGATCTTGCCGGTGACGTTGCGTGCCGTAGCGTCCGGCTTGATGATGGACAGTGTTCTTTCGACGGCCATAGCCCTACTCCCTCTCTTCATGATTGGGGATTTCTCAAGCGCGGATCACGGATCGCTCTGCAGTTCCAGGAAAGCTTGCACGACACGTGATTCGCCGCTCGCGCGCGGGTATAGACCGCACACGAAGTGCAGGCAAGCCGGCGCGGCAAAGCGTGTAGATAACACACGGCATGTCTGCATGCGGACGCCCGCGCAAGGGCTGCCTTGAAAGGATTGCGCGATGCTCGGATACTTTTCCCTCATCTTGATCTGCCAGCTTGCCGGCGAAGTGGCCGTCAGATTGAGCGGTGTTCCGATCCCTGGGCCCGTCATCGGCATGGCGCTGTTGTTCGCGGGCCTCCTCCTCAAGGGCGGCCTTCCGGACGGTCTCGCCAAGACCGCCGACGTGCTGCTTGGCAACCTGTCGCTGTTGTTCGTACCGGCAGGCGTCGGCGTCATGCTGCACACCCAGCTGCTCGGGCGCGAGCTGGTGCCGATCGCGGCCTCGATCGTCCTTGGCACGCTGATCACGATCGCCGTCACGGCGCTGGTCATGAGCCGGCTCAGCCGCAAAGGCACACCGACATGAGCGGGCAGCTGCAGGCGCTGTGGGCCACGCTTGCCGCCAGCCCGCTCCTCTTCCTCACCGTCACCCTGCTCGCCCATCAGGCGGGCATGCAGCTGTTCCACTTGAGCGGCGGCAACCCGCTCGTCAATCCGGTCCTGATCGCCATGGGTCTGATCATCGCCCTCCTGGTCGCAACCGGCACCCCCTATCCGAGCTATTTCGAAGGCGCCAAGTTCGTTCACTTTCTGTTGGGTCCGGCGACGGTCGCGCTTGCCATTCCGCTCTACCGGCAGATCCGGCACGTCCGCCGTTCGCTCGTGGGCATCCTGGTTGCCGTCGTCGTGGGCTCGCTGACGGCCATCGCCACCGCCGTCGGCATTGCCTGGGCGCTGGGCGCGTCGGAGCAAACGCTCATTTCGCTGGCACCGAAATCGGCCACCGCGCCGGTCGCGATGGCGATCGCCGAACAGGTCGGCGGCCTGCCGACGCTGACCGCGCCGGTCGTCATCCTCACCGGCATCACCGGCGCGATGACGGCAACAACGCTGATCGGGCTGCTTCGGATCAAGGACTGGCGCGCCGGCGGCCTTGCGATCGGGCTTGCCTCGCACGGCATCGGCACCGCCCGCGCCTTCCAGGTGAACGAGCTGGCAGGCGCCTTCTCCGGGCTCGCCATGGGGCTGAACGCACTGGCGACGGCAATCCTTGTGCCGTTGCTCATCCGGCTGTGCTTCTAGCCGGCGGTGCTGAGCGCAGAGGCCTTAACGCCTGCCGGGCCGCGTTAAGGAAGCGTTAACCCCTCTCTGGCATAACCCGTGAATTAACCTGACTGAGAGCGATGGGAGGCTTTGGCGATGGACGGCGGAACTGTTGCCCCGTCGGCGTGCGCAGGCGCCGTAGTGATCCGCCGCTGGCTCGTGATCGGCAGCGGCCGATGCCCCGATGGCAGGCTCGGCGCGTGCGTGATGTCGACCGAGCGCGTCGGTTCATTTGCGCCGGCGCCAGTGCCAAGTGCGCCTTTTGTTGCCGCCGCAAGCCTCTGGGCGGACGCCACGCACTTCACGTCTCAGACCTTTGATACCAATAAAATCATTGATCTCGAGGCGTTTCTTGAGACAATGGCTGATCTTGAACGCAGCACTGCGGCCATTTTCGATGCCGAGGCTTGGCACGCGATCAAAACGGCCGCTGCGCGTCGCATCGTCCGCCTGGAGAGCGAGCAAGCCTTCGCCGGCTGAGCGGTAACCGCGGCCAACGGCCGCGTCCAGGTGCGCACGCTCCCTCCCCGCTGACGGCCCTTGCCGGCCGCGCTGCGCCGGCGGACAATGCCGGCCGCAATGACACCGCCAGTCACACCGTCAGCAGTCACGTCGCGACCGCCCGCAGTTCGTTCGTCTCGCGTGCCGGCAAAGGCAGCCATCGCGGCGTGCGCCGTTGCCCTTGCCGTGAGTGCATGCGCGTCTGATCGCAGCACCGAATGCGCGCCTGCCGCTCGCTGGATCGATCCTTCGACGCGGCAGACGCTTGCAGAAGGCGAGCTGTTCGCTGGCCTCGCGGCGCGCCCGATGGTGCTCCTGGGCGAGGAGCACGACAATGCGGCGCACCACCGCTGGCAGTTGAGCGTCATCGAAGCGCTCCATGCGCGCCGGCCTGAACTCGTGCTCGGCTTCGAGATGTTCGGGCGCGCATCCCAGCCGGTGCTCGATCAGTGGGTTGGCGGCGACCTCGATGCCGACGCCTTCCTCCGTGCGGTCCGCTGGAACGAGACCTGGGGCTTCGACCCCCGGCTCTATCTACCGATCTTCACCTTCGCCCAGCGCCATGGAGTGCCGATGCGGGCGCTCAACGTCGAGCGGTCGCTGATCCGCCGCGTTGCGCGCGACGGCCTCGTTGCGGTTCCTGTTGAAGCGCGCGAGGGCATCGGCGTTCCGGCACCCGCTCTGCCCGCCTATCGCCTGTGGCTTGCCGAGATTTACGCGCACAAGCGCGCGCCGCACGCTGGCGGCGCTGTGGCAGTCTCCGCGGACACCGTGGCAGCATCGGGTAAAACCCCGGCCGAGCCTGCGGACGATCCTGGCTTCGAGCGGTTTGTGGCGGCGCAACTGACCTGGGATCGGGCGATGGCCGAGGCACTGGCCGCAGCGCACGCCCGGCCGAAGGCACCGCTCGTGGTCGGCCTCGCCGGGATCGGCCATCTGCAGAACGGCTGGGGCATCCCGCATCAGCTGCGCGACCTCGGCATCGCGGACGCAGCCGTCCTGCTGCCGGTCGCGGCCGGTGCAGCGTGTGCGGAGCTGGCGGCCGGTTATGCCGACGCGATTTTCGTCCTTGAGTGATTGACCGCAGATCGCATCGGGTCAGTCGATCTCGTTAGCTGCGGTGTATGACGAGCGCGCGCTCGGCAAGAATTTTGTCGATGCGGCGGCCATCCATGTCGACCACCTCGAAGCGCCAGCCACGCCAGTGAAAGGACTCACCTGGAGATGGCAGCCGGCGGAGTTGCGACAGCACGAAGCCCGCGACGGTGTGAAAGTCTTGCTCTGGTGGCAAGGCGAGATCCAAGATGTCAGCCATGGCGTCAACCGCCATTGAACCATCGAGCAGCCAGGAGCCGTCCTCACGCTGCACGGCCGGCGCATCCTCCGGTCCGGATTGTTGGTTAAGGCTGCCGACGATCGCGCTCAGGATATCGGTCGCCGTGACGATCCCTTCGAAGCTGCCGTACTCGTCCACAACCAGGGCCATGTGGATCGGATCCGCCCTCAACATTTCGATCACGTCGAGAACGTCGGCGTTTTCATGGACGACGATGGCGTTGCGCACAAGGCTGCCGACGTCAAGCGGCTCGTCGGTAAGACACGCATTGAGGATGTCCTTCGTCTGCACAATGCCGACCACCTCATCGATCGTGCCGCGACACGCCGGAAGACACGAATGCCGGCTTTGGCACAAGGCGGCGCGGATCGTTGCCGCATCGTCTGCGAGGTTGATCCAGTCGACATCCGGCCGCGGTGTCATCACCGCCCGCACCGGCCGGTCGCCCAGCCGCAAGATGCTTGCAAGCATTTGTCTTTCGGCGGGCTCGACGACGCCTGCGGCCTCGCCCTCGCCGATCAGGGCCTTGATCTCCTCCTCGGTCACGGCCGGCTGCGCCTTGTGGGCAAGACCCATCAGCCGCATTACCAGCTGTGACGATCGGTCCAGCAGCCAGACCGCTGGTCCCACTACGCGTGCGAGCAGTTCGAGCGGCCTCGCCACCATGGCTGCGGTCCCGGCAGGGTTGCGTAAGGCCAGCCTCTTCGGGACGAGCTCGCCGATGATAAGCGTCAAGTAAACAATGGCGATGACAACGATCGCCAGCGCCACCGGCGCGGCGAGCGCTGCCGGCAGGCCTGCCGCCGCTAACGAAACGGCAAGAACCTCTGCGATTGTGGCACCGCTGAAGGCGCCGGTCAGCACTCCCACCAGCGTGATCCCAACCTGGACAGTTGAGAGAAAACGACCCGGCTCTGCGCTCAGTCGCAGCGCCCGTGCGGCCCCGGCGCTTCCCTCCTGCGCCATCACTTTGAGTTGTGACGGCCTGACCGAAACCATCGCCAGCTCCGACATTGCGAGGAAGCCGTTGACAATAATCAGCACCAGGACGACAACAAGGTCGAGAGCGAGCATGGTTCCAAGGGTCCTTCCCGCGCTGGCTGTGGCGGCTCTGCTGCTGAGTGCCTCGCGCGAGGCCTGCGCAGGCCCGGGTAACGGGGATTCCGCCCCCTGCTTGCAGCGCTACCGCGAGGTCGTGTCCTTTCAGCTGGCACCTGCCGATGTCGGTCGTGCGCCGTTGCAGGCGCTGGCGCCGCTGCAGCCACACCAGCCGTTCGCGGTTGAGACCAACCTCAGCATCAGGGCACTCGCCGGGCCGATCCCCGTCGCATTAAATGTGCGCTATCCCCAAGGCTCGATCAACCCCGGCAGCAAGACCGCGCCGGCCGGCGGCGCCCAGTTCTATGCGCCGGTGCTGGCCGAGGCGACGGCGAGCGCGGCCTGCCTCGGCTATCGCGTCCGCTTCGAAGACGGGTTCGACTTTGTCCTCGGCGGCAAGCTGCCCGGCCTGTACGGGACCGAAGGCGCGCCGGTGACGACCGCGAGCGGCTGCCGCCCGGTGAACGACGAGGCCGGCTTCAGCGCCCGGCTGATGTGGCGCTCGGGCGGTCGCGGCGAGGTTTACGCCTACACCCAGAACAAGACTGCGCGCTGCGGCGAGAGCCTGGGCCGTGGCGACTGGACGTTTGCGACCGGCCGCTGGGTCGCCGTCGAGGAGGAGGTAATCCTCAACACGCCGGGCCGCGACGACGGCCGGGTGCGGGTGTGGATCGATGGCCGCCTCGTCCTCGATCAAGGCGGGCTCGTTTACCGGTCGAGCCCGGCCGTGCATATCCAGGGTTTGTTCTTCAGCACATTCTTCGGTGGCAAGAAGCCCGAGTGGGCCTCGCCCCGCGATCAGGGCGCCGACTTCGCAGATTTCCGTCTCGCCCTGCCGCGCTGACGCCGCCATCGTGCCCCCACTGGCGGGCGCGCGCAGCGTTCGGCACCGAGGAAGACCTGCACCCGCACCGACAAGGGTCTGCGCATCGCCGCGATTTTTAAGTGCGGTTGCAGTACTCGCCGGGCGGCTTGCTGGCGCTTTCGGGGGCGCGCGCAAGTTCCCTGCAGTCAACAGCAGGATAGCTTGACTCCAGCGCGAAAATTGCTTCCACTATTTGCTAATAACGCCGCCAATGGAAATGAGCGGCCGTATCGACGGGAAGGAACGTATCGCGATGCCTGCAACCGCACCGGCGTGGCAGGGATCGGTTGAGTGCGATGGCTGCGCATTCCGCCGTTTCGGCTTGTTCGCCGATCTGCATGCCGAAGACTTGGCCAACCAGCCGTTTCCGATCGACCGCCTCAGTCTTGCTGCCGGCGATCCGCTCTATCAGGAGGGCAGCCGCGGTCGCTCCGTCTTCTCCATCGTCGGCGGGGTCGTCAAGTTGGAGAAGCTCTCGCCCAGCGGCGGCCGGCGCATTGTCCGCCTGCATCGTTCGGGCGATGCCATCGGCCTGGAGGCGCTGCTCGGCCTCGACTACGAGCACACGGCGATTGCGCTGCGGCCGATGTCGGTCTGCCGTATTCCGAGTGTTGCCATCGACGAGCTCGGCCACCGCTCGTCGCGGCTGGTCAAGCAGTTGATGGCACGCTGGCACCAGGCCGTGTATCAAGCGGATCTGTGCCTGACGCTGCTCTCAACCGGGTCCGCCCGTGCCCGCGTCGCCCGGCTGCTCCTCTACTTGAGCGCCGAAGGCCGCAGCAATGTCTGCGATGGATTGACGCGCGAGGACATGGCGGCGCTGCTGTCGATCACGGTTGAAACGGCGAGCCGGGTCGTGGCCGAATTTCGCCGCCGCGGGGTAATCACGGCGATGGGCGGCAACCGCTTTCTGCTCGCCACCGGCGCGCTGCGCGAAATCGCCGAAAATTGACTTTCGTCAATCGCGGCCCGGCTCGGAAATGACCACGCGCGCCTGCGGCCGGCTTCGATCGCGCTAGGCTTCGTGTGCGATCGAAGCTGGCGGCGGCAGCGGCCCGTTGCAGCGATCGCACCGCGATTGCAGCAGCGAGGTGCATCATGCCGATGCGTGCGAAGGTTCGCCCCGTCCCCCTTGTCCTCGGTCTCACCCTGGCAGCAGCGGCCGTTTTCGCCACGGCGCATACGGTCCGCCCCGTCGCCAGCGCCGACACGCCGGCTGGCGCGAGCCCGGCAGCGGCCGAGACTCTGAAGCCGGCCCACGTCGTCAACCCCGGCCCCCTCACCAAATCCTACGACCGCAGGCTCGAATTTGCGGCGTTCAACAAGAATTGCACCCAGTGCCATGTCTCGGTCGCCGATCCCGAGCGCCCAGGCAAGACGCGCGACGAATGGTACCGCATCGTCAACCTGATGGAGGGGCATGGCCTCGTTCTGACGCAGGAAGAGGCGGACATGATCGTCGACCTCCTGTTCAAGTTGCGGACGGGCGTTGAGGATCAGGCCGGATGAGCGGCCGGCGGCCCACCGCAGTCCCATCGACTAAGGAGAACGTGCATGCATCGACGTGATTTCCTGAAAACGGCCTGTGCCGGCAGCCTGTTGAGCACCGCCTACGTCGCAACGCCCAAGCGCAGCCAGGCGCGCGAGACGCTCGCCATCGGCGAGGTCAGAAGCGTCAAGATCGACGTCATCTCGGAAACCAGCTGGTTCAGCAACGATCAGCTGAAAAAGGACATCACCGATTTCGGCGGCGCCGCGACCAACCAGTACACGATCCCTTGGGACTGGGAGAATGCCGGCGGTTACGCGGCCCTGATCACGGTGACGGCCCTCGACGGCGACCAGAAGACGATCCTCCTCGACAGCGGCTGGAACAACGCGTGGATGGATTACGTCTTCGAGAAAAACAACATTTCGACCAAGCTGCAGCGCGGCGAGGTCGACTTCATGGTGCTTTCGCATTGGCACCTGGACCACCTCTGGGGCATCGAGTCGACGCTCAAGCACAATCCCAACATCAAGATCTTTGCGCCGGCGACGTACTATCCCGAGGACATGGCGCTCCTGCGCGAAAAGGCAACGCTCACCGCCACCGGGCGCGACGGCAAACCGGTCACCATCTGCAAAAACAGCGTGCCGCACACGGGCGAGCTGGCGCTGTGCACCGCCGAGGGCGAGGATAGCAGTGGCGTCTACCGTCCCTTCCCCGGCATGGCGATCAAGATGTTCGACGTGCCCATTCTGCTGCGTGTCCGCGGCGAAAGTGCGCTCTATTTCAACGTCAAGGACAAGGGCGTCGTCACCGTCACCGGTTGCTGCCACCCTGGCCTGCTGACCCTGTTCTCGGCAGCGCGGCGCAGCTTCGAGGGCTACCAGCCCTACGGATGTTACGGCGGCCTGCACTTGAGCCTGTTCGAAACCTGGGACCCCAAGTTCGACGACATCATCAAGGGGGTGAAAGCGTTCGGCCTCAAGAAAGTGGCCTGCAACCACTGCACCGGCTGGCTGTGGGCGGAAAAAGCCGCGGCCGAAGGCGTGCCGATCGTCAAGGGAACGGACACCTACAAGTCCTACAAGCGGCAGTCGACCGTCGCCAAGGCCAGTAACGTCTTTCTCACCAACGGCGACACGGTGACGTTCTGACGCTTGGCCACCGCGGCCGGGACGTGCCGTCGGGTCGGGCGAGGCTCGGCCCGGCGTCCCGCGCCGGATCCGCCACCCCTTGACGGGAGAACGCAATGCTTTCGCCCTCATCGTCGATCGCCTATTCGCCGGGACGGAGCCGGCCCTCGCTCCTTGCCAGCACGATCGCGGGCCTCGTCAATCTGGCGGTCGTCTTCGCGCTCGTGTCAGGGCTTTGGTATGTCCTCCTCCACCCCAACGGCGTGTATGCGCTCTACACGCCGATGTATGGCTTCTCGATCGTCGTCGCCGTCGTGGCCGCCATCATCCTCATGGCCAAGGTAGCGGAGTTCTATCCGCTGCAGTCGCTCCCGGTCGCCGATCCCGTCCGCGGCATTTTGTTCACCGCGATCGCGGTGCTGATCGCGATCCTGATCGTCCACGGCGTGTTTTGGAACTTCATCGGCCGTTTCGGTGTGACCTATTTCAGCCCGTGGTCGATCGTGGCCGCGGGCGGCGTCGGCGCGGAGTTCTTCAATGCGCGCGAGAACGCATCGACGGCGATCATCTATGCTCTCGCCGCATTCCTGTGGATCGCCCTGTTCTGGACCGTGGGTTTCGGCCGCTGGCCGTGGTCAAACGCCGGCTCGGGCGTTCGCGCCTGGTCCCGCTTCGCCAGCGTCGCGCTGATCGCGACACTGGTCTACGTCGTGCTCTTCCATCCTCACGTCTGCGCACTGTTCTACCCGGCGCAGACGATGGCCGGCGTGGCCCCGTGGTGGACGGCGTTCGCCCAGACTGCGAGTGCGTATTTCACCCTGGGCCTTGTCCTTTGCACTGTCCTTTGGATCGTCGTCTCCGATGTCCTGTGGGAGCAGTGGCCGTGGCGCCTGCTGGATCGTGCCGATGGCCCCGGCTTCGCCCGCGGGGCGTTCGCGCTCGTCGGCACGATCGTGCTTAGTGCGCTGACAGCCTGGATCGCGCTCACGGCGATGACCGCCGTCTGGATGGAGCCGTTCGAAGGCGGCCAGTACACCGAGGCTCCGTACTTCCGCTATCTGCATGCGGGGGAGATCGCCGGCTTCGGCATGCTGGGCGCCTTCGTCACCCGCGCCTATCTGGATGCCCCCCTGCAGCGCCTGGCATTCGCGGCTCGGCTCGCGGCGCGAACGCTGCTCGCCGCCGGTGTCGGCGCCGCGGCTTACCTGTTCTATTACTCGGGCGCCGGCACGGCGCTTCTCGGGCGCGTGCCGGGGATCGGCCAGCCGGAAGATACGCCGCTCGTCTGGACGCTGCTGTTCATCGCCGTCGTGCTGTGCCAGCTGGAGTTTTTCCGCGGCTGGCCGCTCACGAGAATCAACGACGAAGGTGCACGGCGATGACACCCCCGTCGCGCCGACGGCTCCTCTGCCGTGAGCTCCCGTCCGGCCTTGCCGCCTTGATCGGGCTTTTCCGCGGCGAGGACAACACGGAAGCCAGCGAGCAGGCCGCGTATGCCGCCTTCGATGCCGAATGGCGCGCGATGGGGCCGGATATGCTGGCGCAGGCGGCCCGCGCCGCCGGCGTGGCGGAAAGCAAAGCGGCAGGCGGGAATCGCGACGATCTCGTCAAGGCCCTCTGGCAGCGCACCCGGATCGAAGCGGATGTCGGCTGAAGAGCGCATCTCGCTGCAGGTTGCCGCCCTCTTCCGCCACGGCCTGCAGGCCGATGGCGTCCGCGCCGCACTTGATCTGAGGGGGGTGAGCGAGGTCTGGCCGGCACCGGGCAGCGGTCCCGTTTGGGCTTGGTATCTGTGGCTGACGACCAGCCCCGGAGCGTATGAGCTGCGCCTGGTCGAGGCGGACTTTGTGAGCGTCGGCACGGGCCGGCTCGCCCGCGGATTGTTGGCGCTGCGCTACTTCCCCGCCCCGGCCGAGCCCGTGTTCTCCTGCCTCGCACCGGCGCAGCAGGACCTGCTCCTCTCGCCGCTGTTCGACGAAACGTGCACCCCCGGGTTCGGCATGGCCGATCGGATCCCGCCGGAATGGTTCGGCGTCGGCACGATCGAGCTGTTCGAGGCGGATGAGGCGGGTGCGTCGGTTCTGATGCTGGCAGCAGACGACCCGCTCGCGGCTTCGCTGGCGCCGCCGTGGCCGCGGCCGGAAAACGCGCGGTTCGACGTGCCGGCATGGCAGCTGGCGTATCCGGTGTTCGACGCGCTGACCGGCCTTACCAGCTATCTCGAGCGGCGCCCGCCCGCGCGCGTCATCTGCAGCCGGTGCCCCGGATCGGCGCCGGAACCCGGGCTGAAGGCAGCACTGGTGGCGTTCGTCGATCGCGACCGGCCGGCGGCGACAACCACGGTCGATCGTCTCGAAGCGGTGCTCGGCACTGATCCGTGGCAACCGCTGTGCCGGTATCCGGTTCGCCGGCCGGGAGAGACGAACTGTCGCCGCCACCCCGACGCTGCGGGCAGGCATGGTCACCACCACGGGCACGGTCCGCACCACGGGCACGGTTGCGCCGCCGATACGACGATCCCGCTTCGGTGCAGTGAGGCATGGTGGACCTTGGCCGCATTTGACGGTCCGATCACTGCCTTACCCTGCGGCTGTCACTGACGACGACACGCCGATAATTGAGGTTCTATGGACTGCGGGTTGTGCTACGCTCATGCGTTACTCTCTCGCCGCACCCGTAATGGAATGATGCGCTCTCCAACGGCCGCCACCGCCCGCCTGACCGATCTGCTCGCGCGGCTGAGGACCGCGACTGGTCCGGACGCGGCACTTGATCGGGAAATCGCCGAAGCGATGGGCGGGCCCATCACGGGCGGCGAGGAAGCGCCGGCCTACACCGCCTCGCTCGACCGTTGCTTCGATCTTTTGCATCGGATTGCACCGGGCTGGCATTGGCACGTCGGCTTCGGTGTCACCGGCGTGCTCCCTTACGCCGCGCTGGCGCTCGGGCCGCAGCGGTTCGAGGCGAGCGCGCCAACCGTGCCGGTCGCCCTTTTGAGTGTCATCCTCCAGGCCGCGCGCGCAAAGGCTGACGCTTGAGCGGCGATAATGCGAGCTCCACCCGCATGCGGCCGCCCCGGCGGAACACGCAGCGGCACTGCCACAAATGGGCCATTATCGCGTGCGAGCCTCTCCTGTAGTGGGATCCAGGAAAGAGCGGGAGGCGAGGCAATGAAAGGAAGAGCTTGGTTTGGCCGCGTGGCGGCGATCGTCCTCACGGGGGCTATCATGTTCGGTGTGGAACCGGGCGCGGTTGCAGCGGATCCGTCATCGCCAGCGGAGAAGGACTACATTTTCGGCATCTTCCCCTATCTGCCTCCCCTCACGCTCGATCGTGTCTTTGCGCCGATCATCGCCAACCTCGAAACGGGCCTTGGCATGCCGGTGCATCTCCGCTCGACAACATCGTTCACCGGCTTTGCCGAGGAACTCGGCCAAGACCGCTACGATCTCATCTTCGCCCATCCGTTCTTCTACATTCTCGCCGCCGATCAGCATGGCTATGTGCCGCTGGTTCGGTTGGCAACGCCGCTCACAGCGGTTATCCTCGCCCGCGACAGCGACTCCGCCGACTCGATAGCGGCGCTCAAGGGCCGCGTGCTGGCGTTGCCGCCCGAGTTGTCGGCGGTCAGCGAGGTTGCGCAGCGCGAGCTCGCCGCCGCCGGCCTCATCCCCGGCGTCGATATCCAACTGCGGCATCACCAGTCGAAGTCATCGTGCCTGCACGCGTTGGGGGTCGGCGCGGTGGATGCCTGCGCGCTGCCGCGCTTTGTGCTCAAGCAGCTTCCGGCCGATCAGATGGCGCTGCTCAAAGTCATCCACGAGACCAAGCCGATCCCCAACGTCGTAATCGCCGCCCACCCGCGCTTGAGCGCAGCCGAGCGCGCGAAGCTCAGCCAGACCATCCTAGCCTGGCCCGACACGGCAGAAGGACGGCAGATTCTCGCCGATGCCGGCTGGGAGCGGTTTGTCGCCGCTGACGATCGCGACTACGATGAACTGCGGCAATGGGGCCCGGCGCCAGCGTTGAACAGTCGGCAGTCTGCGGCGGAGTGAAATCCGGCCGGCCATGTCGCTCAAGTCCCGCATTGCCGCCACCATCTTTCTGGTCGAGGCGATCCTGATCGCGGTCCTGTTGCTCGCGACCGCGGCCGAAACACGTGAGAGCCTGGCACGGCACCTTCAGGCGACGGAGCAGACACTTCTGCAGCTGATCGGTGATTTGAGCCGCGCGGCGCTGTTGACTGAGGATTACGCCGAGCTGCAGGCCTTCATCGACCAGACCGTCGAGCATCCGCGGATCGAAACCGTCGTGCTCGCCGATGTCCGCGGTCGCGTCGTTGTCTCCACTCTGCCGCACCTGTTGGGCGAAGCGTTGCCGGCGCTCGCCAACACGGACCACCACTATTGGCTCATGCGCGAGGTGCGCGGTTACTCGAACGTGCTCGGCAGCATCGCGGTTAAGTTTTCCGACGCGGCCGTGGTCGAGATGTACACTCGCATCCGCAACGGCGCGCTCGTGATCGCGGCCATCGGCTTGGTCATCAGTTCGCTCGTCGGCGTCGCCGTTGGCTTCGTTCTCACCCGCCGCCTCGAACGGCTGGCGGCGGCGGCCGATCGGGTGGCGGACGGTGACACCTCGATCCGCGTCGACGACCGCGGCAACGACGAAATCGGCCGCTTGGCCCGCGCGTTCGCGAGCATGGTCGGGCGGCTGCAGCGGCGCGCCACCTACATGAAACGCACCCGCGATCTCCTCATCGAACCGACCCAGGCGATGTCGCAGGGCTTTGCCGTTTGGGATGCAGACGAACGCCTGGTTCTGTACAACCCCCGCTTCCGTCAACTGTTTCATGAGATCGCCGGCGACATCGTGAGCGGGCTGCCGTTCACCGATTTCTGCTCTCTGCTTGATCCGCACATCCGCGGCGAAGCCGTCTCGCAGTGGCTGTGCCGCTCGGGCAGGACCGGCCGCCACACGCAGGGCGTGTGGGAGCTGTGCTTTCGCGACGGCCGCTGGCTGGAAATTCGCGAGACGCGCACGACGGCCGGCCGGACCATCGGCATCGTCACCGATGTCACGACCGCCCGTGCGCAGGCGCAAGCCCTGGCGGAGAACGAACGTCGGCTGCGCGCGATCATGGATTCGATGTTCGATGCCATGATCATCGTCACCGACAACGGTCTGATCGATACCGTCAATCCGGCGGCCGAGGCGATGTTCGGCGTGCGCGCGGCATCCATCCGCGGGCAGCCGATCGGAACTCTGCTGGCACTCGCCAACGACGATGACCGCAGCGGCACGGCACCACCCTGCGAGGCTGCCGACCTCAAGGCGATTCGGGGCCGGCCGGTCCGGGAGATGTGGGGCCGGCGGGCGCGCGGCCCCGCCTTTCCGGTCGAGATCTCGGTCTCCCATACCCTGCTCAAGAATGGCCGGATCGCCATCGTCACGGCGCGCAACATCAGCGAACGCAAGGCCGCTGAGGAGCAGATCGTCTACCACGCGACACACGATCAGTTGACGGGCCTCTTCAATCGTAGCGAGTTCATGGAACGGCTGAAGGCGACGATCGGGGGCAGCACGGAGGCCCAGGATCAGCTTGCCGTTCTGTTCCTCGATCTTGACCGCTTCAAGGTCATCAACGACAGCCTTGGCCACATGATGGGCGATGCGGTGTTGATTGCGGTGGCGAAACGATTGCGGCGGAGCCTGCGCGAGCACGACATCGTCGCCCGCATGGGCGGTGACGAATTCACGGTCGCGCTGCCGGCCATCGACAGCGAGGCGACGGCGCTCCGCATCTGCCACAAGCTGATCGAAACGATGCGCTCCCCGTTCGTCGTCAAGGGTCAGGAGCTGCACCTCACGACGAGTGTCGGCGTCAGTCTCTATCCCGCCCATGGCGACAGCCCGGAGCTGCTCCTGCGCCGTGCCGACACGGCGCTTTATCGCGCCAAGGCAAAGGGCAAGAACCAGTATTGCCTGTTCACGACAGGCATGGGCGGCGGCTTTGACCACCATGTCTATCTCGAAAGCGAGCTGCGGCAGGCGATCGAACACGGCTCGCTGCGCGTCGTCTATCAGCCGCAGGTGGATCTCGGCTCAGGGCAAATCATCGGCGCCGAGGCGCTCCTGCGATGGCAGCATCCGCGGCTGGGGAACGTGCCGCCCAAGGTTTTCATCGCGACCGCAGAGGAGGCTGGGCTGATCGGCAAGCTCGGCACCTTCGTGCTGGCGCACGCGTGCGCACAGCTGCGCCGCTGGCGCGAGGCCGGGGCCCGCCCGCTGCGCGTCGCCGTCAATCTGTCGCCGCGGCAGATCCACGATCCCGACTGGCCGGCAACGGTGGCATCGTGCCTTCAGTCGGCAGGCGTGCCTCCGGATTGCCTCGAGTTTGAACTGACGGAGAACGTCTTTATCGAGGATGACGACACGACCACCCGTTTTGTCGAGGCGATGCGGGAGCTCGCGATCGGCCTCGTGCTCGATGACTTTGGCACCGGTTTCTCATCACTCAGCTATCTGCGGCGCTATCCGATCCGCCGCATCAAAATCGACCGCTCCTTCGTGAGCGACATCGGCGGCGGCAACGACGGTGCCCTGGTCCGGGCGACAGTGGCGATGGCGAGCTGCCTCGGCATCGGCGTCATTGCCGAAGGCATCGAAACCCGCCCGCAGTGGGAGTGGCTGCGCCACCACGGTTGTCCCGAGGGCCAGGGCTATCTGTTCGGCATGCCGGAAGACAGCGATCGCCTCACCCAGCTGATCGCCGGCGCCAAGCGGCACGTCGGCCAAGTGGTCGCCCTTTCCGCTTCCCGGGAGGCTGTGCGCGAGCGCGCGCATCCGCCCGGCCGCAAGACCTGACGGAGCGGTCGCTTGCCGACGCGCTGTTCCTTCTTGACGGTGCCGCAGGAATCCGTTAGGAGTCCTTTCCATGAGCGCCTTCGATGCCATTTCTGATCCGCTGCCGCGCCGCCTCGCCGATGGCTTGGCGCGCCTTGCCGCGGTCGCCCGCCAGATCGACTGGCACAACGCCGAGATGGAGGGGCTGTCGCCGACGCAAGCCGACATCCTGAACTTCGCCGTGAGCCGCCCCACAGGCGTGCGGCTTTCGGCCGCCGCCGCGCAAGCGGGCGTCACCAAGGCAACCGCCAGCGACGCCGTCGCCGCGCTTGAGCGCAAGCGGTTAATCGACAAGCGACCCGATCCGCTCGATCGGCGCGCGCTGGCGCTGATCGCGACGAAAGAGGGCCGAGCGCTGCAGGGACGGTGGCCGGCGAGCTTCGAAGCCGTCATCGGTGGCCTCAACGCCGCCGAACAGGAGACGCTCATGCGCCTCGTCGCCAAGATGATCCGCGCGCTGCAGCTCAAGGGTCTGATCGCGCCGCAGCGGACCTGCGTCAGTTGCCAGTTCTTCCGCGAGAACGCCGCGCCTGGCCAGCCCGAGCCGCATTACTGCGCCTTCGTCGGCGCGCCGATGGGCGATCGCCATCTGCGTGTCGACTGCCCCGAACACCAAGCCGCCGCCTAAGCCAGGAGGCCGCACGCCCTTCGCACAGGCCTGTCGAAGACCCTGACATGACACCGCAGATAGTAAGGAGTCCTACGATGAAGAAACCCGCCACGTTCTATCACGCCGGCTGCCCCGTCTGCATCGATGCCGAACACATGCTGGCCGAGGCCATCGATACCGGCCGTTACGCCGTCGAGATTGTGCATCTCGGCACCGATCGCGGTCGCATCGCCGAGGCGAAGGCCGCCGGCGTCCAGTCCGTCCCGGCCCTGGTCCTCGACGGCAAGGCGTTCCACATCAACTTTGGTGCTGCGCTCACCGATCTGTAGCAGCACGGCACGCTGGCGCGCAGGGCGGCTCGTCGAGCCCCCTGCCGTCAGCCACTTTCCGGAAAGAGGCATCAATCCATGGACTGGACACATTCATCGCTGATGAGCACCGCGGAGGACGGAACGGCGGCGGTCGTGGCGAGCGCCGACGGCTGGGATGCCCTGCCGTTCGGCATCGAGAACGGCTCGTGCGGCGCCTTTCCGAGCCGGGAGCAGGCGATCGAGACGGTCGAAAGCGTCCTGGGCGAGGTGGTCTGCTGCGTCGGCCATCTGGCCGCCGATGGCGACGAGTCCCCCTCCCCAGCCGCCGAAGCGCCGGCCGCAGGCGTGAATCAGTCGTCGGAGCGCGGGAACCAGTTGCCGTAGGCGGCCACAAGGGCCTCGCGGTTGGCTTCGCTCTGGCTGGCAATACGGTAGAGAATGGCGCGCTCGCTGGGCGTCAACTCCTCGAACCTCTTCTCGCCAAGCGGCAGCACCCCCAGCATCATCGTCGCCGTTTCCCGGTTCGCAACGCAGCGCTCATGCTCGAAGGTCCAAGCAACAAAGCCGATCAGGACCGAGCCGATACACCCGTCGCGCGCCGTCCTCAGGCCGCCTTTCATCATCTCATTCAACAGCCATTCCTGCGCCTGCACAGGCGCCGCCGCCGCGATAGAGAGGCCGAGCGCGGCGATACCGGCAACAACGCGTCTCATCTTCATTTTTTTCTCCTTATTGGCGCCGCCTGACGGTCGATACCGAACCATAGCATGTCCTGATGGCACCGCCGAGGCGGGCTGAGCGTGCCATTCGCCGTTTGTGCAGTGCACGATGACAGGTGCGTTTTTTGTTCGATGGGCGTAGCATAAGTGCGATGTGTGATCCCCGGTCGCGCGATTTTCGAAGCGCTCGGGCGGTGCGTGCAAGGCCGGGGTCGCACCGGAAGGATGCTGGCCATGGATGCGCTTTCGATCCCGCAGTTCCTGATGACCTTTCTCGCGGTGCTGGCCGCGCTGTTCGTGTTCGCGATCGGTGTCGCCGCGCTTGCGGTCGTCGTCATGTTCGTCGTCGACATGACGCAGACTCGGCACGCAATCCGCCGCAACTATCCCGTCATTGGCCGCCTGCGTTACTTTATGGAGCACTTGGGCGTCTTCTTCCGCCAGTACTTCTTCGCGATGGACCGCGAAGAAATGCCGTTCAACCGGGCGCAGCGGAGCTGGGTCTATCGCGCCGCCAAAAACATCGACAACACCCAGCCGTTCGGATCCACGCGCGATCTCAAGACACCCGGCACGGTCCTGTTCGCGAACGCTGCCTTCCCCCGCCTCGATACGAGCAAGGCAACGATGGCGCCAATGATCATCGGCCCCGGCTGCCCGCAACCGTACGCGGCCGAGAGCCTGTTCAACATCTCCGGCATGAGCTTCGGTGCCATCTCCGAACCCGCGATCCTTGCCCTTTCCAACGGAGCCCGCATGGCCGGCTGCTGGATGAACACCGGCGAGGGCGGGCTCTCGCCCTACCATCTCGAGGGCGGCTGCGACCTCGTGTTCCAGATCGGCACCGCAAAGTATGGCGTGCGCGACGAGGCAGGGTGCCTCGACGAGGGCCGGTTGGCGGCGATCGCACGGCATGCCCAGGTGCGGATGTTCGAGATCAAGCTGAGCCAGGGGGCAAAGCCCGGCAAGGGCGGCATCCTGCCGGCAGCGAAGGTGACGCCCGAGATCGCGGCCATTCGCGGCATTCCACTCGGCAAGGACAGCTTGAGCCCCAATCGCCACAACGATATCAGCACCGTCGACGAACTTCTCGATGCCGTCGGCCGCGTCCGCCGGATCACCGGCAAGCCGACCGGCTTCAAGCTGGTGATCGGCGATCCGGCATGGCTGGGCGAGTTCTGCCGTGCCGTCGTCCGCCGCGGCGTTGCCAGCGCGCCCGACTTCATCACCATCGACAGCGCCGACGGCGGCACCGGTGCCGCGCCGATGAGCCTGCTTGACTACGTCGGCCTGCCGATCCAGGAAAGCCTGATCGCTGCCGTCGATGCGCTGGTCCAGCATGGGTTGCGAGAGCGGATCCGGGTGATCGCGTCCGGCAAGTTGATCACGCCGGCGGACGTCGCCTGGGCGTTGTGTGCCGGGGCCGATTTCGTCACGTCCGCGCGCGGCTTTATGTTCGCGCTTGGCTGCATCCAATCAATGCAATGCAACAAAAACACCTGCGCCGCCGGCATCACGACCCACAATCCGCGCCTGCAGCGGGGGCTGGATCCGGTCGACAAGGCCGAACGCGTCCGCCACTACATCGCCAACATGCTGCACGAGGTGGCCGTGATCGCGCATTCCTGCGGTGCCGAGGATGCGCGCCAGTTGCGCCGCGAGCATTGCCGTGTGGTCGTCGCCCCCGGCCGTTCGGTGCCGTTGACGGCCCTCAAGCCGCTGCAGGCCGAGGCCACGGCACCGGCGCCGAAGGCCGCGTGAGGCGGTTCAGTCCGGCTCGGCCAGGAACTGGGTGAGCGCCCAAGCGTATCGCTCCGGCTTCTCGATCAGCATCGAGTGGCCGACATCGGCGCTCACATCGAGCCGGCAGCGCGGCATAATCGCCGCCATCTCGTCCAAGTCCGCGCGCGGAATGAACGGATCGAGCGCGCCCCAGAGGACGAGATGCGGGTGCGCAATCGATGTCATGTGCGGGCGCAGGCTCCCCGTCTCCCAGGCGCGATTGAGGCTCATCGGCGTGCCGAACCAGATGCCGTCCGAGACCGCGAACGCCTTGTCCGTCAGCCGCTCGAACAATCGCCGCTGTTCTTCACTGGCGTTCGGCGCGTAGATGGCCGCCTCGCCGCCCTCAAGGCTTTCCGGGTGGAACAGGGTCGGCGCGGTCAGCGCGAGGCCCTTCTTGGTCTTCTCGCGCGACGCCTTCATGATGTGAAAGAATGCATAACTCTGATCCGGAAAGCGCAGACCCTGTGGCCCGACCGGCGCCAGGGCCACCACTTTGCCGAAGCGCTCCGGCTCGCGCAGGAGCATGTGGAGGCTGATAATGCCGCCGGTGGAATGCGTGGCGAGGTGGCAGCGCGTGACGTCGAGCGCGCGCAGCACGGCGAGCATGTCGTCCGCATGCTGTTCGATGGTGTAGTTGGCGAAATCGGCCGCAGGCGCCGGCTTGTCGGACTCACCGCAGCCGCGCCAGTCGATACCCAGCACGCGCAGCCCCGCAGGCAGATGCTGTGCCGCCAGTTCGAACCAGTCCGCGCAGGCAAGATTGCCGTGAATGAAGACAAGCGTCTCAGGCGCCGCGCGGCCCCCCCACCACCTGCAGTTGAGGCTAACCCCGTTGATGCGAACCCGCATCACACCCCCACAGGCCGGTTGTCGGCGGCGGCCGGCTTGAGGACGAGGGCGCTGAAGGCCGCGAGCGGCATCTCGATCGAGTAGTCGCGCCCGTGCCAAGGCACCTCCTCAGCGCGCACGCTTGCCCTAGGCATCGCCGCCGCATGACCGCCGTAGGCTCGGGCGTTGGTCGAGAACAGCGCCGTGTACGCGACCGGGTAAGGAACGCCAACACGATGATGCGGCAATGAGATCCCGGAAAAGTTGAAGACGAACATCAGCGCGTTGCGCGGATCCTTGGCCTTGCGCAAAAAGGCGAGCGTGCACGCGTCGGCGCTGTCGGCATCCAGCCATTCGAAGCCGGTGCCCTTGAAATCGACCTCGAAAAATGCCCGTTCGCAGCGGTAGAGCGCGTTCAGATCCTCCATCATCCGCGCCAGTCCGCGGTGCCCGGCATCATCGAGGCAGTCCCAATCCAGGCTGCGGGCGTGGTTCCATTCCGACCGCTGGCCGAACTCCGCGCCCATGAACAGGAGCTTCTTGCCCGGATGCGCGTACATGAAGGCGAACAGGAGCCGAAGGTTGGCGAGCTTTTCGGCTTCCGTGCCGGCCATCTTGGTCAGCAACGAGCCTTTCAGATGCACAACCTCATCGTGCGACAATGACAGGACGAAGTTCTCGCTGAAGGCATAGACCAGCCCGAAGGTGAGCTTGCTGTGGTGGTTGCGACGCTCTGCCGGCGGCGTCTTCATGTAGGCGAGGATGTCGTGCATCCAGCCCATGTTCCACTTGAAGCCGAAGCCGAGACCGCCCTGGTCGGTCGGCCGCGAGACGGCGGGGAACGAAGTCGACTCCTCGGCGATCATCATCACGCCCGGATACTGCTGATACACGACGGCGTTGGTGTGCTTGATGAACTCGATCGCTTCCAAGTTCTCGCGGCCGCCGTATTTGTTCGGGATCCAGTCGCCGGGTTTGGGGCGCGAGTAATCGAGGTACAGCATCGCGGCGACGGCATCGACGCGAAGGCCGTCGAAATGATAATGCTCGAGCCAGAACAACGCGTTGCCGATGAGGAAGTTCTCCACCTCGTGACGGCCGTAGTTGAAGATCAGCGTTCCCCAGTCGCGGTGCTCGCCCTGCCTCGGGTCGGCATGCTCGTAGAGATGGCTGCCGTCGAACCAGGCGAGCGCGAAGGCATCGCGGGGGAAATGCGCCGGCACCCAGTCGAGGATGACGCCGATGCCCGCCTGGTGGCACGCGTCGACGAGAGCCATCAGGTCCTTGGGCGGGCCGAAGCGCGCTGCCGGCGCGTAGTAGTTGGTGACCTGATAGCCCCAGGACGGCTCGAACGGATGTTCGGCGATCGGCAGCAGCTCGATGTGGGTGAAGCCCATCCGCTTCACGTACGAGACCAGGCGGGCCGCAACCTCACGGTAGGACGGGTGGCCGCCGTCCTCGCGCCGCTGCCAGGAGCCGAGATGGACCTCGTAGACGACGATCGGCTCTTCCCATGGCCGTGAGCGCGCGCGCCGCTCAACCCAGTCCTGGTCCTGCCACGCGTGGGCTCCTTCCAGGCGGGAAACGATGCTGGCCGTACCGGGGGCGACCTCGGTAAAAAAGGCGTACGGATCGGCCTTCAGATACGTGTGGCCGTTGCGGGCGCGGATCTCGAATTTATAAAGCTCGCCCTCGCCGATTTCCGGCACGAAGATCTCCCAGACGCCGGACACGCCGTGCCGTTGCATCGGGTGGTAGCGGCCGTCCCACCGGTTGAACGGCCCGACGACGCTGACGCCCAGCGCATTCGGTGCCCAGACGGCGAAGTTGACGCCCTCGACGCCCCGCTCGCTGCGCACATGCGCGCCCAGCTTTTCGCAGACCCGGTAGTGGTTGCCCTCCCCGAACAGATGCTGATCGAGTTCGGCAAACACGGGAGCGGCATAGGAGTAGGCATCGGGATAGCGATAGGCATGCTCGCCGCTTTCGCGCACGAACAGGCGGTAGCCGCGCTGCGGTCCCGGGTCCGCGATGACCGCCTCGAACAGCCCCTGCGGATGAACGCGGCTCAGTTCGAACACCAGCTCCGGTTCGGCTTCGAGATCGAGTGTGATCGCCGCGGCGTGCGGGACGAAGGCGCGCACGGTCATGTCGCGCGTGGCTTCGGACCGGTGCGGGCCTAGGATTGAGAACGGGTTGTCGTGTCGGCCGCCGACAAGGCGGTCCATCTCCGCACCGGCCACCGTCGGCGCGCGGGCCGGCAGCGCCACTGCAACTCGGATGCCGGCAAAGCCTTGCGCATCATCGCGCAACAAGCTGCGGTAGATGGGCGCCATTGCGGCGTCGGTCCGCCAGCCGTCCGCATGGTAGCGATCGACCCAGAAGGCGGCTTGGGAGAGAAGAAAGCTCGTCACCTCCGGTTTGGCGCGATCGAAGGACGCGCCGGCCGCCGTTGCCGCCGTCGCCGTCTCATAGAGCGGCTGGCCGTCGAACCAGGCCAGTTCACTTAAAGTCGCCGGCAGTGTCGCCGCGAACGCCGGCACCAGCACGCCGATGCTCTGGGCATGGCAGGCGTCGATGAGTTCCATCAGCTGTTCCGGCGTACCGTCTGCGCTCCCGGGCGCGAAGTAGCTGGCGCTGCCCCAGTGGCCGGGCCGGGCGGACGTCAGCTCGATGTGGGTGTAGCCTTCCGCCTTGATCGCGGCCAGGAACCCCGGGCGTGCCAAAGCGCAGAAGGTCGACATCCCCGCGGCGGCCGCCGCAGTTGCCTGCGCATCGAGATCGACCGGCCGCACGAAGATGCCGCGGTCGTTGAAGGCCCGCTGCCGCCCCCCCTGCAGCCAGCCGGCATCGAGCGAGCAAAAGCCCCAATCGGCGTCATACACCACCGAAGCGGTGGCAGGATGGGCTTCGGTGCGAAAAGCGAACGGATCGCCCTTAAGGAACACGCTCCCCGTCGCAGTCTTGATCTCGTACTTGTAGAGATCGCCCTCGCCCGCCTCCGGAACGAACACCTCCCAGATCCCCGCCCGGTTGAGCCGGCGCATCTGGTGGCATCGCCCGTCCCATTGATTGAAGGTGCCGACGACGCTCACGCGCTGCGCCTGCGGTGCCCACACGGCAAAGTTGACGCCGTGCACCTGACCGCGCGTCATCGGGTGCGCGCCCAGTTTTTCGTACAGGCGCCGGTGCCGGCCCTGGACGAACAGCGCCTCGTCGGCCGCAGTGAAGCGCGATTCAGTGAAGCAATAGGGATCCTTGCGGCTGAACAGGTTCCCCTGCCGATCGCTGCCGATAAAAACGTAGTCGATATTCGCTGCTGCGTGTTCGACGATCGCCTCGAACAGGCCTTCCGGGTGCAGCCGGCACATCGCGTAGTCGTCCGGCTCGATGTCGTTCACGCGCAACGTGACGGCTTCCGCGTACGGCAGAAAGGCGCGCACAATCAGGCGGCTGCCATCGCCGTAGGGGTGCGGGCCAAGGACCGTGTGCGGCGCATCGTGCCGCGACTGCACAATCCGGTCGATCTCGTCCTGCGGCAAGATGGCCGTTCGGGCGGTCTCCTTCTCCGTCGTTGGGCGTGCTGCATCGCGTGGCTGGAAGCGCGTCACCACACCAGTCCCCTTGGGCCGGACACAGGCTATTTCGCAACCGCAAAAATCTAAGGCCCCCTGCCGCGCCGGTCAAGGCCGACGGATGACCTCCGCAGCCGCCATCAGATCGCCGGCTGTCGGGCGGCAGCGGCGGCGCGTTGAGTCATCGCCGTCATCAGCGCCGGCAGGACGATCACGGTGCACACAAGCGTGAGCGTAATCGCAACCGCCAGCAACAGCCCCATGCTGGCAATGCCGGGATGATCGGACAGCGCGAGTGTGCCGAAGGCGGCGATCATCGTCAACGCGCTGAACAGGACCGCGCGCGGCGTGCACGTGGCCATCATCGGTGCCGGGCCGCCTTCCTGCCGTTCGCGGACGACGAGGTTCAGGCTTTCGGTGACGCCAAGTCCGAACAACAGCGGCAGTACGATGACGTTGGCAAAGTTGAACGGCACACGAAGCACAACCGATGCGGCGACCGTGAACAGTGCCGCCAGCGCCAGCGGAATGAACACGAAGACGACATCGCGGCGGTTGCGCAGCACGACAAGCAGCAGCACCGCGATCGCAACGACCGCCGTGGCGGCTGCCTGCAGGAACGATTTCAGGATCTCCTGGCCGCCCTCGTAGATGACCACTGGCCCACCGACTGCCAGCGGCGCGATTTTCTGCACCGCGCGCACGAAGCGGCCGAGCGCGGCCGTATCGCCGTCGACGCGCTCGGCAGGCGCGATCTCGACCCGCGCCCGGCCATCCTCGGTGAGCCAGCGATGGCGCAGGTCAGCCGGCAAGTCGGCCAGCCCGACCGGTCCCGCGGTCAACGATGCGCGCAAGGCGTCGAGGCGCGCGGGCAGGCCGGAAACCAGGCGCTCGTGCATCTCGTTCAGCGTTGCCGGATCGGCGCCCTCGCCCGGCAGCCTCTCGAAGGCAGAGAGAACGCGCACCGCCGCCGCCGCGTCGGCCCCGCCTGACGTCGCAAGGTTCCGCAGCGCTGCCTTAAGACGGCCGAGCGCCGCGATGATCTCGTCCACTGCCGGCGGCGCTGAGCGCTCGCGCGCCAGTGCGGGCTCGAGGATCAGCGCCATCGTCTCGACCGCGGCCAGCTTCGCGTCCTGTTCGACCGGCAGGAACTGGTTGACCGTATCGGCAGCGGCAACCTCGGCGAGCTCGCGCGCGCGCTTCGCCAGCGCGTCGGCTTGTGCGAGCGACGGTTCGAGGACCGCGATCGCGTACACGCCCGCCGTACCGTCCGCCATCAACGTGCGCAAGGCCTGAACGGATGGGCTCTCCGCATCCTTGAGATTGAGCGGATCGAAATCGAACCGAACCGACGGCACGACCGCAACGGCCGCCAGCACCAAGCCGACGGTCCCGGCCAGGATCGGCAGCGGCCGGCGGGCGATCCATTGGCCGAGCGCCTGCTTCGCAGCACCGACACCCCTGCCCGCGCCCGCCGGGGAGCCTTGCACCGGCAGCAGGGTCAAGAGCGCCGGCAGGATGGTCAGATTGGTGAACAGCGCGACTGCCATGCCGAGGCCGGCAATGAAGCCGAGTTCGGCCAAGCCTACATAACTGGTGGGGATGAAGGAGACGAAGCCGATCGCCGCGCACAAGGCGCAAAGACAAAGCGCAACTCCGACGCCTGCTGCCGCGCGCGCCAGCGCCGCCGCCGGGTCAAGGCCGAGATCGAGGCCCTCCTTATGGCGCAGGGCGTAATGAATGCCGAAGTCGACCGCAAACCCGATGAACAGCACGAAGAACGCGAGCGAGATCAAGTTCAGCGCGCCGACCAGGGCGCTCGCAAGGGCCGCCGTCCACACGACTCCCGCCACCACCGTGATCAGCGCTGCCAGCGACAACCGCACGCTGCGAAAGCACAAGAAGGCGATGATGCTGACCAGGGTGAACGAGATCAGTTCCGGCGTCGCCTGACCGACGCGGGCGCTGATTAATTCGTCATCGGCAAGCGCGACCTCGCCCGTGAGGCGAACGCTCAAGCCCTTCTCCGCCGTCAGCCCGTGCTCGCGCGCCAGCACCCGCACGCCTTCGATCGCCGCCCGTGCCGGCCGCAGGGCGCGAAAGTCGAGCGGCGGCTGGAGGACGATCAGCCGGCGCGGCGCCGTGTTCGGGCCCGCGCCCTCGATCGCATCGCCGCTCATCAACGTCGTCCAGGACAGCCGATCAAAGCGGCCGGCCGCCTGCGCTTCGATCTGTCCGGCAATCGCATCGAGGAGCGGCGCCAGCGCCATGCCGCCGCTGTCGGCTGTCCCCTTCGCCAAGTGCTCGGCTGCGAGCGTCACCAGCGCGAAAAGTCCGCGCAGGCTGGGATCCGCCGCCAGCGCGCCAAGGAACGGTTGCGCCTGCGCCAGCCGGTCGGTCAGCCGCTGCAACTGCCGGCTTTCGAGGTAAAGCAGGCCGTGGCGGCGGAAAAATGGATCCCCTTGCGGATAGAACACGTGCCCGAACCGCGCCGGCTCGGCGGCCAGAGCATCGGCGAGCGCGGCGGCACCGTCCTCGACAAGGTCCGGATTGTTGCCCTCGATGACGACGACGAGCGTGTTCTGGTCCTGCGGAAAGGCCTGCAGCAGCGCCCGGCTCGCCTGCTGAAACGGCAGATCGCGGGCCAGCATGTCGGCCGTGTTGGTATTGACGGCGAACGCCTGTGCCACATAGGCGGCTGCCGCCAGGGTGATCACAAGGGTCGCGATCGCGACCAGCGCCGCGTTGCGGCGGACCAGATCGGTCCACACCACCAACATGGATGAGGAGAAGGGAGCGCGCGAATTCGCCAAAGTGTCAGTCGGCTGCGAGGAGAACCAAAGCCAACGCCGCTATAGCCCAGCCGGTGGCTCGGCGGCAAGCGGAACCGCGCCGCCGGACCGCTTGCGCAGCCCGGCGCACGTCGCAACACGTCGGCGGTGCGTCTCGCCTTAGGGCCAGACGGTCTTCTGATACCGCTTGCCGGCGACCATGCGGGTACAGATCCAGCTGCCATTCTGCTGCTGAACACAGCTCCAGCCGTTGTTGAGGCAGGTCTGCACCGCCGGCGGCACGGCCGCCGCGGCCGGCGAGATCAGGCTCACGGTTGAATACTTGCCATAAGATTTTCCCGCCTGCGACGTGCCGAATGCGGGGTAGTAAGCACGCAAGGTGCCATCCCGCTGCTCGGCAATGATCAGCCGCACGTCTTTGCCCAGCGCCGCAAATATTTTCTCGTCCGCAAGCGGTTCCACTTCAACCGGATTATCGTCATCCGTCATGACTTCCTCCTTTTCACCGTCTAACGTTCACTTTTTTTTTCGATCAGCGTTTGCCGTGCGCGATCGTCGTCCCGTCACTGCGTCCGGCGCTAGAAATTGAGCGTCAACCGGCCGATGAACGCCCGCTCCGGCGAATAGGGGCTCACCGTCGATTCGTTGCCGAACGTCCGATACGTATCATCTTGGTACTTGAAGCCGGCGTTGAAAAGATTGGTAACTTCGAACGAGACTTGGCCGCGCCGCTTCGGAAAGCGGTAGCCGATCGCGGCGTCCACCAGCACGAAGGTGTCGCTTCCCTCCTCGTCGTCGAAGTTGCCATTGGAGTCCTGGTAGACCGGCGTTGTCGTCAGCGTGCTGAAGAAGCCCGTCGGATGGAAGAAGCGCACCGACACTGGCGCGCTCAAGGTGTCGACCTGAGTCAAGACGAACGAATCGGCTCCTTGCCCCCCATCATAGACATCGTAGACCACTTCCGCCGAGAGCGCCCAGAATCGGTGCGGCGTCCAATAGATGTACGCGCGTGCCGTATCCTCCTCGCGGTCGTCGCTGGTCAGCCGCTCTGTGGTCAGGTCATAGATCTGCTCGTCGAGGGACCGGTGCGAATACTCCAAACCGGCGTAGAGGCCCTCACCAAGCCGTGCATCAAGGCCGATGCCGTAGAGCCAGGCGGTCGTCCCCTCGGCATCATCGAAGAACTGATTGAAGCCGGCAACTTGCGTCGGCTGGATGGTCCGGTCCGCGAGCAGCGCGGGTTTCAGTGTGCGGAAAGCGGCGAGCCGCAGGCCCAACCAGTCGGTGATCCCCCACTGCAGCCCGAACTTGGGGTTGATCTTTTGATGATGCAGGTTCGCCTGTTCGAAATCGTCATAGGCAATGCCGACGGTCCACACGAAATCGCTTGGCAGTTCGACGTTGCCGTACGCGAACACGCTGGCCTGATCGGCGTCGAGGTCGAAAGTGCCGGGAAAGCCGTCGACCTCGGCGTCTTGATCCTGCCGGTAGCCGCCGGCGCCGGCGATCGCATTCCAGGAGTGTCCGCGCGTCAGAACCTCGGCCTCGCCCTGCCAGATCCGCCCGTCAACGCGGAAGCCCAGTCCTTTCTCCGTCTGGTCGTCGCCGATCACCGAGGCGATGATGTCGGTCGAGGCCGAGGGGCTTACCCGCAGGCCCACCCGGCCCATCTCTTCGCTGAAATCGCGGGTGTCGTCGGCAAAATAGACCTCCGGATCGAACGTGATGCGGAGGTTGCCCTCGCGCGACGAGCGCTTGCGGAATTCGCCCTGAACATTGACCTCGGGGCTGAGCGCGGCCTGCCCAAACACGTTATAAACGTTGTGCGTGATGTCGGCGTTGCGTCGGAAGCCGTCGGTTTGATAGTGAAACTGCCCGGCGCTCAACGAAAATTGGTCGTAAATGCCGGAGACAACGGCTTCGTTGGCAAAGGTCGAGTGGCTGCCGGCCTCCCCGGTCACGTCCAGCCTGACCTGATTGCGTTCGAACAGGGAGTTGAACTCGTTCAAGCCCGGCCGTGTCGGGCCGGCCGGGCCGGGGATGTTGAGCCGCTTATCGCTCAGGCTCGGCTGCACCGGAGTGATGTTGATGTCCTGCAGGAGCTGTGCCTGCATCAGCTCGCTCACCCGCGCAATCTCGCGCCGTTGCGCGCCGGTATAGGTATCGGAGAGGAAGCGGTGCGCAGACGCCGAGGCAGGGTCGAGCGCGAGCGATTTCGAGGCTTCATTCTGGCCCAATTGCGCGAAGCCGAGGTCATTGTAGATGCGCGCCAACCCGGCCTGGCGCGCCGCGCGGTCGCTATCGAGAAGTGCGCGGGAGCGGTATACGGCGCGATTGTCGTTGAGGCGGATCGAATTCTCGAGATCGCTTAGTGCCTCCACCGGCCGATTCTCGCTCTGCTTCAACAGGGCGCCGTAGAACCAGGGCGTCGGATCGGCCGGATCCATCTGCTTGGCGATGTCGTACTGGCGGCCGGCCAGCGGATGCCGCCGCTCTTCGAAGAAGGCCTTGCCGAGGTAGCTGCGCAGGAGCGAGCGCTCTGGATCGAGGCCAACGGCAACCTCGATGTCGGCACGGCCGGCTTCTAGCGCGCCGTCGCGAATTTTCGCCAAGCCTAAGCCGAAGCGCGGCAGCGGGCTCGCCGGGTCAACGGTAATCGCCCGCTCAAATGCCGCGCGGGCAGCACCGGTCCTAATCTCGGCCAGCGCCGCGAACCCGCGCACCGTCTGCACCCGTTCGACATCGGGGGCGAGCGCCTCGGCACGCTCTGCCGCCGCTCTGGCCTCGCCAGTATTGCCCAGGGCGAGCCACAGTTCTGCCAGCCGCGCCCAAGCGAGCGCGTTGCCGGGCTCGGCAGCAACCGCCGTGAGGAGCGCGTCCCGTGCCGCTTCGAGCTGGAAATCGGCCTGCAAGGCATAGGACAACGCGATCTGCGGGGCCGCCTGCCGCGGTCCGCGCTCGGCCGCCCGGCGCGCATCAACGAGCGCCGTGGCCTTGTTGTTCTGGCTCACGCTGATGATGGCGGCAAGGGCATCGGCGAGGCCGTCGGCAGGCGGTGCCGCCGCGCGCGCGGCATCGAGCACCGATCGCGCTTCGTCGACACGGCCAACCGAGAGCAGGATCCCCGCCCGATAGGCTGCGCGCACCGCGGCTTCGTCCGCTGCAACCGTTTCGCCCGCTGCCGGTGCGAGGCGCGCCAAAGCGCCTGAGATGTCGCCTCGATGGGCAAGCGCAACGGCCTCCTGCACGGCCGGCGGCAGCGAAGCAGCACCACGGCCGGAACGGTCGGCAAGACCGTCCAGCACATCCGGGTAATGAATGGCCCACTGTACGGCATCGCGCGGGCGGGCGATCAACGTGCGCGTCGGTACCTGCGCCAGTTCGGCCTGGCCGGACTCGCCGCTGGTCAGCTTGACCTCGCCCTGGTCGTTGGTCATTGCGACCGTGCCTTCGAACACGCTCACGGCGGTGCGGCTGCTGTCGACCTGAACCAGGAACTCCGTCCCCTCGACCGAGGCATTGACGTAAGGGGTCGAGACGCTCAGCCCGCGCGGCTGGCGACTGAAGAACTGGATGGCCCCGCCTACCAGATCGATCAGCGATGTTTCGGCCCGCACCGGCGCCATCAACCGCAAGGTCGTGCGTTCGTTCACCCGCAGGATGGACTGGTTCGCGAGCGCGACCAGGGCGCGACTGTTCTCGCCCACCCGGACCAGGTTACCAACGCAGACCGCCTCGTTCAGAACGGCCATCCGCCAGACCGAGCCGTCGTTGGTGGAGACCTCGACCTTTCCTTGAACGGAGGCAATACGTCCCGCTGCAGGCGTGCATGGCTCCGCCGCGCGCCCGCTCACCGACCCCATCGCGGTTATGCACGCAGCTAACAGGGCAAGCGCCACCTTCCGCGACTGGCGGTTCGATGCAGCCGCTGCCGGCCCGACCGGCCGCCGCGGCGCCTTCATTTCGTCCCCATGCGGATGATCAATGGTGCCTCCTGATCAGTTAGGCTCCCTTCCTCTCTCCCTTCCTCCCCCAGCAGCCGGTTCAGATAGAAGCGGCTCGGCCCGTCGGACGGATAATCGCGCAGGAGGGCCGCAAAGAGCATCTTCGCCGCCTCCTTCTCGCCGGCAGAAAAGGCCTGCAGCGCAACGGCGAAACGCCGGCACAGGTTCTCGGCCTGGGCGCTGATGCAATCGCGCTGGCCCATGATTTCGACGATCGAGAGCGGTTCGTTCTTGCCTTTGAGAATGAACTGGCCCATCGACCGGACGCGCAAATGATCGAGATGCCGGACCACGCCGGCGCTGGCGAGGAGCCGCGTCCCGAGGTAGCGGTTGAGGCTCTCGATCCGGGCCGCGGTGTTGGCAATGTCGCCGACAATGCCATAGACGAAGCGTCCGCCGCCGCCGGAATGACCGACGAACACCTCGCCGTCGTGCAGGCCGAGGCGCACGCCCAGTCGCCCGGGTGCGATCTTTGCCGCAAAACGCTCGGCCGCATCGCGGGCGCCGATCGCGGCCTCGCACGCCCGGATACGCACGCCGTCCTCGATCTGCCGCGCCGTCCACGCGCACATCATGCCATCGGCGCGGAACTCGACAACATCGGCCTTGCGATCGTTAATCGGCATGGCGATGGCATCGAAGTACGAATTGAGCAGGGAGGCAACCTCACCCGGCCGCATCCCCTCGGCCAGCGGCGTAAAATCTTCCATGTCGGCGGCCAGGCACGCAGCGTAAACGATCTCGTTGGCCGAGGTCAGGTCGCCGCCGCTGTCGGCGAAGCCCTGCGCCACCCGTTGGGGAATGTAATAGCTGATCGCCCGCTGAATTTTCTCCCGTTGCCGGCGCGCGAGGACGTAGTGGCAGTAAAGCGCGGCCAGCACCAGCAGCGTGATCGCCAGTGCCGGTGTCACCAGCGGCAGCCACAGCGCCGCGCGGTTGAACAGGATCTGCGCCGCGGCGGCATACGCAGCCACCAGCGCCGCGGCAGCCGGCACCGCCAGCCGTGCCGGCACCGCCAGCACGTAGAGGCCGATCACGGTACTCAAGATCAGGAGCATAGCGGCAGTGGTCGCAGGCGCAGGCCGTCGCAACGAGGTGTCGGTCAGGAGGTTGGCAAAGGCCGTCGCTGCGATCTCGACCCCGCTCAGATCGATCCCGTCGGCATTGGTGAACACAGTGGCGAAACCGTCCCCCTGCGCCGGGGTGGTATGGTCGGCCGCGCCGACGAAGACACAACGGCCGTCCAGGCGAATCGCCGTCGGCTCGCCGGACCGGCCGGCAGCGATCACTGCATCGTAGCCGATGGTCGGGATCGTTCCCGCCGGTCCGTAAAAATTGAGGTAGCGGCTGTCAGATCCGGCAAACAGCGCGACAAGCCTGCGCGTCAGCACGCTCGCCGATGGTGGCGGCCAAGGCATTGGTCCGTTCAGCGACGCCGCCGGCGCCTCCACCCTGCCGCCCGCCGCATTGAAGGCCGCGACGATATCGCTGCGCCCGGCGAGTGCGGTCCGCGTGCGCGTCAGCAACGTCCGCAGAGACGGCTTTCCGCCGCCGCCGGCCTCCGCTTCCGCAGCCGGCCTGAGGCGTGAACCAGAGATCAGGGCTTCAATCGGCGCAACGGCGCTGCGGTCGGTTCGCAGCGCATGCAGCCACAAAGCAGCCGCCGGCATTGTCGCAACCGGATCCTCGCCCGGCCAGAACGCCCAGAAGTGACCGACGTTGCCGCCTGTCTTCGGCAGCAGGAACGGCGCGACGACGGCGGCAGCTGCAGCCAACCGATCGATTGGCCGCACCACCTGTTCGGTCGCGGCGGTCGCGGTCGCCCCGCGCTCGTCCATGGAAAAGGACTCCAACCGCTTGTCCATGCGCTCAAGGAGAACAACCCGGTTGGCGCGCTCGACCGCTGCTGCGAATACCTCATCCTCGTCGCTCGCACGCGCGGTGCTCGTCAACGCCTCGTCCTTGTCGGGCGCATGCGGCCTTCTTTCGAAGCGGATGTCAAACACGATCGCGCTGGCGCCCCGTGCCGCCAGGGTATCGACCAACTGGCCGTGCACGGAGCGCGGCCAGTCGCGCGGATGCGGCGGCAGACCCAGGGCTTCGGCCGCGCGCGGATTGATGGCGACGACGGCCACTTCAGGCGGCGGCGGCACCACGCCGCGGACGGCGAATAAGAGCGGTAGGCCAAAGCGCTCTTCGAGTGCGATACCAAGGGGTGAGACCGCAAGGAGCGCCGCGCCGCAACCGATGGCAGCACCGAGCAACAGCCCCTTGAGCCACATCCGCATCCCAGTCACGGCCACCCCTGCCTACCCTGACGTCGCGCGCTCGTATCACGAGCGTTCTTCTTTTCGTGCCGAACAACTCACCGTTCGGCATCGGGCCGGAGCGTCGCGGCGCCAACCTTAACTCGTTCCGTCAGCCTCCACGTCACATCACCGCGCTCGCCCGCTACAGCTGCGGCCGCCGCTGCCCATCGCTCGTTTACGGAACTGCTCCCCACCCGGACAAGCCGACAGGTCCGCGGATCGCTGCCGCGCGCTGGCGCACCCGACAGGATTCGAACCTGTGACCTCTGCCTCCGGAGGGCAGCGCTCTATCCACTGAGCTACGGGTGCAGTCCACGTGCGCGCAACACGTCATCTTATTGCGATGCCGGCCTCAGTCAACGCGATTGACGACCTCACGGCCGCGAGGCGCCGCGATCCCGCCGCCGGTGTAGCGTTCGTGTCGCTTGCCCTGCGCAGCGTTTACAGGTTCTTGCCGAAGGACGGTCTACGGTCGCATCGATCCGCGGCGGGCATGGAGGGCGCTCCAATGCGGCCGGTGATCGGATGGGTTTACCGCCTGCCCCAGCCGCCGGGATCGGGCGTGACCCCTTGGCGAACTGGCTGCAATTGTCAGCGTCCGGCGGAGGGCAAGCGGCGGGCCGTGTGTCGCCCACTCCCTTCCAGACTTGGCAGGTCTCTTCTGCGTTATGCGGCGCCGTGAGCGAGCCGCAAGCGGTAGAGGTGCAGGGACGCCATCGCCAGACGGTGCACGCGGGGAGGGACAGTCACCTTAGCGGGGGCAACCGTCGTCGGCAAAAGCGCGGGGAGACCGTAGGTCATCTTCACCTCCATGCTGTGCAGGTGAAGGCAAGCTAGCGGCGAGAGGTTAACAGGACGTTACCGAAGCGCAGCGCACTGCCCGTGCGGTCACGCGAAGGGGCGCACCGTATGCGCGTGGTTCAGCGGCCCGTGCCCCTTGCCGTAGCCGGGGGCGGTGCGGATGGCCTCCAGCACGTAGGCGCGCGCGCGGGCGACCGCCGCCCGCAGTGCAAGACCCTGTGCCAGGCCAGTTGCGATCGCGGAAGCAAGCGTGCAGCCAGTGCCGTGCGTATGTCGGGTCTTCAGGCGCGGGGTGACGAAGATCTCAGGCTCCGCCCCCGCTTCGACCAGGATATCGCTCACATCAGCGCCCGTGCCGTGGCCGCCTTTCAGCAGCACGGCCTCGGGTCCAAGCGCGAGCACACGGCGGGCCAAGCTGAGCGCATCGCCCCCGTCGCCGGCAAGCGCCGCCGCCTCCGGCAGGTTGGGCGTGACGATCCGCGCCCGGCCAACCAGGCGCGCCTTGAGGCTCGCGACGGCGTCAGGCTCCAGAAGCACGTGGCCGCCCTTGGCGACCATAACCGGGTCGAGCACGAGCGGCACTTCGCCCGCGTCTGCCGCCAGCACGTCGGCAACCGCGGCGATGACCTCGGCGCTGTGCAGCATGCCGATCTTGATGCAATCGGCACCGATATCGCTCAGCACCAGGCGCATCTGCTGAGCGATGAAAGCGGTCGGAACTTCGTGCACACCGAACACGCCTTCGGTGTTCTGCGCCGTCAGCGCCGTGATCGCCGACATGGCGTAGCCGCCAAGCGCGGTGACGGTCTTGATGTCGGCCTGGATGCCCGCCCCGCCGCTGGGATCCGAGCCTGCGATGATGAGAACGCGACCGCGCATGGGGGGCGCCCCGGACCTTAAGCCGCAACCTTGCGGATGGCGCTGCAGATGTCCTCAACCACGACATCGAGCACGCCGCGGTCCTCGCCTTCGGCCATTACCCGGATCACCGGTTCGGTACCGGACGGGCGGATCAAGAGCCGTCCGGCGTTGCCAAGCCGGCGCCGCCCGTCATTGATCGCTTCCTTGACGGTCTCGGCATCAAGCGGCTTGCCACCAACGAAGCGGACGTTGCGGAGGATCTGCGGCAGCGGCTGGAACAGCCGGCACACCTCGCTCGCACGCTTGCCGGAGGCGACGACGACGCCCAGCACCTGCAGCGCCGCGATCAGCCCGTCGCCGGTGGTTGCGTAATCGCTCAAAATGATATGGCCGGACTGCTCGCCGCCGACGTTGTAGCCCTGCCGGCGCATCGTCTCGACGACATAGCGATCCCCCACCGGCGCGCGCTCCAATCTGAGGCCGATCCCCTCGAGGTAGCGCTCAAGGCCGAGGTTCGACATCACCGTGGCGACGACGCCGTCATTGCGCAACTTGCCTTCGGCTTTCCAATGCTGGCCGATCAGGGCCATCACCTGGTCGCCGTCGATGAAGTTGCCGCGCTCGTCGGCCAGGACGACGCGATCGGCATCGCCGTCCAGCGCAATCCCGAAATCGGCGCGATACTGGGCGACCGCCTCGCACATCGCTTGCGGCGCCGTCGACCCGCAGCGCTGGTTGATGTTGACGCCGTCCGGGGTAACGCCGAGCGGGATCACTTCCGCGCCCAGCTCCCACAGGATCTCCGGCGCGACCCGGTAGGCGGCGCCGTTGGCGCAGTCGACGACCACCCGCAGGCCCGAGAGCGTCAGGCCACGCGGGAAGGAGTGTTTGACATGTTCGATGTAGCGGCCGTGCACGTCATCGAGGCGCTTGGCCCGGCCGAGATCGCCAGCGGCGACGACCTTGTTCGCAAGGCCGTTCGCCACATGCTCCTCGATCGTCGCCTCGACTTCGTCGGAAAGCTTGTAGCCGTCCGGCCCGAACAGCTTAATGCCGTTATCTTCGTAAGGATTGTGGGAAGCCGTCAGCATGACGCCGAGGTCGCAGCGCATCGAGCGCGTCAGCACCGCCACGGCTGGCGTCGGCATCGGGCCGACGATGATCACGTCCATGCCCATGGCGATGAACCCGGAGGTGAGCGCCGGCTCCAGCATATAGCCGGACAGTCGGGTATCCTTCCCGATGAGGACGCGATGGCGGTGCGTACCGCGGCGGAAATGCAGGCCGGCCGCCATGCCGACCCTCAAGACGGTCTCGGCCGTCATCGGTTCGCGGTTTGCCGTGCCGCGAATGCCGTCAGTGCCAAAAAGCTTCTTCGTCACCAAGCCGCCTCCCCTTATCCCCGTGCGGGTCGCGCCACACTGTGCCTGGACGGCTCCCGCGCCGTCCGTGACGCCCGACACGCGTATGCGAAGTTACGAGAATTGCGCCCTTGCGGCCGAACCTCGGTCGCCGGCGGTAATAGCGCGCCACACTGCAACCGCCTGGACGGTTTCGGCGACGTCGTGAACCCTCAAGATGTCGGCCCCGTCGTCGATCGCAGCCAAACCCGCCGCAAGCGAGCCGGGGAGCCGCATCTTCGGCGGTTCGTCACGGCTCAAGCGCGCAATCATGCTCTTGCGGGAGACGCCCACGACGAGCGCGCATCGCTGATCGCGATAAAGAGAGAGGCGGGAAAGAATGTCAACATTATGGTCGACGCTCTTGCCGAAACCGATACCGGGATCGATCGCGATCCGCTCCTCCGGCAGGCCGGCTGCGCGACAGGCAGCGACGCGTGCATCGAGCCACGAGAACACCTCGGCCGCAGCATCGTCATAGCGGGGATCGCGTTGCATCGTTCGCGGCTCGCCTTGCATATGCATCAAGATGACCGACACGCCTGTCTCGACCGCAAGCGGCAGGGCCCGGCGATCGCCGGTCAGCGCCGTGACATCGTTGATGATGCGTGCGCCGGCACCGATCGCGGCAGCCATCACATCGGCGTGCCGGCTGTCGATCGAGACCAGCGCCCCGGCCCCGGCCAGGGCCTGGATGACCGGGATGACGCGGCGGAGCTCCTCCTCGACGGGAACCGGTTCGGCATTGGGCCGCGTCGACTCGCCGCCAATGTCGATGATCGCCGCTCCTTCGGCGATGAGACGACGGCCGTGGGCGATCGCGGCCTCGTGGTCGAAATGATCGCCGCCGTCGGAAAAGCTGTCCGGGGTGACGTTGACGACGCCCATGATGAGCGGTTCGTCAAGCGTCCGCCCGGCAAAGCTTCGTACCATCGCTTGCGTCCAACCCCGAAGCCGCGGCGGTCGTGCCCGCTTTCAGTAGCCCGGCCGCGGGTCGGCTTCGAGCGCCGCGGATGGCCCCGGCTGGGCCGACTTCTTGCCGCTGCTCGGCACGGACGAGCGGCGACCGCCGTCACGGATATCCTCGGCTGCCGGGCTCGGGCGATGAATCGGCTGGCCGTTGAGGATGTCCCGGACATCCACGCCCGAGAGCGTCTCATACTCCAACAGCGCCGCCGCCAGCGCATCCAGATCCTTGCGGTGTTCGGTCAGGATGACCCGCGCGTGGTCCTCGGCTTCATCGATCAGGCGGCGCACCTCCTCGTCGATCAGGCGCGCGGTCGCATCCGAGACGTGCTTCTGCTGCGTCACCGAGTGGCCGAGGAAGATCTCCTCCTGATTGTCGGCGTAGCGCAAGGGCCCGAGTTTTTCGCTGAAGCCGAACTCCGTCACCATCCGGCGCGCCATCTCGGTTGCCATCTTGATGTCGTTGCCCGCACCCGTGGTGACATTCTCCGGGCCGAAAATCAGCTCTTCGGCGATGCGGCCGCCGAAGGCCACCGCAAGCCTGGACTGCAGTTCGGTGAGCGAAAAGGTATAGCGGTCGCGTTCCGGAAGGGAGACGGTCACGCCCAGCGCCCGCCCGCGGGGGATGATCGTGATTTTGTGAAGCGGATCGTGGGCCGGCACGTTGAGCGCGACCAGTGCATGCCCGCCTTCATGGTAGGCGGTGAGCAGCTTTTCCTCATCCGTCATCACCAACGAGCGCCGCTCCATGCCCATCAGCACCTTGTCCTTCGCGGCCTCGAAGTCCACCATCGTGATCAGGCGCTTGCCGGCGCGCGCCGCCATCAGTGCCGCCTCGTTGACAAGGTTGGCGAGATCGGCGCCGGAAAAGCCGGGCGTGCCGCGCGCGATCACGCGGGGATCGACGTCCGGGCCAATCTGCACGGTGCGCATGTGCACCTTCAGGATCTGTTCGCGCCCGAGGATGTCGGGGTTCGGAACGACGACTTGACGGTCGAAGCGGCCCGGCCGCAGAAGCGCCGGGTCGAGCACGTCCGGCCGGTTGGTCGCCGCAATAAGAATGACGCCCTCGTTGGACTCAAAGCCGTCCATCTCGACGAGCAGCTGGTTCAACGTCTGCTCGCGCTCGTCGTTGCCGCCGCCGAGCCCGGCGCCGCGGTGACGGCCAACGGCATCGATCTCGTCGATGAAGATGATGCACGGCGCACTCTTCTTGCCCTGCTCGAACATGTCGCGGACGCGGCTGGCGCCGACGCCAACGAACATCTCAACGAAGTCTGAGCCCGAAATCGTGAAAAACGGCACCTTCGCCTCGCCGGCAATCGCGCGAGCCAGCAGCGTCTTGCCGGTTCCGGGCGGGCCGATGAGCAGACACCCTTTCGGAATCTTGCCGCCCAAGCGCTGAAACTTCTGCGGATCTTTCAGGAACTCGACGATTTCCTGCAGTTCCTGCTTGGCTTCGTCGATGCCGGCGACATCCTCGAAAGTGACGCGACCCGTCTTCTCGGTCAGAAGCCGTGCACGCGACTTGCCGAACCCCATCGCCTTGCCGCCGCCGGCCTGCATCTGGCGCATGAAGAAGATCCACACGCCAATCAGCAGCAGCATCGGGAACCACGACAACAAGATGCTCCACAGCGTCGGCGTCGAGTCCTCCGCCGGCTGCGCCGTGATGCGCACGTTGTGCTTTTGCAGCTTGTCGATCAGGTACGGATCGTTGGGCGCGTAAGTCGAGAGTGGCCTGCCGTCCCGGTGCAGGCCGGTCAGGGTTCGGCCTCTGATCGTGACCTCGCGAACGTCCCCGCTCTCCACCTGGGCGAGAAACTCGGAGTACCCCAAGGGGGAATTATTGCTACGCGGTGTCGTGCTCTGAAAAAAGTTGAACAGAGCGAACACAAGGAGCGCAATGACGATCCAGAGAGCAAGGTTGCGGCTAATATTCACGTTGTTCTTCCTGTTCCGCGCCCGCTCCCGCCGTATCGCCGTCGAGGGCAAGCATGGCGGGCGGCGCCTCCTCCCACAACATAATACGCAACTGAGCGAGGGCAAGGAACCTTCCTGTCCCCTTCAGCGCTCTTCTTGGACTGAACGCGATCGCCAGCCGCGGCGGACTGGCGTCCTTCAGTTCGCGCCCATCGGGTGTCGTCGTGATCGGCAGGATCGCCTCGCCGCCGTCCCCCACCAGCGCCGGCAGGCTCAAGCGCGCTTCCGCTGGCACGCGGCTCAGCGTTTGTTCGACAGCCGGCGCCTGCGGCCGGCGGTGCCACACTTCCTGCGGAGCCGGCATGAGCCGGTAACGGCCGCCGGCAAGCCAGCGCGGCCGCGGAATACGGACCAGGAAACGTCCGTCCCACAGCACTGTTTCCCCGCCCTCGACTGGAACCGCCGGTGGAAGATGGCGGCGTTCGCGACAGATGAGCAGGCGGCGGTCGCGGCGCACAAGCCGGCACCGCCCCAGGCTCCCCGAAGGCCGCCCGGCGCTGGTCAACAGACGGGTCCTCAGCGCCCGGACCGAGCGCGTGGCCGGCGGCCAGGCGGTGCCACCGATCCCGCATAGGAGCCGCGCCAACAGGCGCCAGGCAATCTCCTCGGGTACCGCTGCCAGCGCCTCCTCGTCCACCCAGGCGAAACCGAGGCGGTCGATCTCGCAGCAGCGTGCGAAGCTTTCGTCGATGGCGGCATCGAGCCTCACCGCCGCTTGCGCGGCCGACGCCTGCAGGTGCGTCAACTCGTCCCCCATCGCCATCGCTGCCGGAAAAGTGGCCAAGGCAAGGCGGACGCGAGCACGGGTATAGGCCTGATCGGCGTTCGTCGGATCCTCCAGCCAAGCTTGCCCGCGAGCAGTCAAAGTTGCCCGCAAACGCGCCGGGGCAATCGGCAACAGCGGCCGCACCACACGGGTAAATGGCGTATACCGGATGGGCAGGATACCAGCGAGCCCATCGATCCCGCTGCCCCCGAACAGGCGCATCAGCACCGTTTCCGTCTGATCGGAGGCGTGGTGGCCGAGCAGCAGGTGGACGACTCCCATCCGCCGGCACCACTCCAGCAGCAGCCGGTAGCGGGCCGCGCGGGCGCGCGCCGGGATACCGGCGGTCGGCTTTGCTCCGTCCCAGCGCAGGATTTCGCCGGCTATCCCGTGCGCGCGCAACGACGCGCGGGTGAGCTGGGCCTCCTCCCCGGCCGCCGGCCGCAAGCCGTGATCGACGATCAAGGCGGTGAGTGAACCGTGGCGCGCACGCGCCCAGTCGGCTGCCAACAGCGCGAGCGCAAGACTGTCGGGTCCGCCGGATACGCCGACCGCGAGCCGTGGCGCCGGCTCGAACGGGCCGACGGCACGCATTAGCGCCGCGAACTCCTCACCGTCGATCGGCGCTGGCGCGTTCGCCACCGGGTCGCTAGCTGCAGCCGAGGCGCCGCCGCTCGTCCCCGGCCTTGGTCTTGATCGCCGACGGCGCCCCGGGGAAGGCGCGCCCCAGCTCTTGCAAGGTCGCGCAGGCTTCCGGTTTCTTGTTCAGGCGGCCGAGGCTCATCGCCAGCTTGAGGAGCGTGTCGGAAGCCTTGGCGCCCTTTTTGTGCTTCTCGTAGCCTTCGAGGAACGTCGTCGCGGCACGGGCGTAATCGCCTTGGGCGTAATACGACTCACCAAGCCAATAATTGGCGTTTTCCGCTAGCGGATCGTCCGGATAGCGCTTGAGGAACTGCTGAAAGCCGGTCTCCGCCTCGGGGTATTTCTCCCGCTGCAGCTGTGCGAATGCACCTGCGTAGACCTCCCGCGGCGTCGCCGGC
>JBATPX010000121.1:0-1934 GCA_049291695.1 Defluviicoccus sp.
TCGTCCAGCAGCAGCGCCGGGCCGAGGTAGAGCCGCTCGAACGCGTCCGCCATCGGCCAGAGATCGAGCAGCGCGTCGATGCCCTCGGGCGTCAACGGCACGGGCTCGCCATTGCCGTCGCCGACACCCTGCCACTCCTGGATGCCGAGCCGGCCAAGCGCCTTCACCAGCGCCGCCGTCCGCTCGCCGGCTGCCTGCGTTTCGTTCGTCGAGGGAATGACGCTCCTCTGGACCTCGGCTCTGGCCCCCATCATCAGCGCTGTCGTGCACGGCCGGACGTGCAGACGCACGCCATGGCCAAGGTCGAGCCAATGCGGCTCTCTCTTGAGATCGAGATGGAACATGGAAAGTCCTCGGTAAACATGGTTAGCTTGTGGGTTCAGTTCTTCAGCGCAGCCGGAGCGACGAACGTCACCCGTGCTTGAAGGGAGTAGTCCCCGCCAATGAAGACACAGCCTCAGTTCTTCGCTTGTGCTGCAGACGGAAAACTTGCCACGGTGGCCCATTGACTCATTTGCGGTGCACGGCCTGCGCCAGACGTCGACCAGCGTCGATTATGAGTACACGGCCCAATTCTCGTCTCTTTTCAATTCAGGAACAGCAGCCTATGGTGCTCGGACCACCTCTGGGAGGCTTCACAGTATGCTGCTTCTCAAAATGATGCGCGTGGGGCTGCTCGCGACGGTGCTCTTAATGGTAACGGGCATGCAGAACGCGAGTGCCGACGTGCGCGCGATCTACGAGACCGGCGGCAAGACGTTGTTTTCCATAGCCGTGCCGGACGGATGGGTTGTTGCGACTGGTGGCAGCGATGCGGACGATGTCGCGCCACGCATCCTGGGCATGAACCCGGAAGGGGACCTCTCGCTCTGGGTCGGCTTCTTGTCTCCGGCAGAGCCGAAAAACCTCGAAGAGACTGAAGCGTACGTCAAGGACCTCGGCAAACGTTTGGTCACGGAAGGCAGGGTCGATCGCGTGAACGACGGCAAGCTCGGGACCTTGCCGGCGCGATTCTATGTCGGTCGGGGTACTCGAGAAAGCGCTCCCGTCGATTTCGCGGTAGCAATCGCGGCGCTGCCTGGCCCACGAGCCGTGATTGGTGTGTTTGTCGGCGAATATGGCGCCCGAGACATATACGGAGATGAAATCGCCGCTATCATCGGTTCGCTACAGGCAGAGGGGGGAAGCCATTGAGCAATCAAGTCCTCTGGATATTGCTAATCGTCGGGGCCGGCTTGTTGGTCACTGCTTGCACTGCCAATGGTGGTGGCGACCACTACGATCCATATCCGTATCGATCTGGTATCTATTATCATCACTACGACTATTATGATCAAGACGACTATGATGACCGAGAGAGACCGAGTAATCTGCCATCGGTTCGACCACCTATGCGACCGACGCAGTTGCCAGCCCGTGGCGGCGGACGAGGCGGCGGTGGTGGGCGCCGGTAGTGGGCGCCGGTAGACCGTCATCAAGCTTCGAAGCAGACGTAGCCATGAACTGGCGTGCCGATCACGCGTAGCCCGCGACTTCGTTGAGCAGGCGCGCCCGCAGCATGGTGCCGGCGCTCTCATCGTACGCGGCGCGCCAGTCGAAGCTGGCCTCGACGCCGCCGGGGCCGGAGACACTGTACTTCGGCTTGGGCAGAAACACCCGGAACAGCTCGAAGGAAAGCCGCCAGCCCTCGGCCATCGAGAAACCGTAGGTCAAAGAGACGGGCTCGCCGTTGGCCGCCTCGGCAACCAGCGTCGCGCCGTCGAAGCGCACCGTCATCGCCCCCTGACACGAGGCGAACGTCGGCTCGGCGGCTTCGATCTTGCCATCGTCACGGATGACGCGCACCCGCTCCAGGTTGTTGGAGAAGGTGAGGTTGCCGGAGGTGACGTTGGCGAGCGGCGCGCCGCCGCGGGTGATGAAGCCGCGGCCCTGAC
>JBATPX010000122.1:0-1659 GCA_049291695.1 Defluviicoccus sp.
CACGGACAAGGCGTGACGGCCGCAGGTGAGCTGATCTTCGGCATTGTGGGCGCGCTCGCGGCTTTCCCGCGGCGGCTCGCGGCGCGCGAGGTCGAGCGCATCGGCGGCCGGCTGCAGCGCGGCGTCAGCCGCCAGACGACAAGCGTGGTTTTTGGCCGGAGACAGCTCCGCAAGGCGGACGCTGCGATCGAGGCCAGGGTCGACGCCGAACGCGCCGCGGGCCGGCAGCTGGTCAGCGAGAACGGCTTTCTTCGCCGCCTGGGGCTCCTGGAGTCTTGCGAGGGCGGGGGGCTGAGCCGGGCGTCGCTTCTCGATCAGTCGCGCCTGGCGCCGCGCGACCTCGACCTGCTCGCGCTGTTCGACGCACTCGAGCGTGACGCCGAGCCGTTTTCCTTTCGCGACCTGATCCTCGCGAGGAAGTTCGCCGGGCTGATCGCCGGCGGGGTCACCTGGGGCGCGGTCGCGCGTTCGGTCCATCGCTCGGTGCCGGCGAACGAACTGACCGCGACGTCGCTGCAGGTCGGGAGCGGGCGTGCGATCTACGCCTGCCACGGCGGCGATCTGAGCGAGCTCGACGGCCAGCTGCTGCTCGACCTCGGAGACGCCGCCGACGACCCGGAGGACGTCTTCGCGTCCGCCGAGGCCGCCGAGGAAGCTGGCCTTCACGCCGAGGCCGCCGGCCTCTACCAGCGCTGCCTCGCCCTCGATCCGGGCGACGCCATCGCCGCGTTCAACCGCGCCAACTGCCTGCGCGCCGCCGGCCGACCGACCGACGCGGAATACGGCTATATCCTTGCCCTGCATCTCGATCCGGGCTTCGTCGAAGCCTGGTTTAACCTCGCCGGGCTCACGGCCGAGCGCGGGCGACCTGGCGCGGCGCGCAGGCACCTCGAGCAGGCGATCGCGCTCGATCCCGGCTATGCCGACGCCGTCTTCAACCTCGCCGCGCTCGAGTTCGAGACCGGCAACCTCGGCGCCGCCCGCCGCTGGTGGCAGCGCTACCTGGAGCTCGACGCCGACTCCGGCTGGGCCCGCACAGCCGCCAGGGGGCTGCAATTCGTCGCCCTCCAGTCCGGTGACGGGCACGGCAGACTGAGGTGCCCAACGACTTCTTGATCGACGGCCTCAAGACGGATCGTTGTCGTTGACCCTAGAATTTTCCCTGCTTCGGTCGACGAGGGCGCAAGCTTTGCATTTACCGCCCTTGGATAAGCGATCGATGAGCAGCGACTGAGCGACGGACACGAGACCCGAGAAAAAATGCTCGCGTTGGGGTGGATGCGAATTGACTCATATCCCCACTCGCGCCAGCATGAATACCAGTGACTGTACCGCTTGAACGGTACGTCATCCGGTCCGCTTCGCCGGTCAGGGTATCGCTGACAATGCGTCTCGGCGCCGCCGACGCGGCCCGCGCAGCTCAGCCCCTCGCAGGGGAACGCGGCCGTGGTCGGTGCCGACGCCGCGTGCGACCGTGCCGGACGGCGCCGTGGAACCTGTGCGCGGGGCCGGGCGTTGCACGACTGGCGTCGCGTCATCCTCTGGGACAGCGAGGAACCACCATGGGCATTATCACCTGGATCGTTTTCGGGCTCATCGCCGGGCTGATCGCGAAGCTGATCATGCCGGGGACGGATCCGGGCGGCTTCATCGTCACCA
>JBATPX010000123.1:0-1649 GCA_049291695.1 Defluviicoccus sp.
GCTGCAGGCGGCGGCCGCGCTTGCCGTGCGGCACGGTGCGCATCTGACCGGCGTCTGCGTCATGACTCCGCCGCAGATCCCGGGCTACCTGAGGGCAGAAATCAGCGACGAGGTGTTCAGGCGCCAAGCGGAGCACGCGCGCGCGCAAGCCAAGCAGGCGGAAACCGCGTTCAACGACTGCGCCGGGCGGGCCGGCATTACGTCCGAGTGGCGCTGCGTCGAGGGGGCGGCGCTGAGCGCCTTGTGCCTGCATGGCCGCTACGCCGATATCGTCATCGCCGGTCAGCGCGATCCGACCGGCACGGAAGGGGCGGACGATCCTGCGATCCCGGACCAGCTTGTGCTCGCCGTCGGGCGGCCGGTCCTGGTGATCCCCGCTTTCGGCGATTATCCGGTGATTGGTGAGCGGGTGATGGTCGCCTGGGATGCCAGCCGGCTCGCGGCACGCGCCGTCAACGATGCCTTGCCGCTGCTTACCATGGCCCGGCACGTCATGGTCGTGGCCGTCAATCCCGAGGGCGGCGCGAGCGGCCACGGCGCAATCCCGTGTGCCGATATCTGCCTGCACCTCGCCCGCCACGGCGTCAAGGCGGAGGCGCAGCATCTCTATGCCGATGACATCGACGCCGGCGACATGCTGTTGTCCCGCGCCGCGGATGCGGCGATCGACCTCATCGTCATGGGCGCCTACGGCCATGCCCGCTGGCGGGAGGTCGTGCTGGGCGGCGTCACCCAGCACATGCTCCGGCACATGACCGTTCCCGTGCTGATGAGCCACTGAACAAGCGACGGCCGGCCCCCTCTCCTCGGGGGCCGGCGTGCTCAGGGGATCGGCGTGCGCAGCGGCCTTACCTATTGGCCCGGCTGGATCGCCTGCGGCGGCGTGCCCATCGGCATCGTCGCACAGGGACCGTTCGGTCCGCCGCCGCGCTGGCCCTTCTGCTGCCGCATCGCTTGCATCTCGTCGGCGGTGACAAAACCGTCACCGTTGGTATCGGCGCTCCTGAAGCGGTTCTCGGAATTTGCGTCGGCTTCCGCGCGGCTGATGGCACCGTCACCATCGGCATCGCCGGCCTTGAACATCTCCTGCATCCGCGCCGCCTTACGGTCCGCGCGGCTTTTTTGCAATTCCTCCAGCGTCACCTTGCCGTCGCCATCGAGGTCCTGGCCGGCGAAACGGGCGCCGTGCGCCTTCGTATGCTCCTCGCGGCTGACGCGGCCATCGCCGTCCGCATCCATTCCCTGAAACCACGGCATCGCCCGCCCGCCGGGACCCATGCCAGAGCCGGGACCCATGCTGCCGCCCATGCCACCGCCCATGCCACCGCCGGGGCCAGGCCCCTGGGCGAAGCCGGCGGAAGGTGCCGCAGCCGCCAGACCAAGCGCCAGCGCAAATGCCGTCGCCGAAATCGTGAGTGTCCTGCGCATCGCGTGTTCTCCTCATCTTGAAGTTCTGTGATCGCATCGCCGCGATCGAACAAGCGGGATGCTAGCAGGCCTTTGTTGCTGGGCGATGTCGGAAGACGGCGGTTCGTGTAACGGTATGTTGCAGGCACAGCCGCAGTAACAAGCGGTGACGAGAAAGCTGTGCCGGCAGGATAGGCTCGGGCCGTATACTCCGCACCACCATGCAGGCCGAACCGCATATC
>JBATPX010000124.1:0-87825 GCA_049291695.1 Defluviicoccus sp.
CGGCAGCAGGGGCGGGGGCAGCAGGGCCTTCGGGGCTCTGCTCCGGCGTTTCCGCCTCGCTGAGGGTGGCATCGGGCGCGAGCGCGGCCGGGACCTGCCGCAGCGGCGCCCGCCTACGGGTCCGCGCGGTTCCCGTATCGCCCGGTGCGAGACCGGCGAGGTTCGCAGTGCTGCTGCCAGGACGCCCGGCGATGCCGAACACGAGCGCTGCCCGCTCCTGCTGCGGCAGTCTCGCGAGCGAGCGGTAAAGCGCCAAGGTGTTGCGGAGTTCGGCTTCGCTCAAGTCCCTCGATGCGGTGTGTGCAGCCTCGGCAATCTGGCCTTTCAAGGCAAGCGCGAGGGCAAGATTCTGCCGCGTGCGCGCGTCGGCCGAAGGCTCGGCGGCGAGCTGCGTCAGAAGGGCGACCGCTGCGTCGTGCTCGCCGGCCAGTGCCCTCGACAGCGCGAGATTGCTGCGGATGCCAGCATCGTGCGGTGCGAGCGCAAGCGCACGCGTGTAGACCTCGCGCGACTCGTCCGGCCGTCCAAGAACATCAAGGGAGACGGCGATCCCGTTCAGCGCCCTGCTGTCATTGGGCTCAATCGCCACCGCTTCGCGGTAGGCGTCCAGGGCCTCCGTGGGCTTGCCCGATTTCAGCAGAAGGCCGGCATATTTGCGGCGGACAGCCCCATCGCTGCCTGGTCGGGTCATCGCTTCGCGGAACAGCTCGATGGCCTTCTCGGTGGAGCCGAGTGCTGCGGCCGTTTCGGCGAGGCCTATGAGCGGTGCCGCCTGCGATGGATCGGCCTCGTGCGCACGGTTATAGAAGACCGAAGCCGACGGCAGGTCGCCTCCGGCACGGACGCTTTCGGCCATCCGCATCGCCTGGACATACTTGGCATCAGCGTTGCCTGCCGTTCCCTTCCCGGAGTCGAGCGCCGCGCACCCTGCAAGCAGCAGCGAAAGCGTAGCGAGCGCGATGACGGACGATAGGATTGCGGTTCGACGATGATGAGACGGCTTCATCTGCGATCTCTCCTCGCGCCAGTGTGCGAGAGTCTAACTTGAAAGGGCTTTTATCCCAATGTGGGGGCGGCCACATTCGTGACAGGCCGCATAATGCCCGTTTTGCGTTAACAGGAAGTTTGCACTTTTGTGGTGTTTTATGTGCACCGTAGTCCGGCTTGAGGCTTTCCGGGGTGCTAGGCGTGAAAGGCATCAACGCATGAAGAAAGAGTATCTTGAGTTCACGCGGCTGATCGAACGGCTGCATCGGCGTTTTCTTGACCTCCTGCGCGCCGAGCTGAACCATCTCAGCATTCGTGACATCAACAGCGTCCAGGCGCTTCTGCTTGCCAATATCGGTGAGGAGCAGATCGCCATTCGCGACCTCGTCGAGCGTGGTTACTACCAAGGCTCGAACGTGTCGTATAACATCAAGAAGCTCGCGGAGATGGGCTACCTGGACCAGGAACGATCGGCGCACGACCGCCGCTCGGTCAGCATCCGGCTGACGGCCAAGGCCATGAACGTGGTAGAGCGGATCCGTGAGCTCGAGCAGCGGATCGCCGGCGAGCTGGACCAGCAGGACTTCGGCAGCACGGAGATCGAGACCGTCTGTCAGGCACTGCGCCGGGTCGAGCGGACGTGGACGGATTACGTCCACTACGGGCGTTCATACCGAGGGGGGAACGACCTCCCCGAGGTTGCCGCCGCCGAATAGCGGCAGCCGTGCCAGCGCCGTCGCGATGGAGCCGCCCAGGATCACCTCGAACCGGCCGACGGAGCGCTGCTGCAGCGCCGCTTCCCGCTCCGACGGCTCGGCTCCGACGCCGGTTGCAACCAACAGGCCGCCGGCAAGACCGCCGCGGGCCGCGGCGATGATGTCGGACGCGCGATCGCCGACCAGCCACGACTGAGCGAGCGCGATTGGAAGCAAGCCGGCGGCGCGGCGGACGAGGCCGGGGTTCGGCTTGCGGTCCGGATGGTCGGGATGATTGTAGGGCGCGCGGCCGTCGCGATGATGCGGGCAGGCCAGGACCGCATCGATGAACGCACCGGCGTCTGCCAGTTCGGCCAGCATGCGCGCCTGGACGGCGGCGAAATCGGCCCAATCGAACAGGGAGCGCGCGATCCCTGACTGGTTGGTGACGATCACGACCGCGATTCCGCGACGGTTAGCGGCCGCAATCACCTCCGCGGCGCCGGCAATGAGGCGGACGTCCTCCGCCCGGCCGATGAAGCCGACCTCCTCGATGATCGTGCCGTCACGGTCGAGAAACAGGGCCGGCTGTGGTGCCTGCGAACGCGCTGGCCTTAAGACCTCGGCCCATGCCCCTTCCGTGTCGAGCGGAACTGCGGCTGCCGTGGCGTCACCCAGGAACGGACCCGATGCCATCGCCGAAACCCGCTTTCACGCGCCGCTCGCGAAGCGCTCCGAAAGGTGCAGTCCGACCACGCCGATGACGATGACGGCCAGAAAAAACACCTTGAGCGCAGTGAGCGGCTCGCCGAAAAACAGGATGCCGGCGCTGGCGATGATGGCGGTGCCGGCGGCGGACCACACGGCATAGGCAATGCTGATGGGGATGACCTTTACCGCCAGCCCGAGAAGCGCGAAACTGATCAGGTAAGTGGGAAGGATCAGGAGCGTCGGTACCAGCCGGTTGAAGCCGTCCGACAGCTTCAGACAGGTCGTGCCCATGGTCTCGAAGATGATGGCAAGTGCAAGATACACCCACTCCATGGCTTAAGTCCTTCCCCCGCATGGTCGATTCTGTGCTGGGCTTTTGGTTCGATGAGCTGACGCCGGCGCTCTGGTTTGTCGCCAACGCCGAGGTTGATCGTCAGATCGCGCAGCGTTTCGGTGACGTGTACACACTGTTGGCGACGGCGCTGCCCGAGGTGTGGCCGGCAACGGCGCGTGGCCGGCTGGCGGCCGTGATCGCACTGGATCAGTTTCCGCGCAACATGTTTCGCGGCACGGCGCAGGCCTTCGCGACCGATACCAGCGCGCTCCGCATTGCCGGCGCCGCCATCGATGCGGGATTCGACCGGCAGCTGCCCGCCGTGCAACGCCAGTTTCTCTACCTGCCGTTTCAGCACTCAGAACACGCTTCCGATCAGGTGCGCTCGGCCGGCTTGTACGCAGCCCTCGGCAATGCACACGCCCTCGACTTTGCCCTGCGCCACAAGGCGATCATCGATCGCTTCGGCCGCTTCCCGCACCGCAACCGTGCGCTCGGCCGTCCCTCGACGGCCGAGGAGGTGGCCTTCCTCGCGTTACCGGGATCCTCGTTCTGAGGCCGCTTACGCTGAGTAGGGGCTCTTGTAGCTCTGCAGCACCTTGATATAGTTGGCGCGCTCGAACGCCGATGGATCGGCGACCTTGAGCTGGCTCATCGAGCCCTTCATCTGCGCAATTGAGTCGTAGTTGCGCCGCTCCATCCACTCCCTGGTCTGGGTGAGCAAGGTTTGCAGGTGGCCCACGCCGTTGCGCAACAGGGCCGAGGTCGTCATCACCGCATCGGCACCGGCCATCACGTACTTGATTACTTCCCGGCCCGTTTCGACGCCGCCCGTCGCCGCCAGCGAACATTTCAGGCGGCCGTGCAACACGGCGATCCACAACAGCGGCAGGCGGATTTCCGTCGCCGAGCTGAGCTCCAGATCCGGCACGACCTCGAGTTCTTCCAAGTCGAAATCCGGCTGATAGAAGCGGTTGAACAGGACCAGGCCGTCGGCACCGGCTCCGACACAGCGCTTCGCCATCTCGCCGAAGGCACTGAAGAATGGGCTAAGCTTGACCGCGATCGGTACCGAGACCGCGGACCGCACCGAGCGGATCACGTCGACATAGCGCTGTTCGACGTCGCGGCCGCTCGTGTCCAGATCGGCGGGGATGTAGTAAACGTTGAGCTCGATGGCCTTGGCGCCGGCCTCAGCCATCAGACGCGCATAGTCCGTCCAGCCGGCACTGGTGGTTCCGTTGAGGCTGGCGATGATCGGAATCGTGCAGGCGGCACTTGCCTGGCGGATCAGCTCCAGGTAGGAATCAGGACCGACCCGATAATCGCCGACGTCCGGGAAGTAGGAAAGCGACTCGGCATAGCTCTCGGTTCCGGCCTCCGACAAAAAATCGAACGACTCGTTTTCGACGCGGATCTGTTCCTCGAACAGGGAAAATAACGTAATCGCGGCCGCGCCCGCGTCCTCCATTCGCTTGATGCCGTCAAGAGACCTCGAGATCGGCGACGACGAAGCGACGATTGGGTGTTTGAGTTTCAGACCCATATAGGTTGTCTGCAAGTCCATTTTCAGTTCCTCCCGCCAGAACCTAGCTCATCGACGCCATTTCTTCGTAGAGCTTCCATTTCCGGTCGACCATGGCCTGCGCCATGCTCATCAGCTGGTCCGCAGCCTTAGGATTGGTGCGATACAGCATTCGATAGCGAAGCTCGTTCTCGACGTATTCCTTGAGCTTGATGATGGGCCGCGGTGAGTCGAGCACGAACGGGTTTTCGCCCGACTGCCTGACCTCGGGGTTGAAGCGCATCAGCGGCCAATGCCCGGACTGGACGGCGCGGCTCTGCTGATCAAGCCCCTTCTGCATATTAATGCCATGCGCGATGCAGTGGCTGTAGGCGAGGATCAGCGACGGACCCGTGTAGGCTTCGGCCTCGCGCAATGCCAAGAGGGTCTGTTGCGGGTTGGCGCCCAAGGCGATGCGGGCGACGTAGATGTTGCCATACGATATCGCCTGCAGGGCGATGTCCTTCTTGCCGATCTGCTTGCCGGCATTGGCGAACTTGGCGACGGCGCCCATTGGCGTCGATTTCGATGCCTGACCGCCGGTGTTCGAGTATACCTCGGTATCCAGCACGAGGATGTTGACGTCGCGGCCGCTCGCCATCACGTGGTCGACGCCGGATGAGCCGATGTCGTAGGCCCAGCCGTCGCCGCCGATGATCCACACCGACCGTCGGACCAAGTGGTCGGCAACCGACAGCAGGGTCTTGGCGTCTGCGGACTTGATGCCAGCCAGCTTCTCCTTTAGGGCCGCCACGCGGGCCCGCTGCTGGCGGATCTGGGATTCGGTTCGCTGCGGCGCGTTGATCAGCTCATCAGCGAGCGTCTCGCCGATCTGGCCGGCAAGCCGGACTATCGTCTGCTTGGCAACCGCCATGTGCCGGTCGGAGGCCAAGCGCATGCCAAGGCCGAACTCGGCATTGTCCTCGAAGAGCGAGTTGGACCAGGCCGGGCCGCGCCCCTCGCTGTTCACCGACCACGGCGTGGTCGGGAGGTTGCCGCCATAGATCGACGAGCAACCAGTTGCGTTCGCGACCACCAACCGGTCGCCGAACAACTGCGAAACCGCCTTGACGTAAGGCGTTTCGCCGCAGCCGGCGCAGGCGCCCGAAAACTCGAACAGCGGTTCGAGGAACTGCACACCGCGCACGGTCGAGAAATCGACGCGCGAGCGGTCATTGACCGGCAGCGTCTCGAAGAAGTCGATGTCGGTCTTGGCGCTCTCGAGGATCGGATCCTTCCAGCCCATATTGATGGCCTTCTTGCCCGTCTCCTCCTTGCTCTTGGCCGGACAAACCTCCACGCACAGGCCGCAGCCGGTGCAATCCTCGACGTAGACTTGCAGCGTGTAGCGCGTCTCGGGGAAGCCGCGGGCATCGATCGGCGCGTTCTTGAAGGTGGCCGGCGCCGTTTCCAGCCTGTCCTGATGGTAGAGCTTGGAGCGGATCACGCCGTGGGGGCAGACAAAACTGCAGTTGCCGCACTGGATGCAGATTTCCGGCTCCCACAGCGGCACGAATTGGGAGATGTTGCGCTTCTCCCAGCGCGTGGTGCCGGAGGGATATGTGCCGTCCACGGGCAGCGCGCTCACGGGCAACTCGTCGCCACGGCCAGCCATCATCATCGCGGTGACGTTCTGCACGAACTCCGGCGCTTTGGCCGGCACCACTAGACGCATCTCCTGTGAGCTGGTCACGGTTTCGGGCACCTTGACCTCGTGCAGATGCGCGAGCGTCACGTCAACCGCCTCGAAGTTCTTGCGGACGATCTCCTCGCCCTTCTTGCCGTAGGTTTTGCGGATCGATTTCTTGATGCGGTCGATGGCGTCCTCGCGCGGCAGTACGCCCGAGATGGCAAAGAAGCACGTCTGCATGATGGTGTTGGTGCGCGTCCCCATGCCGGTTTCGCGCGCCACCTTCAATGCATCGATGACAAAGAATTTGAGCCGCTTGTTGACGATCTCTTCCTGAATGAGGCGCGGCAAGTGGCCCCAGACGTCGTCCGGGCCGTGGGGGCTGTTGAGGAGGAAGGTGGCACCAGGGAGGGCGAGGGCGAGGACGTTGGTCTTCTCGACGAAGTTGAACTGGTGGCAGCCGATGAAGTTGGCGGCCTGAATCAGGTACGCGGACCGGATCGGATCCGGACCGAAGCGGACGTGCGAGACCGTCTGCGAGCCCGATTTCTTGGAGTCGTAGACGAAATACCCTTGCGCGTGGAGGTCGCCCTCCTCACCGATGATCTTGATCGTGTTCTTGTTCGCTCCGACCGTGCCGTCGGCGCCCAGGCCATAGAACAGGGCGCGGTGTACGGAATCGGGCTCGGTCGAGAAGCTGCGGTCGTAGCTGATGCTGGTATGCGCGACGTCGTCGTTGATGCCGATCGTGAAGTGGTTTTTCGGCGCATCCTTGGCGAGTTCGTCGAAAATAGCCTTAGCCATGGCGGGGTTGAATTCCTTCGACGACAGCCCGTACCGGCCGCCTATGATCTTCGGCATCGCCGACGCCGGCAGTTTGCCGGCTGCGGAGCCCTCGAAGAATGCCGTCACCACGTCGAGGTACAATGGCTCGCCGGTGCCGCCCGGTTCCTTGGTGCGGTCGAGCACGGCGATGGCCTTGGCGGTCGCAGGGATCGCGGCCAGCAGGTGAGAGGCCGAGAAGGGGCGGAACAGGTGCACCTGCACTAGGCCGACCTTCTCCCCCTTGGCGTTGAGAGCGTCCACCGTCTCCCGCGTTGTGTCGGCTGCGGAACCCATGACGATAACGATCCGGTCGGCGTCCGGGGCACCGAAGTAATCGAACAGCCGGTAGCGACGGCCTACCAGTTCGGCAAGCTTCGCCATCGCGTTTTCAACAATTCCGGGGACGCGTTCGTAAAATATGTTCACCGTTTCCCGGGATTGAAAATACGTATCGGGGTTCTGCGCCGTGCCGCGGATGAATGGATTATCCGGATTGAGCGCGCGCCGCCGATGCGCGATGACAAGGTCGTCATCGATCATTTCTCGCATCTGATCGTCGCTGATCAGCGAGATCTTGTTAACCTCGTGCGAGGTGCGGAAGCCGTCGAAGAAGTGGATGAACGGGATCCGCGACTCGAGAGTCGCTGTCTGCGCGATCAGCGCCATGTCGTGCGCTTCTTGCACCGAGCTGGAAGCTAATTGCGCGAAGCCGGTTGGCAGCACCGCCATCACGTCCTGATGGTCGCCGAAGATCGACAGGCCCTGGGTCGCCAGCGACCGTGCGGCAACATGGATGACGCATGCTGTCAGCTCACCGGCAATCTTGTACATGTTGGGGATCATGAGCATGAGCCCCTGCGAGGCGGTAAAGGTGGTGGTGAGCGCACCCCCCTGCAGCGAGCCGTGGACAGTGCCCGCCGCGCCGGCCTCGCTCTGCATTTCAATGACTTCCGGGATCGTCCCCCAGATGTTTTGCTTGCCTTCGCTTGCCCACTGGTCCGCCAGCTCGGCCATGGTGGACGAGGGGGTGATCGGATAAATGGCGCAGACCTCATTGACACGGTAGGCGACGTACGCTGCCGCCTCGTTGCCGTCGATTGTTACCACCTGAGCTTCGCCCATCAACTTCCTCCACTACCGCCGGCGCGCAATGGTCGCTTGCCCGCAACCGGCGTTCTCTTGGTCTGTCCTGTCGCTTCGTTGGTCCGGTCCGGCGCCGTCCGCCACTCTCACGTCTGGCCGCCCGGTTCCGGAATCATGGTGATGGCGTGGCAGGGGCATTGCTCGAAGCAAACGGCACACCCGGTGCAGCGGTCATAGTCGTAGCGGTACCGGTTGCCAGGCCCGAGCTTGATGATCGCATCCTCGGGGCACGCGCCGTAGCATCCGTCGCATTCGAAGCAGTTGCCGCACGACAGGCAGCGCTTGGCCTCGAAGGTCGCCTCCTTCTGCGACAAGCCCTTCACGACCTCTTCGAAGCTGGACTGCCGCTTGACGATCTCGATATGCCCCTGGGGCCGCTGACCGGCGTCGGTGTAGAACCAAAGGTGCAGCTTGTCGAAGGTCGCAATGTCCTTCTTCGGTGCCTTGGCATAGGTCTCGCCGCGCAGGAAGGCGTCGATGTTGCGCGCCGCCTTCTTGCCGTGGCCGACGGCGATTGTGACCGTCCGCTCCGAAGGAACCATGTCGCCGCCGGCGAACAAGCCGGGGTAGCCAGTCATCATGTTGGGCGCGACATCGACGACACCGTCGCTCTTGAACGTGACCCCCGGGATCTGGCGCAGGAACGAGGTATCGGTGTCCTGGCCCAGCGCCAGGATCAGGTCGTTGGCTTCGACCGTCTCGATCTGACCCGTCGGCTGCGGCCGCCCCTTGTCGTCGACCTCCATCACCTCGACCGTGAAGGTCGTTTCGTCGATCGACTTGATCGTCCTCAGCCAGTGGATCTTGATTCCCTCTTCGAGCACCTCGTCGGCCTCGAAGTCATGCGCCGGCATGTGTTCGCGGTCGCGCCGGTAGATGATCATCGGCTCATGGCCCAAGCGCAGCGCCACGCGCGCGGCATCCATCGCGGTGTTGCCGCCGCCGTAGATGGCGACCCGGCGGCCAAGCTTCGGCGCATTCCCGGTCTCGACGTCGCGCAGGAAACTGACCGCATCCAGGACCTTGCCGGCATCGCGCGATGGAATCTCGGTCCGCTTGCCGAGATGCGCCCCGACGGCGACAAAGATGGCGTCGAAGCGGCCCTCCTTCTGCAGGGCCATGACATCCTCGACCTTGTGATTGAGGACCATCTTGACCCCCATCGCCTCGATCCGCTTGATCTCGCCGTCAAGGACGTCGCGCGGCAGACGATAGGCGGGGATGCCGAAGTGCATCATGCCGCCGGCGAGCGGGCCGGCTTCGTGGATCTCGACCTCATGCCCCATCAGACGCAGATGGTGAGCGCAGGAAAGCCCGCTCGGGCCGGCGCCGATGATCAGCACGCGTTTGCCGCTCGCAGGCGCGGCCACCGGTGGCACCCAGCCTTCTGCCAGCGCCATATCGCCGAGAAAGCGTTCGACGGCATGAATGCTGACGGTGCCGTCCAGGTTCTTACGGTTGCAGCCGTCCTCGCACGGGTGATAGCAGACGCGCCCGTGCACGGCCGGCATCGGATTATCCTGGACGATGGTTTCCCAAGCCTCGCGGAACCGGCCGCCCTCGGCATGTGCCAGCCAAGCCTGGATGTTTTCGCCGGCGGGACAGGCGTTGTTGCAAGGCGGCAGCAGGTCAAGGTAGATCGGCCGCTGGGTGCGAAACGGCCCCGTCCGGCGCTCGTGCGTCAGATCGGGTGGACGGGTTAGATCGGCTGGTTGGCTCATCGTTCTCCTCTCCTCCGGTTCGCAACAGGTTCGGGCTGCTGACCCGCCTCTGCATTTGATCGCGCACCGCCGGGCCGGCCACCTCAGCGGCGGCTCAGCGACAACTGGGATGCTCGGACGTCTCCCGGCTATGCCGACCGGACCGCGCGTTGCCTAGACCGACGCTGCCGGACGCGCCTGCGAGGCGGATCGTCCGGCGGCCGCAGTGACTGCTGAGGCCTCTTGTTGATGTGTGCGGCCTCGGTTGAAACCGATATGCCAGTCTTGCCCGCCGCAATCGTGCGAGATGGTCATGAAGCTCCCAGGCCGCGACCATAGCGCTGGCGGGGCCGGCAAACAAGATTGCGCACGCATGGCTCGCGTGCATTCTATGCATGGACACCAGAGGCGTGAGGCGGCACTCGCGCGAAAGGAAATCACGGCATGACCGGTACGCTCATTGCGCTCGGCTTCAGCGTGACCGTCTTCGTCGGCAGTCATATCCTGCTCTCAAGCCGGCGCGTCCGCCATACGCTGATCGCCTGGGTGGGGGAGATGGCCTTTCTCGGCGTATACTCCTCGATTGCGCTCGCAGCCTTCGTGTGGATGCTCGAGGCATACGCGGACGCGCCTTATCTTGAGCTCTGGTCGCCGCCGACCGCGCTCAAGCACCTGTCCCTTACCGTCATGCCGTTCGCATGCATCCTTGTCGTTTCCGGTCTGACGACTCCAAGCCCGGCCGCGGTCTCGCTCGATCCGCAGGCGCTCGCGCAGCGCGCGCCGGTCGGCATTCAGAAGGTGACCCGTCATCCCGTGTTGTGGGGCTTCGCGCTGTGGGGCGTGGTGCACCTGCTCGCGAACGGCGATGCGGCGTCACTCATCCTGTTCGGCGGCAATACCGTGCTTGCACTCCTGGGGGCGCTGCATATCGATGCGCGCAAGCACCTGCTGCTCGGCCACCACTGGCGGAGCTTCGCCGCAGCAACGTCGTTCGTGCCGCTGGCAGCGGTCATCGAGGGCCGCGCGCAGCTGCGCGCACGCGAGATCGGCTGGTGGCGGATCGGCCTCGGCCTCGGCTTCTATGTCCTCCTGCTGATCGCGCATCCGTGGCTGTTCGGGGTCGCCGTCTGGCCGCTGTGAGCGGGCGGCGCACGGCAGGCGATCCGCTCAAGCGAGGGTGAAGATCTCCATCGGCTGGCTGATCCCGCGCAGCGCGTGCCGGCCCATCGAGACGAGGCGATCGCCGGCAGCGCTGGAGCGGACCAGGCCCGCGAACGCGGCCGAGAACAGGAGCGGTCGTCCCAACGTCCGGCACAGTCCCTCGATGCGCGCTGCTTCGTTGGTGGCTGAGCCGATCACGGTAAAGGCGAGCCGCTGCGCCGTTCCAATGTTGCCGTACATAACGTCGCCTAAATGCAGGGCGATGCCGAAGCCAAGCGGCGGCAGACCGGCTGCAGCCCGCTCTGCGTTCAGCGCGTCGATGCGGCCGATCGCGTCCTCGGCAGCGGCGAGCGCGCGCGTGGCGACAGCGCGATGCTGCGGGCAGTCTTCGCAGGGGCCATGCGCACCGACGACGGGGAAAATCGCAAGCGCGCCGTCACCGATGAAGCTCAAGACCTCGCCCTGATGTTCGATGACGGCGCCGGCCATAGCATCGAAGAACGCGTTCAGGATCGCGAGGTAGTCCCGGCTCGGCAGGGCTTCCGCCAGTGCCGTCGATCCGCGCAGATCGCAGAACCAGATGACCGCGTGGATCTCCTCGCCGTCGCCGCGGCGGATCAGGCCCTTCAGCACCTGCTCCCCGGTTTGCGGACCGAGGTACGTTTCGAGAATCGCCGTCGCCGAAAGGCGCAGCGTGTGCAGCTCGTAGAGATGGGCGAGCACGGGCAGCGCCTCGTCCAGGCGCTCGAGTTCGGCCGAGCCGAAGCCGCCCGGCTGGTCGGATGCGACGGTCAGAGCGCTGATCCGGCCGTCGCTGAACCGAAGCGGCATGGCGACGTAATCGGTCGCCCCTTGCTCCTTGAGATCGAGCAGCACCGGGTAGTCGAGGGCGGCCGCCGGCCATTCCAGGCGGCGGCGGATGGCGCCGGCGCCTTCGAACAGCGCCGCGTAGGGGCTCTTGAGGAAGCGTTCCTTCTGCACGATCGAATGCGGCGTCAGGTGCGTCTCCGCTGAATCACTGCCGCGCCGCCACAGGTAGTTTGCGCCCAGGTACTGCGGATGCAGGGAGCGGATGAGAACGCGCAGACGGAAAACGCGAATGCCGGCGGCGATCAGGCAGGTTCCCAGCCGCGCCGTCAATGCTTCGGGGGTCGCGATCTCCCAGCCCTCCGTCAGCACCCAGGCGACGACGGGGTTGGTTGAGATCGGCCGTTGCGAAGAGGGCGGCGATGTGGCGGCGGTCAGGCCCATAGTTGCAGCCGTGTCGGACAGGCTCAGCGGCGCGCATGGGCCCACGGCCCTAGCGCTGCGCTTTCGCCACATTATGTAACAGCAGTAGAAGGCCAGGAAAAGGGATGCAGCGATGCCGGTGGAGGAGGCGATTGCGACACTAAAGCCTGTCATGACGGACTGGCGGCAGCATCTGCATGCCAACGCCGAAACCGCCTTTCAGGAGCGGGAGACGGCGGCCTTCGTTGCGGCCAGGTTGAGAGAGTTCGGCATCGAGGTGCACGAAGGTCTGGCTGGGACCGGCGTTGTCGGCACCCTGCGCAACGGCGACGGCCCCGCGATCGGCCTGCGCGCGGACCTGGACGGCCTGCCGATTACCGAAGAGACGGGGCTCCCGTACGCCTCTAAGAACGCCGGCCGCATGCATGCTTGCGGCCACGACGGCCATACCGCGATGCTGCTCGGCGCCGCACGTTACCTCGCGCGGACGCGCCGCTTCACCGGCACCGTCCAATTCATCTTCCAGCCGGCGGAGGAAAACGAGGGCGGCGCTCAGGTGATGATCGAGCAGGGGCTGTTCGAGCGCTTTCCCGTCCGCCAGGTTTTCGGCATGCACAACTGGCCGGCGATGCCGGCCGGCCACTTCGCAGTGCGCGCCGGGCCGATGATGGCGGCGTGCGACAGCTTCGAGATCATTGTCTCCGGCACCGGTTGCCATGGCGCGATGCCGCACTTCGGTTTTGACGCGATCGTGGCGGCGGCAGCCGTCGTCTCCGCCCTGCAGACGATCGTCAGCAGGACGATCGATCCTTTGGAGGCGGCGGTGGTCTCGGTTACGCAGATCCATGCTGGCGACACCTGGAACGTTCTGCCGGCGCGAGCCGTGCTGAAGGGGACGATCCGCACCTTCCAGCCGGCCGTGCGGGAGCGGATTGAAGCCGCCCTCAAGCGCATTGCCGAAGGAACGGCGGTCGCCCATGGCTGTCGCGCCGACGTGCGCGCTCTCAGGCATTATCCGGCAACGGTGAACGCCGAGGCGGAAACGGAACTGGCCGCCGCGGCAGCGGAGCGGGTTGTCGGCAGGGAGCGCGTCTTTCGCAATCCGCCGCCGACCACGGGTTCGGAAGACTTCGCGTTCATGCTGCAGGCGACGCCCGGCTGCTACATCTGGATCGGCAGCGGGCGGGGGAGCGACGACCCGTCTCTGCACAGTCCGTACTACGACTTCAATGACGATATTTTACCCGTGGGAGCAAGTTATTGGGCGAAGTTGGTCGAAACGGGCCTTGCCTGAGCCGGGCATGTTGCACCCAATAAGCGTTAACGGCAGCAGCGGCACGGGCGCTGTGGACATTGTTTTTCCCCGTTGGATTATCAGGTATAGTTGCTGGCCAAGGGTCAGGAGGCGCTGGTCCTGATCTTGCTCCGCAGTGGTCAAGAGGAACGATAGAGTCGATGAGCCGACCGGAAAAGCGAAGCTCGGATGGGACCCCCACAACCAGCGTCGTCACCCGGCCGCGCGCGCGCACCAAACGGCCCGCGATGTACAAGGTTCTGATGCTGAACGACGATTACACGCCGATGGAGTTCGTCGTGCATGTGCTGGAGCGGTTTTTTGCCAAGAACCACGAGGAAGCCGTCCGCATCATGCTGCACGTCCATCACCGTGGCGTCGGCGTATGCGGCGTGTTCACTTATGAGGTCGCGGAGACCAAGGTGAACCAGGTGATGGATCTGGCGCGCCAGCACCAGCATCCCCTGCAATGCACGATCGAAAAAGATGGCAATGAAAGCGAATAGGTGAGGCCGTGCTGTCAAAGAACCTCGAGCAGACCCTGCACCGCGCCCTCGCGCTCGCAACCGAGCGGCGCCATGAGTACGCCACGCTTGAGCACCTGCTGCTCGCCTTGACCGAGGACCCGGAAGCGGTTCCCGTACTCAAGGCGTGCGGCGTCGACATTGCCCAACTCGGCCGCGATCTCTTGCACTTCGTCGATGTCGAGTTGCGCAGCCTCAAGGCCGCGCTTGCCACCGACCCGAAGCCGACGGCCGGCTTCCAGCGCGTCGTCCAGCGCTCGGTCATCCACGTTCAGTCCTCGGGCCGCGACGAAGTGACGGGCGCCAACGTCCTGGTCGCCCTTTTCTCGGAGCGGGAGTCGCACGCGGTATACTTCCTGCAAGCTCAGGAGATGACCCGGCTCGATGCCGTCAATTTCATCGCGCACGGGATCGCCAAGGTTGCCGGTGAGTCGCGCAAGCGGCCGGTGCAAGGTGCGGATGAAGAGGCAGGCGCGGAGAAGGTGGTGCGAAAGGGACACGAGGCCTTGGAGACCTACTGCGTCGACCTCAATCACAAGGCCAAGGACGGACGCATAGACCCGCTGATCGGCCGCGAGCTCGAAATCGAGCGGACGATCCAGATCCTGTGTCGCCGCAACAAGAACAATCCTTTGTTCGTCGGCGATCCTGGCGTCGGTAAGACCGCGCTCGCCGAGGGCCTCGCGTGGCGCATCGTCCGCGGCGAGGTGCCGGACGTGCTGAAAAATGCGACGATCTATGCTCTCGACATGGGCACGCTCCTGGCCGGCACGCGCTACCGAGGCGACTTCGAGGAGCGTCTGAAAAACGTCATGTCGGAGCTGGAGTCAATCCCCGGCGCGGTCTTGTTCATCGACGAGATTCACACCGTTGTCGGTGCCGGTGCGACCAGCGGCGGATCGATGGACGCGTCCAACATCCTTAAGCCCTCGCTCGCATCGGGCACGCTGCGCTGCATCGGCTCGACCACCTACAAGGAATACCGCAATCACTTCGAGAAGGACCGGGCGCTGGTCCGTCGGTTCCAGAAGATCGATATCTATGAGCCCTCGATCGACGACTCAATCAAGATTCTGCAGGGATTGAAGACCTGTTTCGAGAGCCATCACGGTGTCAAGTACACTGCCGAGGCATTGCGTGCGGCGGTCGAACTGGCGGCACGGTACATCAATGACCGCAAGCTGCCGGACAAGGCCATCGACGTCATCGATGAGGTCGGGGCGGCGCGCATGCTGTATCCGCCGCACAAGCGGCGGACGACGGTGACGGTGCGTGACGTCGAGGAGATCGTCGCCAAGATCGCACGCATCCCGCCGAAAAGCGTTTCGTCAGACGACCGCAAGGCGCTGCAGACCCTCGATCGCGATCTGAAGACGGTGGTGTTCGGCCAGGACAACGCGATCGAAGCCCTTGCGAGTGCGATCAAGCTCGCCCGTGCTGGTCTGCGCGAGCCGGAGAAGCCGATCGGCTGCTACCTGTTCTCAGGGCCGACCGGCGTCGGCAAGACCGAAGTCGCGCGCCAACTCGCGCACGTCCTCGGCATCGAACTGGTCCGCTTCGACATGTCCGAGTACATGGAGCGGCACAGCGTATCGCGGCTGATCGGAGCGCCGCCCGGCTATGTCGGCTTCGACCAGGGCGGACTGCTGACGGACGCAATCGACAAGCAGCCGCACGCGGTGCTGCTCCTTGATGAGATCGAGAAGGCGCATCCGGACCTGTTCAACATCCTGTTGCAGGTGATGGATCACGGCAAGCTCACCGACCACAACGGCAAGAGTGTCGATTTCCGCAACGTCATTCTGATCATGACGACGAACGCAGGCGCGTCGGAACTCGCCAAGCCGGCGATCGGCTTCGAGCGCGCCGAACGAATCGGCGATGACCAGGAGGCGATCGAGCGCATGTTCACGCCGGAGTTCCGCAACCGCTTGGATGCGACCATCCCGTTCGCGGCGCTGACGCCGGACGTCGTGCTGCGCGTCGTCGACAAGTTCGTCATGCTGCTCGAAGCGCAGCTGTCCGACCGCCAGGTGACGATCGAGCTCTCCGACGGAGCGCGCAAGTGGCTGGCAGAGCGGGGCTATGACCTGCGCTTCGGCGCCCGCCCGCTGGGCCGGGTCATTCAGGAGCACATCAAGAAGGCGCTTGCCGAGGAACTCCTGTTCGGGCGTCTCGCCAAGGGCGGCGTCGTCCGCGTCACCCTTGTCGACGGCAAGCCGGCGTTCGAGTATCCGGAGACCATCCCCCAGTTGCCGCCGCCGGGCCGTAAGGGAAAGCCGAAGCAGCTGGAGCCGGCCCGCTAACGGCGCCCGGCCCGGCGACTTGACGCCGCAAACTACCGTGTGCAACGCTTCCTCTCATCGCGCCTGACGCGACGGTGAGAGGAGGCGGCTGTGGCGGGTTTTCTGAAGGGCTTGCGCGTTCTCGACATGAGCCAGTACCTGCCGGGGCCTTATGCCGCGCGGATGCTGGCGGATATGGGCGCCGAGGTCGTCAAGGTGGAACCGCCGGGCGGAGATCCGGTGCGCAACCTCGACGCCGAAGGCAAGCCCGGCGAATCGCCCTTTTATGGCATCGTCAACGCCGGCAAGACCGTCGTCACGATCGATCTCAAGTTAGCCGAGGGGCGGGCGGAGTTTGTCCACCTCGTGCGGCTGGCGGACATCCTTCTTGAATCCTACCGCCCGGGCGCCATGGAGCGCCTCGGTTTCGGGCCAGCGCGACTGAAGGAGATCAACCCGGGCTTGATTCACTGCGCTCTTTCCGGCTTCGGCCAGACCGGACCAGCGCGGCTCGCCTCCGGCCACGACCTCAATTACGAGGCGATGACGGGCGGCCTCAGCATCTGCGGCACGGCCGAAACACCGGTCATCCCGTTCCCGCCGATGGCCGACTATGCGGGCGCGCTGCAGGCAGTGATCGCCGTCCTGGGCGCGCTGGTGGGGCGCGACCACGGCAGCCCCGGCTGTTACCTTGACGTCAGCCTGATGGAATCCCTGCTGGCGTGGCAGGAACTGGGGATGGCGCTGCCGGCGGCGCGCGCCTCCGGGCTGATCAACGGCGGCGCCGCGGGCTACCACGTTTATCGCACCAAGGATGGCGGCTTTGTCTCCTTAAGCCCGCTGGAGCCAAAATTCTGGGCCAATTTCTGCACCGCGGTCGGGCGGCCGGACTGGATCGAACGCCGGTTCGAACCAATGCCGCAGGCCGAGCTGATCGACGAGGTGCAGGCGCTGTTTGCGCAGCACCCGCGTGCCTATTGGGAATCCTTGCTTGATCCGGCGGAATGCTGCTTCCAGGCGATCCTCGAATACGACGAGCTCGAGAACCATCCGCACCATCGCGCACGCGGCTTGTTGCAGCGGCGTGGCCGCTTTCGCGAGGTGCTGTTCCCGGTGCTGGTCGACGAGCAGGCGCCGCGACCACGGGCGGATGTGCGCGACGTTTCGCTTGCCAACGTGCTGGCGGCTTGGGAAAAGCGCTAAGCCTGCGGCTCGTTGCGGAACGGCGACAGGGTGGCGAGGCGCTCGATTGCGTCGTCCACCGCCGGGCGTTCGTGCGTTAGGAACCTGTCGACGGCGGCGCGCAGGGAGCGATCGGCGATCCAATGCGCGCTCCAGGTCAGTTGCGGCAGATAGCCGCGCTGGATCTTATGCTCGCCCTGCGCGCCGGCCTCGATGCGGGCGAGCCCGCTTCGGATCGCAAAGTCGATTGCGCGATAGTAGCACATCTCGAAATGCAAACGGTCGTAGGCGCCGATGGCGCCCCAGTAGCGGCCGTAGAGCGTGTCCTCGCCGACCAGGTGCAGGGCGCCCGCGACCGGCGTGCGGTCCGGCGTCTCTGCCAGAACCAAGAGCACGCGATGCCCAAGCCCGCGGCTGAGTGCGGAGAAGAAGGCGCGGCTCAGGTATGCGTGTGCGTTTTTCCGCGCCGCCGTGTCGCGATAGAAGCTGTAGAAGGCGTCCCAGTGGCGCTCCTCGATCGCGCTGCCGGCACGATCGCGGATGACGACGTCGTGGCTGGCGGCAGCGGCGCGCTCCTTGCGGATGGCCTTCCGCTTGCGCGACGACAGATCGCCCAGGAAATCCTCGAAGCTCGCGTAGCCCCGGTTCTGCCAGTGATACTGGATCCCCGTACGGATCAGGAAGCCGTGACGCGCAAGAAGCCGGCACTCGGCCTCGGTCGCGAACGTGACGTGCAACGACGACACGCGCGTGGTTTCGGCGAGGTGGACAAGGCCGCGGGCGAGCGCCTCGTTCGCGCCTGAAGGGCCGTCCGGCCGTGACAACAGGCGCGGGCCGGTCACGGGCGAGAACGGAACCGCGGCCTGCAGCTTCGGGTAATAGCGTCCGCCGGCGCGCTCATACGCGTCCGCCCAGCTCCAATCGAAGACGTACTCCCCGTACGAATGGCTCTTGAGGTAGACAGGCGCGCATGCGCAGACGCGCCCATCGAGACCGCGCAGTGCCAGATGCTGCGCCACCCAGCCGGTCGCCGCGGCGGCAGATCCGGAGCTCTCCAAAGCCGAGAAGAACGCATGCGCGACGAAGGGATTGGAGCTGCCGGCGCAAGCATCCCACTCCGCGGCTTCAACCTTCTCGATACCGTCGGCGACAGTGAGCGAAAACTGTTCGGCGCCGTCTGGCATGGCTCGCGTGATCCGCTTGCGGGTTGCTTACACTTACAAGTTGGGTCGTGCTTCCTCGCGTGCCAGCGCCGCCAGGCGTTTCGCGGGATTTGGCCTCAGGATCAGCCGAGCGCGAACATGCCCTCGACCTCGACGGCAGCATCCAAGGGCAGGATGGGCGCGCCGACGGCGGCGCGGGCATGGCGGCCGGCGTCGCCGAACACCTCGACCATCAGCTCCGAAGCACCATTGAGGACGGCCGGCTGCTGCGTGAAACCGGCCGCCGAGGCGACGAACCCGCCGAGGCGGACGACGCGGGCGACACGATCGAGATCGCCCTCACACGCTTCGCGCACTTGCGCGATGAGGTTAAGCGCACACAGCCGCGCGGCAGCGTAGCCGTCCTCGACCGTGAGGCCGGTGCCGATAGGTCCGCGGTATCGCATCTCGCCGTTCCACAGCGGCAGCTGGCCGGAGACGACCACGAGCGAACCGGTGATGACGAACGGCACGTAGCTGCCGGCCGGTGCGGCCGCGCGTGGCAGCTCGATGCCGAGTTCGCTCAAGCGTTGATCGATGCGTCCGGCCATAGCGGGTGTCCTTTCTCCGTGGGCGTTCCGGTCTCCGTGGGCGCTCCGGTCTCCGTGGGCGCTCCGGTCTCCGTGGGCGTTCCGGTGTTGCGACTTCATTTCCGACACGCGGGCCTATGCTGCGCCTGCCTGCGCCGCCATCGCCTGGGCGAGTGCTCGCTCCATGATTGCCAAGTCCGGCTTGCAGCCGGTATAGAGCTCGAACTGGCGGCCCGCCTGGTGCAGCTGCATGCGCACGCCCGCGATTGTCCGGCACCCGGCCGCTTGGGCCGCGCGCAACAGCCGCGTTTGCGGCGGCTGGGCAACGGCATCGAAGACCACCGTGCCGGGGCGCAGCGCCGAGGGCGGGATCAGCGTCACGTCCGGATCATGGAAGCCAACCGGCGTCGCGTGCACGAGGAGGTCGTAGGCCGGCGCATCCGCAAGCGCGGCCGGCGGACCGGCGTAGCGGGCGCCCAGGCTTTCCGCCAGCGCCTGGCCCTTGTCGGCGCTGCGATTGTAGAGCGTCACCGCTGCACCGGCGCGATTGAGCGCGAAGATGATGGCGCGCGCCCCACCGCCGGCACCGACGACGACGGAGCGACAGTTCGCGATGCGCAAACTCTCGCCGAGCGCGTCGCGGGCGCCGATCCAATCGACGTTGTGGCCGGTGAGCCGGCCGTCGTCATTGATGACCGTGTTGACGGCGCCGATGGCTTCCGCGGTTGGCTCGATCGCGTCCAGAAGGGGCATGATCCGCACCTTGTGCGGCGTGGTGACGCCAAGGCCCCGGATGCCGAGTGCGCGCATCGCCGCCACCGCGCCCGCGGTATCCTCCGTCCCGAAGGCAACATATGTGTAGTCAAGGCCAAGCGCCCGGAACAGGGCTGTGTGCATGGCGACGCCGAAGCGGCCGGGGCGGCCGGCGATCGAGCCGCAGAGGACGGGGAAGCTGGTCGGCATCGCCCTTCTGTCGGTTTGCTGTTAGAACGATCTTCAATGCCGCACGGCGAGCGCCGTGGCAATGCCGTAGCGCCCCCGGACCGGGGCGGTGCTGCGCCTTTTTTTCCGCCGCTGCCTCAAGGCTGGCCATGCGCTTTCTCTGCATCACGCCGAACACGTCGATCGACCGTACGATGGTCGTGCCCGGTTTCATCGCCGGCGGCGTCTCGCGTGCCCAGTCCGTCCGCATCGCCTGCGGCGGCAAGGGGGTCAACGTCGCCCGCGCGCTCAAGCGGCTGGGCCAGCAGCCCGTTTGCGCTGGCCTCCTCTCCGGGCATACCGGCAGGCTGGCCGCCGACGTCGCGAACGACGAGGGCTTGGAGGCGGCGTGGACCTGGACGACCGGTGAAACGCGCACGTGCGTCATTATTGTCGGCGAGCGTGGCGTGACGACGGTGCTCAACGAGCCGGGGCCGCCGGCCGCGGCGGATGACTGGAGCCGGTTGGTCCACGATGTCGGCCGCCTGGCTCGCAGCGCTGGCGGTGCCTGCATCTCCGGCAGCCTGCCGCCGGGCTATCCGGAGCACGGGCTGAAGGCGTTGATCCGTGCCGCATCGGCGAACGGGAGGCGGCCGGTCTGGGTCGATACCAGCGGCGCCGCGCTCGCCGATGCTGTCGCGGCCGCGCCGTATGGTATCAAGGTCAATGCTGACGAGGCGGCGGCGCTGCTGGGCTGGCGGGTGCAGTCGGTCCATGATGCGATGCGGGCGGCGCGCGAGATCCGCAGCCGCGGTCCGGAGCGGGTCGCGATCACACTTGGCGCCGACGGCGCGGTCGTCGCAACAGGCCAGGGCGATTGGCATGCGCAGCCGCCGGGGGTGCTGGTCGTCAGTGCCGTCGCCAGCGGCGATTGCTTTCTCGCCGGGATGATGGCGGGCTTGGCTGAGAGGGTCTCGCCGGCGGAAGCGCTGCGGCTCGCGACCGCGTGCGGTGCCGCCAACGTGATGAGCCGGGACGCCGGTAATTTCGAGCCGCGGCGGCTGACGTCGATCATCGTCAACGTTTCCGTCCGCCTGATGACCGGCTGATCAGCGCGATCCGCTGCCGCAGACGACCGCCGGCAGCCGGCGCATCTGTTGCTGCCGAGCCAGCAGGAACTCGCCGCCGAACACCAGCGACCAGCAAAACAGCGACTCGCTGCCGCGGTTGTCGCGCTCCAGATCCGCGGCGAGCGCCGCCAGGCGATAGGCCCGCTCCGCATGCCGCCGCCAGCCGGTGCCGGTGTTGAGGGTTTCGCCGCCGCCGGGGATCGGCAACTCGACGCCGGTCTGTGCGGTGAGCCAGAAGAAGAAGTCCCGGACCAGCCAATCGTAGAAAACAAGGCCGCGGCGGCGGTAAAGCCACGCGCTCAGGAACTCGCAGACGAGGAGCTCGATGGCGAACGGCGCGATCGGCGCGCCCGATGTCCGCCGCCAAGCCTTCGCCATCTGGATCAAATGCCGCGCCTTGCCGCTGCTGATCGCATCCGCATGATCGAGGTGGCGCACCTCGAGCCGCGGCTGCATCAGGCGCCACGGCCCGCCGCCCAGCGTGCGGCGCCGGTCGGCAACCAGATAGCCACCCGATCGGCAGGCGTATGCCGGAACCAGTTTCGTTTGCATCCGCGTGCCGGTCGAGAGCGTCAGCCAGCTGTCGCCGCATCCGCCGCCGGGGGTGAAATGCGATGCAAGATCGCGCATCAGAGCGAGGCCGAAAGGAGCGTGGGCGCCGCCGCCGGCTGCCGTGTCGCGCCCGGATTCGGACCCGGATTCGCGGCTGCGCGGCGGCAGGATCAGCAAGGTATCGACCGCGTCGGCGTCCCGGATGGCGGTACCTTTGGCGAAGCCGCCGACGACCAGGGGATCGGCGATTGCCTCCCTGAGCTGGTTGCCGTCGGTCTTCACGCAGTGGCGCACGACGTCGGCGACCGCCCTCACCCCCGCGGCAGCCCGCCGCCGCTCCGCGGACGTGGGCTGCAGCCAGGCAAGGAAGGCCTCGAAGCGAGCAGGAACGTGCCGCCAGTCTGCGCTCATCGGGACTTTACGTCATTTCTTCGGGAGCTCAGGAGCATCCCGTTGTGGACCCGCAGGTCGTACATTTCAGGCAAGTGCCGTTGCGCACAAGGGTGAAGTTGCCGCACTCGCCGCAGGCGTCGCCTTCGTAGCCCTGCAGGCGGGCGACGATGGCCGCGTGGTCCGGCGCGCCGGCAAGCACTGCGGCTGTTGCTTGCACGCCGCCGGACGCGATCGCAGTGAAATCGGCCTGGAAGGCACCAACGACGTCGTGCGCGAGCCGGCTGGTCGCGTCCGCGGCGATTCCAAGCACGGTTTCGGCCGCGGTCGCCGGCGCCTTCGCTCCGGTGTAGACGCGAAACCGGCTGCGCACGTAGCCACGGCTCGCAAGCCGGGTGACCGCGGGAATCGGATCAGCCTCTGCGTCGCGGCCTGCGCCCTCGGCAGCGCCGCGGCCGACCGTATCGGGCTCGGTGTCGTGCGGCTCGACGTGCGCCAAGTCGTAGCGGGCGAGGTAGGAAATCGCGAGCTCGCGAAACAGATAGTCGAGAATCGACGTCGCCATTCGGATCGAATCGTTGCCGTCAACCAGCCCGGCCGGCTCAAAGCGGGTGAAGGTGAACGCGTCGACGTACTCCTCCAGCGGCACGCCGTACTGCAGGCCGATCGAGATCGCGATCGCGAAATTGTTCATCAGGCTGCGGAAGGCGGCACCTTCCTTGTGCATGTCGATGAAGATCTCGCCCAGCCGGCCGTCCTCGTACTCGCCCGTGCGCAGGTAAACCTTGTGGCCCCCGACCTTGGCCTTCTGCGTGTATCCCTTGCGGCGGTTGGGCAGGCGCTGGCGCTCCATCCGCGTCACCACCCGCTCGACGATGCGCTCCGCCACCGTTTCGGCACGCATCGTTGTCGGCAGCTCGATCAGGGCGTCGATATGGTCGTCCGCCACTTCGTCGTCAAAGAGGGTGCTGGAGAGCGGCTGCGACAGCTTGGAGCCGTCGCGGTAGAGCGCGGTCGCCTTCAGCCCGAGCTGCCAGCTCAGCATGTAGGCGTCCCGGCAATCGGCGATCGATGCAGCGGCCGGCATGTTGATGGTCTTGGAGATGGCGCCGGAGATGAACGGCTGCGCCGCTGCCATCATCCGGATGTGGCTCTCGACCGAGAGGTGGCGGCGGCCGAGGCGACCGCACCGGGACGCGCAATCGAACACCGCTAGGTGTTCTGACCGCAGCGCCGGCGCGCCTTCGACCGTCATCGCCCCGCAGACATAGACGTTTGCCGCTTCGATCTCGCCGCGGGTATAGCCAAGCGCGCTCAACAGACACAGCGAAACGTCGTTCAGCTGCTCGGTCGTCAGGCCCAGAATCTCGCGGCAGAACGCCTCGCCGAGAGTCCAGCGGTTGAAGACAAAGCGGATGTCAAACGCCTCGCCAAGCGCAGCCTCGATCCGTTCCAGCGCATCCGCCGTGAAGCCTCGCGCCTGCAGGCTCGCGGAATTGATCGCCGGCGCACCCTGTAAAGTGCCGTGGCCGACGGCGTAGCGAACAATCGCCTCGATCTCGTCCTCATCATAGCCGAGCCGGCGCAGTGCCTGCGGCACCATCCGGTTGATGATCTTGAAGTAGCCGCCGCCGGCAAGTTTCTTGAATTTCACCAGCGCGAAGTCCGGTTCGATCCCGGTCGTATCGCAGTCCATGACCAAGCCGATGGTTCCGGTCGGCGCAATCACAGTCGTCTGGGCGTTGCGGTAGCCGTGCCGCTCGCCAAGCCGCAAGGCTTCGTCCCAGGCGGCACGCACGGCGGTGGCGAGATCGGTATCGCCAACCGCGCAGGAATCGAACGCGACCGGCGGAACGGAGAGGCCTTCGTAGCCGTCGGTGGCGCCGTAGGCGGCGCGGCGATGATTGCGCATCACGCGCAGCATGGCGGCGCGATTCTCGGCAAAGCGGGGAAAGGGACCGAGCTCGGCCGCCATCCGCGCCGACGTGGCATACGCCGTCCCCGTCATCAAGGCGCTGATCGCAGCGCACAGCTGGCGTGCCATCTCGGAGTCGTAGGGAACGCCCTTCGCCATTAGAAAGCCGCCGATGTTCGCGAAGCCGAGGCCGAGCGTCCGGAATTCGTGCGAAAGCAGCGCGATCCGGGGCGCCGGGTACTGCGCCATCATCACCGAGATTTCGAGGACGATCGTCCACAGGCCGACCGCGTGGCGGAAGGAGGCGATGTCCAGGCCGCCGTCATCGCTCTGCAAGGCGACGAGGTTCAGCGAGGCGAGATTGCAGGCCGTGTCGTCGAGAAACATGTACTCCGAGCACGGGTTCGACGCGTTGATGCGACCGCTTTCGGGGCAGGTGTGCCACTCGTTGATGGTCGTATCGAATTGCACGCCGGGATCGGCGCAGCTCCACGCCGCGGCCGCGATCTGATCCCACAGCGCCCGCGCCGGCATGCGCTTGGTCACCGTGCCATCGGTGCGGGCGATCAACTCCCAGGTGCCATCGTCCAGCACCTGCTTCAGGAAGTCATTGCTGACGCGGACGCTGTTGTTGGCGTTCTGCCCCGACACCGTCATGTACGCGTCCGAATCCCAGTCGGTGTCGAAAACGGGGAAGGGGAATGCGCTCTCACCTTGGCGGGCGCGCTCGATCGCCCGCACGATATAGTTTTCCGGGACGTGGGCGGCGCGGGCGGCACGGACGGCGGTCTTCAGCGCCGGGTTAACTCCAGGATCGAACCATCCCTCGTCGTCTGTCTCGTCGTCGCCGGCATGGCAGGCGGCGACGATGGCATCGAGCGCGCGCCGCACCGTCCGCGAGCCCGCGACCAGGGCCGCAACCTTCTGCTCTTCGCGCACTTTCCAGCCGATGAAGGCCTCGACGTCCGGATGGTCGATGTCGACGACGACCATCTTCGCGGCGCGCCGCGTGGTGCCGCCAGACTTGATCGCGCCGGCAGCGCGGTCGCCGATCTTGAGAAAGCTCATCAACCCCGACGAGCGGCCGCCGCCTGACAGCCGTTCGCCCTCTCCGCGCAGGCGGGAGAAGTTGGTACCGGAGCCGGACCCGTACTTGAACAGGCGCGCCTCGCGAACCCAGAGGTCCATGATGCCGCCCTCGTTCACGAGGTCGTCGGTGATTCCCTGGATGAAACAGGCGTGCGGCTGCGGTCTCTCATAGGCCGACGTCGACTCGCGAACGTGGCCGGTTTCCGGGTCGAAGAAGAAGTGCCCCTGAGCCGGCCCGTCGATGCCATAAGCCCAGTGCAGGCCGGTGTTGAACCACTGCGGCGAGTTGGGGGCCGCCATCTGGCTCGCCAACATGAAGCGAAGTTCATCGAAGAACGCGCGGGCGTCGCTCTCGTCATCGAAGTAGCCGCCTTTCCAGCCCCAGTAGGTCCACGTTCCGGCCAGACGGTCGAACACCTGCCGCGCACTCGTCTCGCCGGTCAGGCGTTCGGCCGGCGGCAGGGCTGCCAGGGCTGCCTCATCGGCCTCGTGCCGCCACAGCCACGTCGGCACCCCTCCCTCCGGCACAGTGGCCAGCCGTGCGGGAATACCGGCCTTGCGGAAGTATTTCTGCGCCAGCACGTCGCACGCGACCTGCGTCCACGCCACCGGTACCTCGATCGAATCCTGACGGAAGACAACAGAGCCGTCCGGATTGCGGATCTCGCTCGTGCCGGTGCGGAACTGGATGCCGTCGTAGGGCGAGCCCGCAGGATCCGTGAACAGACGAGCGATGCGCATGGTCAGAAGTCCTTTACGATTGTGATGCTTTTTGGACGAGCGGCAGGGCGGCGGAACGATCCTGCAGGCGGCAACCGGCGGCGGGGTCCATTGAGGTCATTCGTTTCGGGCGCGATGGTCTATATGTTGGGGCAACGCCTACGCCTTGGCTTCAATGCGTTAAATGGCACTATATCCTGATCGCCGCCGCCGCGCAAGATTGGGTATGCCAAGCGAATCGCGCTACACGATATTGTGGCTTATCGGATACAACGGCGGCGATTTCGGCGCCCGGGCGAAAGCCGGAATTGACCGGCGCTGTGAACGATGGCCGCTGCGGTGATGCACTGGACGAAAGGGGGGATGCGGTGCCATAGTATCTTCTGCGTTGCGGCGCGCGATCGCGGGCCGTTCCGACGTACTCAAGCTGACGTACTCAAGCTAAAGTGATCGGCGATGACCTTGGGAACCCGGATTTTGACCTGGATCTGCGGCCAGTATGTCGGCAGCGACGGATCCGGGAACCGCTACTACCGGAGCCGGCGGATGCGCCGCTACGGCCGCGAGAAGCGCTGGGTTTTGTTCAAGGGGACGCCGGAAGCGAGCAAGATTCCGCCCGAATGGCATGCTTGGCTGCACCACACGGCAGAGAAGCCGCTGACCGAGCAGGCTGCACGGGCGCCGGCCTGGCAAAAGCCGCACCTACCCAACCTATCGGGGACACCTTACGCGTATCTGCCGAGCGGTCACGACCTCAAGCACGGCCAGCGGGCGCGCGCGACCGGCGATTACGAGCCATGGACGCCCGATTGATGTCTGCCCGGTGCACCGCCAGGCATCGGAAGCACAGGCACGTGCCGGCCTGGGCGTGTTCGCTGCATTTTAGCAGCCGCCGGCGGGGGAGCGGGTGAAAGCCTCGGAGGCGCGGCAAATCCTCGTCGGCATGCTGACGATTCTGGTCTTGATGGCGCTTCTCGCGACCGCTTACGCCAATCAATTTATCGACGAGTACGTCAATCTGGGCGGCCGCTACCGGCTGGTTGCCGTTTTTAATCGCGTTGACGGTCTCGCCGTCGGCTCAGATGTCACGTTGAGCGGTGTCAAAATCGGCACCATCGAGAACATGCGCCTTGACGACAAGTATCAGGCCTGGGTGACGCTGCAGATTGATGAGGATATTCCGTTGCCGGCGGATACGTCGGCGGCGATCCATACCGACGGCCTGCTTGGCGGCAAGACCCTCGTTCTGGAAGCCGGCGGCTCCGACGAGGTGTTAACCGACGGCAGCCGGATCAGCTACACGCAAGACTCGGTCGTTGTCGGCGAACTGCTCGATCTGATCATCGGCGAGGGCAGGGCTCAGCGCCCACAAACGAGCGGGAAGGGAGACGATGCCGCGCAACCTCATTGAAACCGTGATGGGCGCGGTGGTGCTCGTCATCGCCGGCCTGTTTGTTTATTTCGCCTACACGACAGCGCAGTTCCGCACCGTCAATGGCTACCCCGTGATGGCGTCGTTCGCGAAGTTGGGCGGCCTTCCGGTCGGCAGCGACGTGCGCATCAGCGGCATCAAGGTCGGCGTGGTGACGGCGCGCAGCCTTGACCCGGTTTCCTTCAACGCGACCATCAAGATGACGATTGCAGAGTCGATCAAGTTGCCGGAGGACACGGTGGCGGCAATTTCGAGCGAAGGCCTCGTCGGCGAGAAGTACGTGCGGCTCGAACCGGGGCGCTCGACGACACTGATCCCCGTGAATGGGATGATCCGCGAAACACGCAACTTCCGCTCGCTCGAGGACCAGGTCGGCGAGATCATCTTTCTTGCCACGCGCAAGCCCGGCACTGCAGATCCGCCGGATATGTGACGCCGGCCGCGCCGACGGCAGCCATGCTTTCTCTCATGCCTTGCCGATCTCTCCGGGCAGCACGGCGGTGCGCCGCCGGCTTGACTGCGGCTGCCATCCTGGCGCTGGTCCCGGCAGCGAGCGTGCGCGCCGATGCCTATCCCGTTGCGGTGTTGCGCGTGCTCGACAAGATTACCGCGCGGGTATCGATCCTGAACGCCCCGCTGCATCAAGTAATGCAGTTCGGCACGCTCGAAATCGTCGCCCGAGCGTGCGACGAGCGACCGCCCGAGGAGATTCCTGAGTCGGCGGCATTCCTTGAGATTTGGGAGGTTCGCCAGGGGAAGTCGGTGCAAAGCGTGTTCACCGGCTGGATGTTCGCGTCCACGCCGGGGCTATCGGCGCTTGAGCACCCGATCTATGACCTATGGGTGCTGGACTGCGTGAGCAGTTCCGAGATTGCCGCCGATTCCTCGTCCGGCGGCAAAGCACCATAGAAGATGGCGTCCGCGCGCAAGGCCTCGCCGAGAAGGGTGAGGTAATCGGCGCTCGGCACTTCGATGGCGCCAAACTGCTGCAGGTGTTCGGTCAGAAACTGGGCATCAAGCAGCCGGAAACGGCCTCGCCGCAGCCGCGCCACGAGATGCGCCAGCGCGATCTTGCTGGCGTCCGTCGCATGCGAAAACATGCTCTCGCCGAAGAAGGCGCCGCCGAGTGCCAGCCCGTAGAGACCGCCCGCGAGCCGGCCTTCATGCCAGACCTCGACCGTGTGGGCGTGTCCAGCCGCGTGCAGTTCGCAGAAGACGCGTTTGATCGCGGGGTTGATCCAGGTTTCCGGATGGCCGGGGCGCGGCCGGGCGCAGGCCTCGATGACGGCGCGGAAGTCGCTATCGCAGCGGATCTCGTAGCGGTGCTGGCGCAGCGTCCGCCGCAGCCGGCTGGGCACGTGGAACCGGTCCAGCGGCAGAATGCCGCGCATGGCCGGTGCCACCCAGTGGACCGTGGGACTGCCTCGCGCTGGCGCCATCGGAAAGATGCCGAGCGCATAGGCGCGCACGACCATGGAGGCAGTCAGCTCGGGAGGAGCGTGGGCCGGCCGTGTCACGCCGGCACCGGGACCGGCCGGGGGCGGGTCATTGCGGGTCGCTGGATGCCCGCGCGCGCGCCTCGGCGAGGGACGCCGCTGCTGCCTCCAGGGCCAGTTCGTAGCCCAAGCCGCCAAGGCCGACGATCACGCCGCGGGCGACCGGCGAGATGAAGGAATGGTGCCGAAACGGCTCGCGGGCATAAACATTGGAGAGGTGAACCTCGTAAACCGGCACCGCCAGCGTGCGCACCGCGTCGTGGAGGGCAATCGATGTGTGGGTGTAGGCGGCTGCGTTGAGGACGACGGCTGCGAAGCCGCGACCGGCCTCCTGCAGCCAGTCGATGAGCTGGCTCTCGGCGTTGGTCTGGCGAAAATCGACGTGCAGACCCAAAGCCTTGCCGCGGGCGTTGCAGCGGGCCTCGATATCGGCGAGCGTCGTCGCCCCGTAGACGTGCGGCTCGCGCGTTCCCAACAGGTTCAGGTTCGGGCCGTTCAAGATCAGTACGGAGGGGTGCATGGCGCGTCCCGATCTCACGCGGACGGTGACGACTCTCAGCTCAAGCTTAGCGCATGACGGCGCCCTTGAGGAAGGCTGGCTTTGGCCTATGTTAGCGGGCGGACCTCCGCTGCGAGGAGGCTGCCGGGTTGGAGAGCTGCAATGGATGGTGCGGGGAAGGCGATGCAGGTCACGGTCAATGGTGAGGCCAAGGCCGTCGACGGGCCGTTGACGGTTGCCCAGATGCTGACCCGCTTTGGCCTCGACAGCCGCAGGGTGGCGGTCGAGCGCAACCTCGCGATCGTGCCGCGGTCCCGCTACGAGCGCGAGCCGGTGCACGACGGTGACCGCTTCGAAATCGTCCACTTCATCGGCGGCGGCGCGCCCGATGCCGCGCCGGGGGTGGCGGTCGACGCGGCGGATGTGCTCGATGACCCGCTCGTGGTTGCCGGCCGCAGCTTCCGCTCGCGGCTCCTGGTCGGGACCGGCAAGTACAAGGATTTTCCGGAGACGGCGCGCGCCATCGAAGCATCGGGAGCGGAGATCGTCACGGTTGCGGTGCGCCGGGTCAACGTCAGCGATCCCTCGCAACCGATGCTGGTGGATTACGTCGACCCCAAGAAATACACCTACTTGCCGAACACCGCCGGCTGCTTCAACGCCGCCGATGCGGTCCGCACGCTCAAGCTCGCGCGCGAGGCCGGCGGCTGGGAACTGGTCAAGCTCGAGGTGTTGGGGGATATCAAGACCCTCTACCCCAACATGCTGGAAACTTTGGCGGCTGCCGAGATCTTGATCAAGGACGGCTTCAAGGTGATGGTCTACTGCACGGACGATCCGATCCTCGCCAAGCGGCTCGAAGAGATGGGCTGCGTTGCCGTCATGCCGCTGGCGGCGCCGATCGGCTCCGGGCTAGGCATCCAGAATGCGGTCAACATCCGCCTGATCGTCGAGCAGGTGCGGGTGCCGGTGCTGGTCGATGCCGGTGTCGGCACTGCCTCCGATGCGGCGATCGCGATGGAACTGGGTTGCGACGGCGTGCTGCTGAACACGGCGATTGCCGAGGCCAAGGATCCGATCAGGATGGCATACGCCATGCGCTATGCCGTGCAGGCCGGCCGGCTCGCCTACCGGGCCGGGCGGATGCCGAAGAAACGCTATGCCGATCCCTCGTCGCCGCTGGCGGGGTTGATCTGAGCGCGGTTGGTTAACCGCTTTTTCGCAGGGTAGGGATAGACTGACTCGGCCCATTCGCCGACAGCAAGCGTGTCCCGCCATGTCCGCAGCCGCCGTCAACACCGCGTTCGAGATCGCCTTCCGCATCCTGTCGCGCGCGCATCAGGACAGCGTGAACCTGCAGCCGCAGAAGCTGCACTGTCTGTTGCTGTTGGCACAAGGCTGCTTTGCGGCGCGTTACGGCGGCCGGCCGCTGATGCCGGCGGTGTTCGTTGCTGACCCGCGCGGCCCCATCGAGCCTAACGTTCACGCCGCGTTCTCGCGCGGCTGCCCCGACCTCGACCTCGAGCGCGCATCGCCCAACGAGGCCGTTGAGACCCTGCTCGAAGGGCTGTGGCGGCGCTTCGGTCCGCTGCAGGCGGCGGCGCTGGTGGACCTGGTCCAGGGTCTTCCCGCCTGCCGCGAGGCTGCAAGCAGCGGCGAGCGGAGCGAGATTCCGTTGCCCGCCCTGGCGCGCGACTGCGCCGACCAGCGTCTCCTCGGCAATGGCATGCTCGCCGGGCGGCGTGTCCTGCGGACACAGTCGGGCCGGCCGGTGCGCGTGGCGCCGTGGCAGCCCGGGGCGGCCGTCAGCCTTCCGCCGCGAACCCTGCCGCAGGGAGGCTGACGGCCGCCCCGGGCCTGCCGGAAACCCGCGAGCCGATCCGCCCAGCGGTGATGCGTTGCATCCGGTGCACAGCGCTCGCGTCTCGTGAACCTGCGCTATCGACCTGGCGTCGCGAATAAGCCATACCCGGGCGGAACCCGGATGCCAGCAGGAAGGGCGCCGATGGAAATTGTGCTTCTGTTGGCAGGTGGCCTCGTCCTGCTCGTCATCGGCGGTGAAGCCGTGGTGCGCGGGGCCGTCGGTGTCGCTCGCCGTCTCGGCGTGTCGGAACTCTTGATCGGGCTCACCCTGGTCGGCTTCGGCACCTCGGCCCCGGAGCTGGTGACCAGCATTAAAGCCGCGCTCGCGGGTTCACCGGGCATCTCGATCGGCAATGTGGTCGGCTCCAACATCAGCAATATCCTGCTGATCCTGGCGACTGTCGTACTCATCAAGCCAATCGCCGTTGATCCAAACGCGGTTCGGCGCGATGGCTCGGTCATGCTCGCAGCGACATTCCTGTTGTGCGGGATTGGCGTCGGCATCGGCGAGCTGACGCAATGGGTAGGCGCCATTTTGGTTGCGGCGCTCGTGGCGTATCTGGTCGTGGCGGCGGTGATGGAGCGCCACAATGGTGCTGCGGCCCAGATGCACAAGGCGGAGGGCCATCTCCACGACCCCGTCCCGTCACCGCTGTGGCTCTCTCTTCTGATCGCGGTCGCTGGGCTTGCCTGTCTCATTTTCGGCGCCGATCTGCTGGTGCGCGGCGCCATCACGCTGGCCCGGCTCGCCGGGGTGTCAGAAACCGTCATCGGCTTGACGGTGGTTGCCGTCGGCACATCGCTGCCGGAACTGGTCGCATCGCTTGCCGCCGCCATCAAGGGCCGCGCCAATGTCGCCTTCGGCAACATCATCGGCTCGAACATTTACAACATCTTGGGCATCCTCGGGGTGACGGCGCTGATTACCCCGATTCCGTTCCCGCCCGACATGGGGATGCGCGACTGGATCGCCCTGGTTGGGTCGGCCGTGGTGCTGATCGTCTACAGCCGAAGCCGCGTCCGGCTGGGCCGGCCGGAGGGGGCGGTGATGCTGGCGCTTTACGCCGCTTATTGCGGCGCGCTGCTTGCGATGGCCTGACGCTGCAAAGCGGCGGCTGCCTTCGTGGCGCTTTAGCGTTTGGTGACGCGGCGCAAGCTGCTTTTCGTCAAATCTCCGCGGGCTGTTGCCTGTCCAGCCAAGGCAAATGTTAGGGCTGTATATACTATATAATCAATAGATTTTATGCCGTCGCGAGAAGGCGCTGAGATCCATTCTTGAAGGCGGCTGTTTCAGCCTTGCATATCACTTAAAATCAATCAACTAGGTGATCTATGCTGTCGAGCAAAGGTAAGTATGGCATCAAGGCGCTCCTGCACTTGGCCGAGCACGAGGGGGCGGGCGCGATGCTGATAGCTGACATCGCGGCAGTGAACTGCATTCCGAAGAAATTTCTCGACGCGATCCTCCTGGAGCTCAAGAACGCCGGCTTTCTGCACAGCAAGAAGGGACGGGGCGGCGGTTACACGCTCGCCAAGCCGGCCGAACGCATCCTGATCGGCGATGTGATTCGCACCCTCGACGGTCCATTGGCGCCCATTCCGTGTGCAAGCCGGACCGCGTATCGCCGATGCGATGATTGCAAAGACGTCTCGGGGTGCCGAATTCGCACACTCATGCTGGATGTTCGCGACGCGGTCGCCGGCATCCTCGACCGCACCAGCCTCGCCGATTTAAGGGCGCGTGGGCTGCCGGCGAAGGTCCTGCTGTTTTACGACATCTGACTTCTCGGGCGCTGCGCTGCTTAGGTGAAGCCGCTGCAGTCTAAATGTGCCACATTGGAGCCGGCGTGATTTCGGCCTCGGGGTAGCTGCCCTCGCCGCGGAGGGAGAGATCTTTGCCCGGCTGCGGCTCTGCGTCGCGGCGGAATACCCGCGCTTTCCGCGCGCGGATCTGGACCGGTGTGCCGACCTTGAGCGCCAGCGCCCTCAGCACGGGGCGGGCGAGTTCGACCTCGATCAGCCGGCCGTCGTCTGTCGCAACCTCGACCTTAGCCAGCGGTCCGGCGGCAGAGATGTAGCGCACGGTCGCCGCTAAGGCCGCGACCGCGGGGCCGGTGAATACCTCGATGTCGTGTGGCCGAACGTAGGCAATCGCCGCTCCGTCACCTTCTCCGACATCCTCCGGCACGCTGATGGCGCCGCCAGCGAACACCGCTTGCCCGTCAGTGATGGTGCACTCAAAGCGATTGACGTTGCCCAGGAACTCGTAAGCGAAGGCGGAGGCTGGCTGCTCGTAGACGTGCTCAGGACTGCCGACCTGCTCGACCCCGCCCTCGTTCATGATCACCACCCGGTCGGCGAGTTCCAGCGCCTCCTCCTGATCGTGGGTTACGAACACGCTGGTGAGACCCATCTCGTCGTGCAGGCCGCGCAGCCAGCGCCGCAGCTCCTTGCGGACCTTGGCATCAAGAGCACCGAACGGCTCGTCCAGCAGGAGGACCCGCGGTCCGATCGCAAGCGCGCGCGCCAGCGCGACCCGCTGCCGCTGGCCGCCCGACAGCTGTGATGGATAGCGGCCACCAAAGGGCCCCAGCTGCACGAGGTCCAGCAGGCGCCGCACGCGCTTGCCGATCTCGGCCTCGCCTGGCCGCTCCGCGCGCCGCTTGACGCGCAGGCCGAAGGCGACGTTCTCGAACACCGTCATGTGCCGGAACAGCGCGTAGTGCTGGAACACGAAGCCAACCTTGCGCTCGCGCAGACTCTGGCCGACCAGATCGTCGCCGCCGAACAGGATCGACCCCGACGTCGGCTGTTCGAGGCCGGCGATGATGCGCAACAGCGTCGTCTTGCCGGAACCGGAGGGGCCCAGGAGTGCCAGCAACTCCCCTCGCGCGATTGCGAGATTGATCCGCTGCAGAGCGACGAAATCGCCGAACTGCTTGTGGATGTCCTTGATCTCGATGTTCATCCAGCGATCCCGGGATTTAGTGGCGGGCGAGAGCGAGCTCGTGGCCAAAGCGCCACTCGAGCAAGCTCTTCAGCACCAGCGTGACCAGCGCCAACAGCGCCAACAGAGAGGCGACGGCGAACGCGCCCACGAAATTGTACTCATTGTACAAAATCTCGACGTGCAACGGCATGGTGTTGGTCAGGCCGCGGATGTGTCCGGAGACCACCGAAACAGCGCCGAACTCCCCCATCGCCCGCGCGTTGCTCAGCAAAACGCCGTACAGGAGGCCCCACTTGATGTTCGGCAGCGTTACCCGCCAGAACGTCTGCCAACCATTGGCCCCCAACGACAAGGCGGCTTCCTCCTCCTCCGTGCCCTGCTCCTGCATCAGCGGGATCAGCTCACGGGCGACGAAGGGAAAGGTGACGAAGATGGTCGCCAGCACGATGCCCGGCACGGCGAAGATGATCTGAACATTGTTGGCCATCAGCCACGGGCCGAACCAGCCGTGCGCACCGAACAGCAGCACATAGACGAGGCCGGAGATGACCGGCGAGACCGAGAACGGCAGATCGATGAAGGTGATCAGCACGCTCCTGCCGGTAAACTCGAACTTGGCGATCGCCCAGGCCGCGATGACACCGAAGACCAGGTTGCACGGCACCGCGATCGCGGCAACCAGCAACGTCAGCCGGATCGCGGCCAGCGCGTCCGGGGTGTGCAGAGCGGCGACGTAAGCGCCGATTCCGTTGCTCAGCGCTTCAAAGAAGACGGCCGCGAGCGGCAGTACGAGGAAGATGCCGATGAAGGCGAGGCCAACCGCGATCAGGAGACGTCGGACCCACGCCGGCTCGGCGATCGCAGAACGGGCAGCCGGCGCCCGGCCGGCGCTTGGCCCGGAGGTTTCAGCGGCCACGATGCCACCTTTGCAGCAGGTTCAGCACCAACAGCATGACGAAGGAAATCGACAGCATGGCGACGCCGACGGCGGCGGCACCGGCGTAATCGTACTGCTCGAGCTTGATGACAATCAGGAGCGGCGCGATCTCCGAGACCAGCGGCATGTTGCCGGCGATGAAGATGACCGAGCCGTACTCGCCGATCGCGCGCGCGAGCGCGAGCGCGAAGCCGGTGAGGAGTGCCGGCACGATCACCGGCAGGATGACGCGGACGATGGTCTGCCAGCGCGAGGCACCCAGGCTGGCGGCGGCCTCTTCGACCTCGCGCTCAAGATCCTGGAGCACCGGCTGGACAGTGCGGACCACGAACGGCAGGCCGATGAACACGAGTGCGACCACTACGCCCAACGGCGTGAAGGCGACCTCGATCCCGAATGGCTGCAGCAGGCGGCCGATCCAGCCGTTAGGGGCATAGAGCGCGGTGAGCGCGACGCCGGCAACGGCAGTTGGCAGCGCAAACGGCAGATCGACCAGCGCATCGACGATCTTCTTGCCGGGAAAGGTGTAGCGCACCAGCACCCAGGCGACGATCAGCCCGAACACGGCGTTGACGCTTGCCGCGATCAGCGATGCACTGAAGCTCAAGCGGAGCGCTGCCACCACGCGTGGCTCGGTGACCACGGCGACGAAACCGGAAAAGCCCAGTTCCGCCGGACGCAGCACCAGCGCCGCCAACGGCAGAAGCACGATCAGGCTCAAGTAGGCGAGTGTGAAACCAAGCGCCGGACCGAAGCCGGGCAACACGCTCGGCGCACGTCGGGGAAGCAAACGCGCCAACACCGTCATCCGCCCTTATCTCCCGCGCGGCTGGTAGATCTGATCGAAAACGCCGCCGTCGGCGAAATGTTCCGTTTGAGCCTTGTCCCAGCCGTCGAACACAGCGTCAATAGTGAACAGCTTGACCGGTGGGAACTGCGCCCGGTAGCGGGCAAGCACGTCCGCGTTGCGGGGACGGAAGAAGTGCTTGGCGACCATCTCCTGGCTTTGTGGCGTAAACAGAAAGTGGAGGTAGGCCTCGGCGAGATCATGGGTCTTGTTGCGATCCACATTTGCATCGACGACCGCCACCGACGGTTCGGCCAGGATGCTTACGGAAGGGACGACGATGTCGATCTCGTCGGCTCCCAGCGCCTTGATCGCCAACAGGGCCTCGTTCTCCCAGGACAGCAGGACATCGCCGATCCGGCGGCGGACAAAGGTGGTGGTCGCGGCGCGTGCGCCTGCGTCCAGGACCGGGACGTTGCGGTAGATCTGGCCGACGAAGGCCTTGGCGGTCTCGGGGGTGCCACCCGGCTGCTGCAGGGCGTAGCCCCAGGCGGCGAGGTAGTTCCAGCGCGCCCCGCCGGAGGTCTTGGGGTTCGGCGTGATCACCTGGATGCCGTCGCGGACCAGGTCCGACCAATCCTGGATGTTCTTCGGATTGCCCTTGCGGACCAGGAAAACGATGGTCGAGGTGTAGGGGGCGCTGTTGTCGGGCAGGCGGGTCTGCCAGCCCGATATGATCAGGTCGCTTTTGGCGAGCGCCTCGACGTCGCCGGCGAGTGCCAGCGTGACCACGTCCGCCGGCAGGCCATCGATGACCGAGCGCGCCTGCTTGCCGGAGCCGCCGTGCGACATGCGGAATGTGACCGTCTCGCCGGTGGTGTCCTTCCAGTGCTTGGCGAAAACGGCGTTGTAATCCTGGTAGAACTCCCGCGTCGGATCGTAGGAGACGTTGAGCAGGACCCGGTCGGCGCTGGCGGGTGCAGGCGCAAGTGTCGCAACCAGGCTCGCGAGAAGAAGCGCCAGCGCGGCAAGTCTCAGCATAGTGCGTCCTTCCCTGGCCCCCGGTTTGATGGTGGCGTAAGCATCGGTTGGTCCCGATCTGCAGGCGAATGCATCCGCCGATCGCTCACGGCCGTACTGTGCAATGCGCGCGAAGCTTGCCGGCCGTGCGATCGCGCTTACCATCATGGCAACCGATGACATTGGCAAGGCTCAACGGCGACGTGGCAGCGGGACCGGGTGGCTCACTCCGCTTCGTACTGGGCGATCAGCTGGGCTTCGACCTCGCCAGCCTGCGCGATCTCGATCCTGAGCGCGATGGCGTGCTGATGGCGGAAGTAATGGGCGAATGCACCTACGTCCGCCATCACGTCAAGAAGATCGCTTTTGTCCTCGCCGCCATGCGCCACTTCGCAGACGCCCTGCGCGCAAGAGGGATCGCGGTCGACTACCGGAAGCTCGACGATCCCAACAACAGCGGCAGTTTGCGCGGCGAGTTGATTTCGGCCGTCAGGCGTCACCGGCCGGCGCACGTGGTCGTCACCGAACCGGGCGAATGGCGGGTCCGCGAAGACATGCAAGGCTGGCAGGCCGCGGCCGGCGTGCCGGTCGAGGTCCGCGCCGACGATCGCTTTCTCGCCTCGCATGCCGACTTCGCGCGCTGGGCCGAGGGCCGGAAGAGCCTGCGCATGGAATATTTCTACCGCCTGATGCGGCGCAAGACCGGCCTCCTGCTGGGGCGCGACGGCGAACCCGAGGGGGGCGCGTGGAATTTCGATGCCGAGAATCGCAAGCCGCTGCCCGCGGGGGTGCAGCCGCCCGAACCGGCCCGCTTCGCCCCCGATGCCACGACCTGTTCCGTCATCGAGATGGTTCGCAGCCGCTTCGCCGGTCACTTCGGCACTTTGGAGCCGTTCTGGTTCGCGGTGACGCTGGCGGATGCGGAGCGCGCCTTCGAGCGCTTCGTCGCCACCGCGCTGCCCCTGTTCGGCGACTATCAGGACGCGATGAAGCAAGGCGAGAAGACGCTCTATCACGCGGTAATCAGCCTCTATCTCAACGTCGGCCTGCTCGATCCGCTCGCGGTCTGCCGGCGCGTCGAGGTCGAATACCGGCACGGCCGCATCCCGCTCAATGCCGCTGAGGGCTTCATCCGCCAACTCATTGGCTGGCGGGAGTACATGCGCGGCATCTATTGGCTCAAGATGCCGGGCTACGCAAAGACCAACTTTTTCGCCGCCAAGCGACCGCTGCCCGATTTCTACTGGACCGGCGCGACAGAAATGAACTGCCTCCGCCAGTGCATCACGCAAACGAAGGAAGAGGCCTACGCGCATCACATCCAGCGGCTGATGGTGACCGGCAATTTCGCGCTCCTCGCTGGCATCCGGCCGCAGGACGTGAGCGACTGGTACTTGGCGGTTTACGCCGATGCCTACGAGTGGGTCGAGCTGCCGAACACACACGGCATGGCGCTGTTCGCCGATGGCGGCGTGCTGAGCTCCAAGCCCTACGCCGCCAGCGGCAAATACATCGACCGGATGTCGGACTACTGCCGCCACTGCCGTTACGATGTTCGGCAAAGCGAGGGAGCGGGCGCCTGCCCGTTCAACATTCTGTACTGGAACTTTCTCGCCGAGAACCGCGCGCGGCTGGCGACGAATCCGCGCCTCGCGATGATCTACCGCACCCTGGATCGCATGGCGAACGCACGCATCGAGCGGATCCGCAGCCAAGCGTCAGCGTTTCTCGACGCGCTTGCCGTCGGGGCTCCTGGCGAGACGCCCTGACACGCTTAAATCAGAGGAATGGCGAGAGGGAGGCAACGGGCGATGGCGACAATCCTCATCATCGGTGCCAGCCGTGGCATCGGGCTGGAGACACTGAAAGCGGCGCTGAAGGCGGGACACTCCGTGCGGGCGCTCGCCCGTTCCGCTGCCGGTATCCCCGTTACCGATCCCAACCTTGAGAAAATCAGCGGCGACGCGCTCGATCCGGCTGCGGTGCGCTCCGCGCTCGAGGGCGTCGATGCCGTGATCCAGACGCTTGGCGTTGCCCCCAGCCCGGAGCTGTTCTTTAAACCGACGCGGCTGTTCTCCGACGCGACGCGGGTCCTCGTTGCGGCGATGGCAGAAGCGAGTGTGAAACGGCTGATCTGCCTCACCGGCTTCGGTGCGGGCGACAGCCGCAATCACGGCAGTTTTCTCTTCAACTCGGCGTTCCGCCTGTTCCTTGGCCGTGTCTACGACGACAAGGACGTGCAGGAACGGATCGTTCAGGAGAGCGGGCTCGACTGGGTGATCGTGCGCCCCGTCATCCTCACCAACGGCCCGTTCACGGGCACTTATCGGGTTCTCGGCGATCCTCGTGATTGGCGATGCGGCTTTATTGCGCGTGCTGACGTGGCCGATTTTCTCGTCAAGCAGATCGGCGACGATGCCTATCTGCGCAGGACGCCGGTGCTCACGAGCTGAGCGCCGTGCGCGGGGCTGAAACGACCATCTTACGATGCGCTGGCGCGGCAGCGCTGGGGCTCAGCGTGATCGTCGCGGCCGGCACCCTCGCGGGTGCCGCGCCTCCGCCGCTGGACCACTCCGGCTATCGGCTCGTCTGGGCCGATGAGTTCGATGGAGCGGCCGGTGCGCTGCCACGGCCGCACTGGTTCTTCTTCGATGGCTGGGGCGCCGTTAAGTGGCGCGATGCCCACTACACGCGCGAAGATGCCACCCTCGACGGGCGCGGCCGCCTGGTGCTGCGCGCGCGACTGGACGGCGGTGTGTTGAAAACCTCGTATCTGCAGACCTACGATTGGAAGGTGCCGCGGGCGCGGTGGACGACGTTCGGCCCCGGTCCGGGCACGTACATCGAGGCACGCGTCAACGTGACTGGCCTCGAAGCCGGCGGGCTGTGGTTTGCGTTCTGGCTGTTCGATCCGAGCGATACTTACGACGGCAACCCTGCGACTGGTAGCGAGATTGATGTCGTCGAATACCTCGTCTCGGCCGGCAAGCCGAGCTCATGGACGAAGAACCTGCCGCACGGAACCTTGAACCACTTTCACGTTGCCAACCACTGGGGCAAAGCGGCTGGGCAATCGAGGACACAGCTGATCGACGCTGCGGCGCACGGCGTCAATTTGCGCGACGGTGGGTTCCACAGCTTCGGGGTGGAATGGCAGACCGATCGGCTGATCTATTACCTCGATGGCCGGCCCGTGTGGGAAACGCGTGACGGCGTTTCAACCAGCGACGAGCACGCGCTGATGCTATCGCTTGAATACGATCAGGGGCCCGGCGATGTATGGGGGCTGGACGAGACCATCATGGACCACGCGGCGAAGCTTCCTGCTGCCGTTCTCATCGACCATGTCCGGGTCTATGCCCGCAAGCCATGAGGCAAAAGCGGCCTGGAAACAGGACAACTGGTGTTGTGCGTTCAGGTGGCGGTGGCGCGGCCTATTATTTGAGCGGAGCGAAGCCACGCTGCGAGATCAGCGGCCCGCCGCGGCGCCGGCTCGGCGGTGACCAGACCGGCCGCGTGCGCCTGGATCGCGAGTTCCATCAGGAGCGGTCGCCGCAGCCGCGCGCGGGCCAGCGCACCGTCGTCGGCCAGCACCGCTTGCGCCGGCCCCTCGGCGATGATGCGACCGCGGTCCATCAGCGCCACCGTCTCCGCCCAGCCGTAAGCGAGATCGACGTCATGCGTCGAAAGGACCAGCGCCGTGCCGGCCGCCGCCAGAGAATCCAGCGTCGCCAGCAGCTGGCAAACGCCATGCGGATCGAGGCCGGCGGTCGGTTCGTCAAGCAGCAGCAGGTGCGGGCGCATGGCGACGATTCCGGCGATCGCCACCCGTCGCTTCTGCCCGAAGCTCAGCATGTGCACCGGCCGCGCCGCCAGATCGGCGATGCCGAGAGCAGCCAAAGCAGAGCTGACGCGCGCATGAACAGCCGGCTCCGGCAAGCCGAGGTTGAGAGGTCCGAAGGAGACGTCCTCGTACACGGTGCCGGCGAACAGCTGGTCATCGGGATCCTGCAGGACGAGGCCGACCTGCATTCGCCAACGCTTCAAGGCTGCCCGGTCATAGCCCGCATCCTCGCCACACAAGCGAAGTGTGCCGCGCGCCGGTTTGAGCGAGCCGTTCAGATGCAGGAGCAAGGTCGTCTTGCCGGCACCGTTGGCGCCGAGAAGCGCTACTCTGGCGCCGGGCGGCACCGCGAAATCGACGCCGGTGAGCGCGGGAATGCCGCCGGCAAAGACATAGTGCAGATCGCGTGCGTCAATCAGCGCGTCCAGGGCCGCTGCCGTCATGCCGGCAGCGGAACCAGAGCGATCCACGCGATCGTTGTCATGGCAATGCTCACATGGAGGGCTACGGTGCACCTGAGGAACGCCGACGAAAGGGGCACCGCAGGTGCCAGCGTCCGCAACTCGCCGGTGCAGGCACGCGTCGCGAGGCCGATTTCCATCCGTCGGCCGCGCTCCAGCAAACGCGGCAGCAGCGCTGCGGCGAGGAGGCCGCTTGAGTGGATCGCTCGGCGAACGTCTCGGTACCCGAGACGATTTGCCTGCGCCTGTTGCCCTCGTGCCGCCATGCCGAAAGCCAGCATGACGAGGCGGTACATCATCACCGCGATTTCGATGATCGGCGCCGGTACGTGCAAGCGATGCGCCTGCCGAAGGAGCGCCGTGAGCGGCACCGTGAGCACGATCAGGAGCAGCGAAGCGGTCGCCGCCAGCGCCCTGAGCGTCACAGCTGCGGCGATCGTTGCTGACTTTGATGACACCGCGAGCCATGGCGCGCCTGCGTCCGGCTCGACCGAAACCGCCAGCACGAAAGCGCCTAAGGCCAAAAATGTGAACGGTGCGGCAAACACAGCCATGTAGTCGCGCACGCTTACCCGTGCGCCGACCAGCACTGCCGCCACGGCCGCGAGAAGGATCAGCGGCGCCGCCGGTATGGCCGGCAGGATCACGCTCAACAGCAGCAGCCCGCCGCCCAGCATCAGTTTTTCGCCCGGGTGGCGCTGGCTCCAGCGATTGGTCTGTGCGATCCGGTCAATAAGATCCATCGTCGCCGCTGCCGCGGACCCGCACCTGACCCCGGCGCAGGCCGAGGTAGTAGCCGAGGAAGCCGGCGCCCAGCGCCGCCTGGAGGACGAACAGCAGGCTTGCAATTTCGCCGCTTGGCGGCTGCCACACGGGTTCGAACCAGGGCCGGTAGTCGGGCCGGATCTCGGTGATCAGGGCCTGTGCTTCGCCATCGGCGCCGCCGAACACTTCATCGCCTTGAAAACCCATGAAAAGCGGCACGATTGCGAGCGCAATCGCGATCAGGAGCAGGATTGCATTGCGGCGAGCCATCAGCGGACCTCCCCGGCGAGGTGTGGCAGCACCCGGAGTTCGGCGCGGCTATAGCTGGTGAGCATGGTGAAGACGACGACGGTGATCAGGCCCTCGATGATCGCAAGCGGTACCTGGGTCAGCGCAAAGACGGTGGCGAACTTGGCGAAGGAGCCACCAAAGCCGCTTGCCGGGTCAGGAAACGCGACGGAGAGTTGGGCCGAGGTCACAAGGTACGTCGAGAGATCGGCCAGGGCGGCGGCCAGGAAAACCGCGACCGCCGCCGAGGCGCCGATCGATCGGCCGAGGCGGAACACCCCCCAGGCAACAAAGGGGCCTACGATCGCCATCGAAAATACGTTCGCCCCCAGCGTCGTCAGGCCGCCGTGTGCGAGCAGGAGTGCCTGGAACAACAGCACGAGGGTGCCCAGCACCGTCATCACCGCAGGGCCGAACAGGACCGCGCCGAGCCCGGTGCCAGTCGGATGCGAGCAACTGCCGGTGACGGACGGGATTTTTAATGCCGACAGGACGAAGCAAAAAGCACCGGAAGCGGCGAGCAGCATTTTCGTTTCCGGGAGCGCACGAACGGTGCGGACCAGCCGCACCGCACCCCAGGCGACGAACGGCGCCGACACGGCCGTCCACGCAACCGCATGCGCAACCGGCAGGTAGCCTTCCATGATATGCATTGTCCCTCCTCCCGAGGCCCTTTGCGGCCCGAACAAACCAGACGCCCGAACAAACCAGACGGGACAGCGCGAACGGAGGAGGGCTTTGAGCTGCGAGCGAGCTCACCGCCTGCCCCGGTGCACCCCGCCCGGAAGCGTCGCGTCTTCGTCCTGACGGCAGGTCTCCTGGCTCGCAGGTCCCCGCTCTCACCCGGCCTTCCCGGTTGCCCAGTGGCCGACCCCTTGCAAAGGGGGGCGAGAGCTACCCTGCGCACAGTTGCGGGGGCAGCCGCGGCAGCAGGTCCCCCATCGGGTCGACCCGCACCGTGTTCCCTTTTGATCCTCGGGCTTTGTCACCCTTCGAGGAACCGTCAGCGGAAGGATAAGCACCGCTGGAACGGGGCGTCAAGATCCACGTTCCGGCCTGCCGTTGCACCGTCCGTCCCTGCCTGTGCTAGAAGTGGACAACCAAAAAACCAGCCGCCGGGATCTGTCGTGAACGCTCAACCGCCGCTGCCGCCGCCACCCGCGCGGCTCAACATCGCCCGCTACTGCATCGCTGGCCAAGCCGCGGCGCATCCGGACAAGACGGCGCTGATCGTCGCCGGCGCTGGTGCCCCGCAAGAATTGAGCTATGGCGCCCTCGATCTGGCGGTACGCAGGCTTGCTGGCGGGCTGCGCCGGCTCGGCCTGCCGCAAGGCGCGCGGCTGATGATCCGGATGGACAACGACTGCCCCTATATCGTGACTTTTTTCGCCGCTCTCGCTGCCGGGCTGGTGCCGTTGCCATCCGCGGCCGCGCTTACCAGCGAGGAGGCCGAGTTCCTGCTCGCGGACTCCGGAGCCGCAGCGGTTGCGCTCTCAGATGATCTGGCGTTGACGCACGCTCCGCCGGCTTCCGTTCGGGTGCTCGGCGAGGAGGAAATCAGGCGCCTTGCGGCAAATGCGGAGCCTGCCGATTACGCCGACACCGGTGCCAACGACCCGGCCTTTCTGATCTACACGTCGGGAACGGTCGGCCGGCCCAAGGGTGTGCTGCACGGCCATCGGGTCGCCTGGGGGCGGCGGCCGATGTATCAGGGCTGGTATGGGATCACCCCCGACGACGTCGTCCTGCACGCCGGTGCGTTCAACTGGACCTACACGCTGGGTGTCGGCCTGATCGATCCCTGGGCCAACGGGGCCACCGCCGTGCTCTACAACGGCCCGGCCAATCCCGCGGTCTGGCCGCAGCTGATCGATGCCTTCGGCGTCACCATCTTCGCAACCGTGCCGAGCCTCTATCGGCGCATTCTCAAGTACGCGACCTTCCAGCGCGAAAGCCTGAGGACTCTGCGCCATGGGCTGACGGCAGGCGAGGCGCTGCCGCCGGCTGTTCTGCAGGCGTGGCAGGCGACGACCGGAACGCCGCTTTACGAGGCGCTCGGTATGAGCGAGATTTCGACCTACATTTCGACCGGGCCGGGCATGCAGGTCAAGCCCGGCAGCCCCGGCCGGCCGCAGCCGGGCCGGCGGGTGGCGATCCTCGATCCCGGCGACGACAACGATGAGGAGGCCGATCCGGCTTCGGTGGTGGCCGCGAAACCGGTGCGCGAACGCGCCGTGGGCGAAATCGGCCTTCTCGCCGTGCATCGCTCCGATCCCGGCCTGATGCTGGGCTACTGGCGGCGGCCGGAGGAGGAAGCGCTGGTCTACCGCGGCGAATGGTTCTGCGGCGGCGATCTGGCTTCGATCGATGCGGACGGTTACGTCTGGTTCCACGGCCGCCACGACGACATCCTGAACCCGATGGGCTACCGGCTCTCGCCGCTCGAGATCGAGGGTATTCTCGCCCATCATCCCATGGTGCACGAGGTGGCGGTCGGCGAGCTGGCGGCGGGTGAAGGCGTGCACCTCCTTGCCGCCTTTGTCGTTCCGCACGGCGTGGGCGACGAGCACCAGCTGCTCGACTGGGCCAAGGATCACCTCGCGACCTACAAGCAGCCGCGGATTGTTGTGTTCGTTGATCATCTGCCGCGCACCCGCAACGGCAAGCTGCTGCGCCGGCACCTGCCGCGCCGGGTCGAGGATGTGCGCGCTACGCCTCCCTCTGACGATTGAACGGCGGCGGCCGCGGGTCCATGATGCGCGGATGGCGGGACGGATCTTAAACACCCTCGGAAGTCCGAGGTGCCAAGCGGGCAGGCCGCTTGCGGCAGCGGCGATCGCGCTCGCCGCGCTTGCCCTATTCGTCCACGTCCTCGTGCCGGTCCTGTTCGGTCCGCACATGGTCCGGCCGCGGCTTGCCGGCCTTGAGGTAGCCGCCCACTGCAGTGTGGATTCGACCAGCCAGGACCCGCAGCGGTCGCGGCCGAAGCCGCAGGACTGCCCGATCTGTCGCCATGTCGCATCGGCAACCGCGGCCTTCGTGCCGGCGTTGATCGCGGCCGAACCGGCCACATTGACGAGCGCCGTCGTGCCGCGGCCGTCGGTCCGTCGGATCCGCCTCGACCATCGAAGCGGTAGCGCCCGGCCGCGGGCGCCGCCGATCGGTTGAAGCGTTGCACGGTCCGCCCGGCAATCAGCCGACGGACAATCAAATTAAAGGCTCGCACCGAAGCTGCAGGCGCGCGACCAGCCGGTCCGCCTGCATGCATGGATCACGAAAGGAATACGCTGATGAAATCGATTCTTGCGGCGCTGATGCTGGCCGTCCTTGTTGTCGCCACCCCGGCTGCGCACCCGCGCGCGGCCGACGCGCCCACCACCTTGTTCGTTAACCTCACGACCGATGATGCCTGGACCAATGAAATGGGCCTGTTCTATGCCGAAAAGGTTCTCGAAGCCGGCCACCCCGTGGTCGTGTTCTTGAATGTCAGGGCGGTTCGCTTTGCGGTAAGGGACGTCGCGGCCGAACTCAAGCCGGCGCAGGACGCGCTGAAGGCGCTGATGGCAAAGGGCGCCAAGGTTCACGTCTGCGGCATGTGCACGAAGCGGGCCGGACTCACCCAAGAGCAATGGATCGCAGGAACAGTCGCCGGCGATGCCGAGACGATCGCGATCCAGATGAACCCGGCAACCCGGGTCCTGTCCTATTAAAATCATGCAAACAATTGCTTAGGAGGTGAGATCAGATGAAACATCGGATTTTCGCGCTCAGCGCGGCTGTTGCAGCGTTGACAATCACCACTGCCACTTTCGCTCAGGATTACACGCTGGGTGATCTCAAGATCGACCACCCATGGGCACGGGCCTCGGCTGGCGCGGCTGCCAATGGTGCGGCCTACATGACCATCACGACGGCCGGAACGGCGACCGATCAGCTCGTCAAGGCAGCCTCGCCGGTGGCCGATAAGGTCGAGCTGCATACGCACATCCTTGATGGCGACGTCATGCGAATGCGGCCGGTGAGCGGCATCACCGTCAATGTCGGCGAACCGGCGGTGCTACGGCCGGGCGGCCTGCACGTGATGCTGATCGGCCTCAAGGAGCCATTGAAGCAGGGCGGCCAATTCCCGCTCACGCTCACCTTCGAGAAGGCGGGGACAGTGACGGTGCAGGTGGACGTCGAGGCCGCCTCCATGCCGATGGACCCGATGCACCTCAAGCATTAGCTCCTGACGCGCATCGCTCGGGCCGCCGGCGTCATGCCGGCGGCCCTTCTTACCCGATCGGAAAAACTTGAGGCTCCACTGCCCATTATTTGCTATTGAGGCTGCAAGAGCAAAATCGGAGTGGTCGGCGAGGGGGAGGAATGGTCAGGCAACTGCGGATCGCACGCCTCGATGCCAGCGGCTTCGTGCCGACGCTGGGCGACGGGGTGGCGAGCGCGGACCTACACCGACGCCTCGATGCGCTGATCCGCCGGCATCTGCCGGAGGTGACCGCCTCGCTGCTGGCAGAGCCGGCACCCGCGGCCGACGGCCGGATGATCGAGTGGTATTCCGATCTCGCCGGCCAGCCGGTGCCGCTCACCGCACTCACATCGCCGGCGTACGAGAAGGCGCGCGACGTCCTCAACGAGCGGCTCAAGTCTCTCGCGACACTGGCCGATCGGCTGCCGCGATTGGATCCGGCCGCGGCGGATCTGGCGGGCCCCTTGCGCCAAGCGCTCACGTACCCCGGCGAGGAGTCGGTTTACGTCATCGGCGGCCAGCCGGTGATTGTCTTCTGGGGGCATCAGCGGCAGGGGGCGGTGCCGCCGCCAGCCGCAACGCCGCCAGCGGCATCGCCGGCAGCTGGGGCTGAGCCGGCTGCCATGGGAGCGGCCACCGTGCCTCCAGCGGCAGCGGTAACGGCGACAGCGGGTCCGCGCCGGCTGTGGCCACTTGGTCTGCTCGCACTGCTTGCGCTCTTGGGCCTTGCGGGCTACGGCCTCGTCGCTTCCGATCTCGTCCGCTGGCCGCCGTGGGGACCCGACTATACGGCGCTCCTTGCGGCGGCGAAGGATGAGGAGCGGGCACTCGCCACGCGGATGGCGGAACTGGAAGCGCGCCTGCGCGAGGCCCGCGAGCTGTGCGCCCTGCAGGCACGGCTGGCTGCGGCCCGCGCTGACGAGGAGCCAATGCGCCGGCGGGTCGACGCGCTCAATGCTGAGCTCACGGCCGAGCGCGAACTCTGTCCGCTCAAGGAACAGGTGCGCGCGGCCAAGGATGAAGGGGCGGCGCTGACACGCACGCTCGAGTCCGTGCAGAGCAGCCTTGCCAAGGCGATCGCCGAGTGCAAGCGCAAGGCTGGGCTTTCGCGCAAGAAGGCGCTCGACGAGCAGCGCCGCGCCGAGGCGGAACGGCGTAAGGCCGAGCGGGCGGCACGGCAGGCGGAGGAGGCGGCGAAGCGGCAGGCAGAGGCGGAACGCCAGCAGGCGGCAAAGCCCCCGGTCGAGCAGCAGCGCGCGCCGCCGGCCGCGCAAGGCTTGCCACCGTGCCCCGGCGAGCGGTCGCCGGAGGAGGCGCCGGATGTCGCTATTGTCCTCGACTCCTCGGGCAGCATGGGCTTTCCCGCCTCGATGACGAACCGCGATGTCCGCTCCGAGATCGCCCGGCAGATCATGCAAGGCGTGTTCGGCCCGGCGGCGGGAATGGTGATGCCGCGCCACAGCGGACCGTCGCGGCTGGATGAGGCGAAGAAGGGCATCAACAACGTCGTCCGTTCCTTGCCTGGGGACGTCGATGTCGGCCTGGTGGTGCTGAAGCGCTGCCCGACGGCCGACAACCTGGGCTTCTTCCCGCCATCCCAACGGGGCGCGCTGACGCGTCAGGTCGATGGCCTCCGACCCATGCAGGGCACGCCGCTGGCGCAAGGGATCACGCAGGCCGGCTCGATGGTGGAGGGCGGCAAGGCTCCGGGCGTGATCGTTGTTATTTCCGACGGCGAGGACAGCTGCGGTGGTGATCCCTGCCAGGCAGCGCGAGCGCTAAAAGCGGCGAAGCCGAACGTCACCATCAACGTCGTCGATATCGTCGGCAGCAACGCGGCGCGCTGCGTGGCCCAGGTGACGGGCGGCCAGATCCTGACGCCGGAAGATGGTCTTGCCTTCGAAAAGACGATAAGAAAGGCAACCACGGAGGCGTTAAAGCCCCCGCACTGTCCGTAATGCCGGGCCGCCGCGACGGAGGTTGGAAATAACGATGGCTGGAGCGTTGTTGCGATCGGGCCAGTTGCACGACTACCAGGCCTTGGGCGCCGTCGGCAGCCCGGTCTTCAGCGCCGCTAGTCAGTTGCGGGCGGCCATGCGCCGGCAGATCGGCGCGGACGTTGCCGACCTGTTCGCCATCCCGCGCGCCAGCGAGCAGGGCGACGTCATCGATTGGTATGCGCCTTATCCCGGTGTCGTCGTGCCGTGGTCGGCGGCAACGCTCGAGGAGCGCCAGCAGGCTAAGGCGACAACGGACGCCGCGCGTGCGCGCTTGGCGGAGAAGAGCCAATCCCTGATCAAAGACGGCGAGCAGCGTGGCGACCGCGAACGTCAAGTGTTCGGCCGGCTCCTTGAGATGGCGACCAAGATCCCCGCTGACGATCACATCTATCTGGTCGACGGCAAGCCGGTTCTCACTTTCTGGGGCTTCCACCCTTTGAACGCACCGGTGGGGCTCGATGTGCTCGGCACGCTCGATCCGGCGGCGGCACCGCCATCAGCTGCGGCGGCCGTGGCCGAAGCGGCGGCGACCACAACAGAAGCGACTGCGCCGGCGACGGCAGTGACCGCGGCCGAGACGGTGGCAGAGGCAGCGGTCGTGACGCGGCGACCGTGGTGGTGGTCGCTGTTGGCGCTGTTGCTGTTGCTGCTTCTGCTTCTGCTGCTGCTGTTGGGCCTGCGCCGCTGCGGCATCGAGGTGCCGATGCCGGCATGGCTGCCAATCCCGTTCGAGGACAAGCCGGTCGTGCCGCTCACTGATGTGCGCGAGCCGTCGGTGCCTATCATCGTCGATGAGCGCGGCGATGTGCGCGTCACTCGCGAAGGCACGCTGATCGAGCGTGACGCTACGGCGACGGTGGTTCCGGAGAGCGGCGCCCGCGTCACGGGTACGGACGACCAGCCGGGTGCCGCGCGGACGGAAGAAGGCCTGCCGCAGGGTACCCCCCCGCAAGCGGCGCAACCGTCGGAGCCGTCCGCGACCGAAGCGCCCAAACCGCCGGCAGAACCGCCGGCTGACGCGGAACTGAAGCCGGAGGGGCCGACGGGCGACACGCGGCCGCCGGCAGATCGGGCACCGAAGCCGGAACAGCCGCCCTCCGCCGACGGGAAGTCGCCTGTGCCGCCACAACCACCCGTGCCGCCGCAACCGACCTCGCCGCTGCCACCGCCGCAGCCCGGCGCACCGTCGCCAACCGTGACCGGGCAGCAGGGCACGCCGCTCACCATCCCTCCGAGCGCGGTCAAGCAGGGCTCGACCGCCTTCCTCAATGGCAATTGGCGCTCGATCACCGGGCTGCAGGACCGCTCCGGCGCACCGGTCGAACTCAACTATTCCATGAACAAGGGCCAGGGCACGGTGACGCTCAATCAGGCGCGCGGCGGCCAGAAGCAGACCTGCAGCGGGACGGCCGCATCGCGGATGCAGAACGGCCAGCTGGTCATCAGCCAGACCGGCATCCGCTGCCCGGACGGCACGCAGTTCCTCGACTCGCAAGTCAAGTGCACGGTGGGCGCCGGCGGCAACGCGGTCTGTCGCGGCGTCAACGCGGACGGCACGAACTACGACGTGAATATCGTTCAATAGCCTGTTGAAAACAGCGCTGCGGGGGAGGAACCTTACGCCAGCATGCTTGCCGAACTGGTCCAATTCTCGGAAAAAGTCTCTCTGATCATGGGGTCAGGGATCCAGTTCCTGGATTTCGGCCTGACTTTGGATCTGCGCCGGGAAGCCCCGGGGGAGTTCGTGGCCCAGTCGAGCGGCGGCTCGCTCGCGCGATTGCAGCGTGATCCGGCGACTGACCGGTTGTGTTTCCCTGGCAATCCGGGCGCGGCGGTCAGATCGACGCTCGATGTGCCGGTCGAGAGCTCGTTCAAACTCTTGAATGAATGCTGGTTACCGCTGCCTTACCTCAGGGTCGGAAGCCAGCAGCATCAGTTCGCAAGCGGGCCGACCACTTGGGCGCGCGGCCGTGTCGTCGCGCTCAAGCCCGGCGAGGACTTGAGCGGCGCCACCCACCGCCTCACCATCGCCTTTGATACGACCGTGTTCGAGGGCTCTGCGGACAGCGCCTATCTTGCGCCGACGAAAGCCGACGTCCAGTCCGGTGCGACCTTCAAGCTTGCTTTCCGCGCCAACGAGATGGGCTGGTTCACCGAGGCGCCGTGGATCGCCGCGTGGCTGCGGGAAGTGTTCGAAGACCAGGCGAAGACCCAGTTGCGGCTGCAGCCCGAGGACATCCAGGCGGAGGAAAAGCAGCTCACGGATCACGCGCATTATCTGAATTGGCTGACCGTCATCGGCGAGCGGGCACGGCTGCCGGTGGTCGTGGTGCGCTCGAACGCGAAGGATGACGTCGAGAAGGCGATTCCGGTCGACATGGTGCTGGACGTCGGCAATTCGCGCACCTGCGGGATCCTGATCGAAGATCATCCGCAGCAGGGGCATGGCCTCAAGAACCGCTATGAACTGGCGTTGAGGGATCTAACCCAGCCGCAACATGTTTGCGTCGAGCCGTTCGAGAGCCGCATCGAGTTTGCCCAGGTCGTGCTCGGCAAGGAGCAGCACGCCTGCCAGAGCGGTCGCAACGACGCCTTCGTCTGGCCGACGATTGCCCGGGTCGGTCCGGAAGCGGCGCGGCTTGCCAACAATCGCCGCGGCACCGAGGGCTCGACCGGCCTGTCGAGCCCGAAGCGCTACCTCTGGAACGAGGAACGCTACGTCCCCGGCTGGCGCTTCAACGTCTCGGTCAGCCGCGCCGAGATTGAACCGCACGCCACCGGTGCGCCGTTCAGCAACCTTGTCAACGAGCTGGGCGACGCTCTGTACGACGTTGTTGATCCGAATGAGCGCATGCCGGTCTTTATGCCGCACTATTCGCGCAGCGCCTTGATGACCTTCATGCTGAGTGAGGTGCTGACGCAGGCGCTGGTGCAGATCAACAGCCCCTCTCAGCGCTTGAAGCAGGGCGATCCGGAAAAGGCGCGGCACCTGCGCACGATTATCCTCACCGTGCCGCCGTCGATGCCGAAGCCGGAACGCGACATCTTCGCCAAGCGGATGGAACAGGCGATGGCGCTGGTCTGGAAGGCGCTCGGCTGGCATGGCGAGGACGAGGGGATGGACCCCGACGGACAGGCGAAAGCGTGGCCGCCCTTCCCCGTCCTGCACATGCAGTGGGATGAGGCCACCTGCGCCCAGGTCGTCTATGTCTTCAGCGAGAGCCAGGAGCACTTCGGCGGCCGGCCGGAGGACTTTTTCCGCGCGTTGAGGCGCAAGCGCGAGGCGGACACGCAGAAACGGATCACGGTGGCGTCGATCGACATCGGCGGCGGCACCTCCGATCTGGTTGTGACCGACTACTGCCTCGACGAGGGCAGCGGCGCCAACGTCTACATCCGCCCCGAGCAACGGTTTCGCGACGGCTTCAAGATTGCGGGCGACGACCTGGTGCTTGAGGTCGTGCAGAAGCTGGTCGTGCCGGCGATCGAGGACAAGCTGCGAACGGACGGAGTCAACGACCCTGGGCCGCTGTTGTCGCGCCTGATCGGCTCGGAGCCGATCCCCGTTCACGACATGGCGCTGCGCCAGCAACTGGCGCTGCAGATCCTTTACCCGATGGGCTTGCGGATCCTGAAGGATTACGAGCAGTACAACCCCATTCGCCGCACGGATGTGATCACCCTTCCGCTGGGCGAATGGCTGCAGGGCCGCGAGCCGCCTTCGGACGCAGTCATCTCGTATTTCGCCACTGGTGTCCGCCGCGAAGCAGGGGCTGGCGGGGAGCGGTTCAACCTGCTCGACGTTCCGGTGACCATCGATCTCAACGGCCTGCACTGGTCTTTCCTCACTGACCAGCTGGAACTGTGCAAGACGATCCAGGCCCTGAGCGAGATCGTCTACCTTTACAACTGCGATGTCCTGCTTCTTAGTGGCCGGCCGTCGCGGCTGCCCGGCGTGCAGGCGCTGTTCCGCATGCTGTTGCCGTTGCCGCCCGATCGGATCATCCCCCTGCACGGCTACCGGACCGGCATCTGGTACCCCTTCCACAAGGACGGCCGCATCGATGATCCGAAGTCGACGGCCGCGGTCGGTGCGATGATCTGCAAGGTTGGCGGCGAGCGAAAGATTCCGAACTTCAATTTACTCTCGAATGCCTTCACCGCCTACTCGACGGTGCGCAACATCGGCCTGATGGATCAGAACATGATCATCAAGGACGAGGATGTGTACTATCGCGATGTCCGCCTGGACGAGGAAAATTACGAGCTGCCGGATACGCCATTTGAGATGCGCGGCCGGATGGTGCTGGGCTTCCGCCAGCTCGACAACGCGCGCTGGGGCGGCAGCCCGCTCTATCTGCTCGACTTCACGGACAAGGCGAAGGAGCGGCTCGCGCGGAGCGACCGCAACGAGCCACCCGTCGTCAAGGTTCAGCTCGCCAAGGAAAACAAGCGTGGCGCCGAGGGCTTCAAGGTTCAGGATGCAAGCTGTGAGCAGGTAGCCGGGCTTAGCCCTTCCTCTCTCGAGCTCGAGCTCAACACCTTGACCACCATCGGCATTGGCGAGACGAGCTATTGGCTCGATACCGGGAGCGTGATCCGATGACCCCGCCCGTGAGCGGCGGCGCGACGCCGGAGGGCCTGGCGCAGCGCTGCGAGAACATTCTTGCCGGGGCCGGGGCGGCGATCGAGTGGGTGCGCGACGTTCGCCCGAAGGCGCCGCGGCTCGACCGCGATGCCGACGGCCTGATCGAGAAACTCCGGCGCTCGCGCAACTTGAGCCGCAGGCTCGGCGCCGCGGCCGGCCGCCAGCTCTCCATCGGCGTGTTCGGCATGTCCCAGGCCGGCAAGTCGTACCTTATCTCGACGCTCGCGCGTGGGCCCGATGGTGAGCTCAGGACCGTCCTTGAGGGCGAGCACCTCAACTTCATCGGCCACATCAATCCGCCCGGCGGCGGCAAGGAAGCGACCGGGCTCGTGACGCGTTTCACCCGCCAGACGGCTGCGACGCCCACGGGCTATCCGGTTGCGTTGACGCTGTTCACCGAAGCGGACCTCGTTAAGATCCTCGGCAACAGCTTTTTCAACGATTTCGACCGCGAGCGGGTCAAATTCGACACCGAGCCTGAACGGGTCCGGCAGCTGCTGGTGGGGCTCGAGAAGGCGCGCCGGCCGCAGGCAATCGCAGGCCTCGATGCCGACGACATGGTCGACGTGTTCGACTATTTCCATCAACGACTTCCTGAAACGATGAAACCACTCGAGGCGGACTATTGGCCGACGGCGATTGAGCTCGCCCCTTACTTGGCGCGTCCGGAGCGGGCGCGGCTGCTCGCCGTGCTGTGGGGCGGGGTCAGCGCGCTGAGCGAAGCCTATGTGAGCTTGGCGGATGGGCTCGCCCGCTTGAATGGCGCGCGCACGGTCTATGCGCCGCTCGATGCGCTGGTTGTGCGCACGGGCACGGGGTTCGAGTGGTCGGAAAACTCGATCATCAACGTCGATGTCCTCAACCGGCTTGGCAAGGATGCCGCCCAGACGATCGAGGTTCTCCCGGCGCGGGTGGGAGGGACTGGCCCTGCCGTCGCCGTGCCGCGATCGTTGCTGACCGCGCTCACCGCCGAGATGCGGTTCGAACTCGCCGATCCGCCAGTGGCGAGCTTGCTCGAACAGGTCGATCTGCTCGACTTCCCCGGCTATCGCGGGCGGCTGAAGGTGGGCGACCTCGACGACGTCCGGCGGGAAGTGAAGCGCGACGACGTCGATCCGGTTGCGCAGCTGCTGCTGCGCGGCAAGGTCGCCTATCTGTTCGAGCGTTATACAGATGATCAGGAAATGAACGTCCTGATCATGTGCACGCGCTGCGACAGTCAAATCGAGATCACGACCCTGACGCCGGTGCTGAACACCTGGGTCCACTCGACCCAAGGCGAGACGCCACAGGACCGGGCGGAGCGCCCGTGCGGCCTGCTGTGGGTGCTGACCCAGCTCGACCACCGGTTGAAGCCGAAACGCGGTCAAACCGCGTCCCAGCAGCAGCAGGAATGGAACAGCATGGTCCACATCACGCTGCTGGAGCGTTTCTCGCAGTGCGAGTGGCTGCAGGAGTGGACGCCGGCCCGGCCGTTTCAGAATGTCTATCTGGTGCGCAAACCCGGCTTCCTCGACGCCTCGATCAAGACCACGGCCGAGGGCGAGGAGCTCGAACTGCTGCCGGGCGAGGCCGAGCGCTTGGCAGAACAGCAGGCTCTCTTCCTCAACAGCGAGAACGTCAGCCGCCACATCGCGGATGGCGCCGCCGCCTGGCAGGCGGTGTTGCAGCTCAACGACGGCGGCATGGAGCGGCTCGGCAATGCGCTTGCGGGGGCCGCGCGGCCGGAAACCAAGCTGGAACGGATTGCCTCCCAGCTCAACCGGCTGACCGAAGAGATCGTCGGCCACCGGCTCGGCCAGTACTTCTTCTCGGAAGGGGCCGATGAGGTTGAGCGCAAACGCGCGGTTGCAGAGACGGTTGTGGCTGCGCTGCAGGAGGCGCTCGACAGCTTCGGGGAATTGCTGTTCTGCCTGCAGCCGGCAGGGGAACCGTTGCGCCGGCTTTATCTGCGCGCCGATACTACCGTCGCGGGCGGCGGTGCGGCATCGGAGCAGCAGGGTGGTGCGCCTGAGCGGTCGCGCCGCCCGACCGTCGTCCGCCTGCCGACGGCGCGCGCGCAGCCCGTCATCGCCAGCCGTGCGGCCGCGTTTGCCAAGGCGGTCATGAGCGAGTGGATCCGCCAGTTAAAGGACTTGCCGGACAACGCCGAGCTGCAGCGCTTTCTCGGTCTTTCGGCCACGATCCTGCGGGCCATTACCGACGAACTGGTGAGTGCGTCCGATCGGCTGCGCATCGAGGCGGAGCTGATCGAGGCGCTGCGGCCGCTGGAGGAAAAGCGGTCGACGACGCGCACCGGCATCGTCGACCAGCAGGTGTTTCTCGCCCGCACCGTCGTCAACGAATTCGTCGACACGCTGGGATTTGCCGCTGTACCGATGGCGGAGCGGCCCCCTTCGCTGGTCGACGGCCGCCGCATCTTCGAGCCGCCACCGCTGATCCCAGCCGGGACGCTGCCGCAATTGCCGGCCGAGGAGATCCTCTACACCGGAACCTACGCAGTCGACTGGCTGGAGGCGTTCCGGGCGCTGGCGATCGGCAATGCCGGCCACAGCGCCGGCCGCGAAATCACGCCGGAGCAGAACATGCGCTTGGGCGGGATTCTGAAGGTGTTCCGTGGTGGTCCCGGCACTGCGGCGGCTTCCTGAATGGGAGGTGACGGTGGCAATTCGCGCTGAGCTGAGCGCCGACAAGGACCGGGGGCCGGGGTATGGCCTGCTGCGGATCGCGGGGCTGGGGACGCCCGGTGGATCGGTCGATTTCTCAATAAAAAGCACTCAGGTCACGGCGCCATTCCTCGGCAGCGCGGGCAGGTGGCAGGCAACCGAAGCGTGGCACTCCGTTACGACGATGACTGCAGAGGGCGACGATCTCCTCATCCCGGTCGGGCCCGAAATCGTCGATGCGATCGTAGCCCAGCCGATGAGCGGCGTTGGCTACTTCCTGACGGTTGCCACCGGCGTCCGGAAACAGGGTACGACGCTGACCGTCCATCGCCTGCTCGGGTCGGGCGCTGGCTTCGACGATCAGGCCGAGCGCGAACGCCTGCAGCGTGAGCAGGAGGAGCGTGAACGGCAGGAGCACGAAGCCGAGCGGCTCCGGCGGGAGCAGGAGGAAGCGGAGCGCGCTCGGCAGGCGGAAGCGGAGCGCCTGCGCCGGGAGCAGGAAGACGCGACGGTGCTGGCCGCGCAACGGCAGGCAGCCGAGCCCGTCGTGCCGGTGATGGGAGCGGAACCGCCGCGGCGGCGCTGGCTGTTGGCGCTGATCCCGGCGCTGATCGTCTTGAGCGCGGCCGGAGTGGCGGGGAGCTGGTACGCATGCCTGATCCCCATCCCCGGCTTGGTGCCGGAGCGCTGCACCGAAACCCGCGTGGTCGAACCCGTGCCAGTGGTGCCGCCGGTTCCCGCTGCGAGCGCCACCAGCTGCGCCGGCCTCAGCGTTGACGACTGCGTCCGCCTGGCCGAAACGGCGCTGAGCGAGAAGCGTCTGGAGCCGGCGCGGCAGTTGTTCCAGCAGGGCGCGCAGATGGGCTCCGCCAAGGCGGCCGTCGCGCTGGCGCGGATGTACGATCCGGAGACTTGGGCTGCCGCGGCGAGCCCGGTCGCTGCGGCTGACTGGGAAACGGCGGTCTACTGGTACGAAACTGCCGCGCGCTCGGGCGACGGGGCAGGTCTCCTGGGCGCCGGGCGCCTGCTCTGCCGCGAAGCCAAGAGCGATATCGAGCGCCGCCAGGGCCTCAAGTACCTGCGCGAGGCGGAGGCGAAAGGCGCAGGCGAGGCCAAGGCGTTGATCCAGGCGTGTGAAGCGAGGGGATCGTGAGCGTCAGTTCCAGGATCAGGCGGTCGGTCGCGGTGCTTGTTTGTGCCTTGCTGGTGACGACCGGCAATGCCGTCCTGGCGCAGCCCGCCGGCCAGACGCTGCCCGTCCCGGCCGCAGCGGCGCGCGCGCCCTTGCTGATGCAGGGCAAAAAGACACTGTTCCAGCGCGTCCTGACGCGGCCCGGCGCGATGATGGTGAAAGCACCGGGGGAGGCGGGCGGCGCCGCGGTGCCGGCGCTCTCCCAGTTCTACGTCTATCAGCGGCGGCAGTTGGCAGGCGCGGAGTGGTTCGAGGTCGGCAGCGGCAGCCGCGGCAAGGTCGACGGCTGGATCGCCGCCAGCGCGGTGCTCCCCTGGGAGCAGCAGCTGGCGCTTGCCTTCACCAATCCGGCGGGGCGTGAGCGGACGCTCCTGTTCAGCGAGAAAGATGCGGTCCTGCAGCTCTTGAAGGCCAAGGATCCAGCCGCCGCGGTGGCGCCGATCCGCACCGCTGTCGCCGGCGGGAAGACCGATCCGCGCGTCGTCTCGATCGAACCGGAAACGCACATCGACATCGACAAGCAGTTCTACCTGCTGCCGATCCTGCAGGCGGCCGAGATCGATACCGGTACCGGCCATCGCGCCCGCGTGCTGGAGATCGCCTCGGTCACGGCGAAAAAGGACGCCAGTTCACCTGCGGATGCCAAGGCGGCTGCGACAGCGCAACCTGCCGCCCTGCGCAGCTTTTCGGCCGCAATCGTGTTCGTCATCGACTCTACCATCTCGATGGGCCCCTACATCGATCGCACCCGCGAGGGCGTGCGGCGGATCTACGACGCGGTCGAAAAGGCGGGCCTCGCGAACCAAGTCCGCTTCGGCCTGATCGCCTTCCGCTCCAGTGTCAAGGCGGTACCGAAGCTCGAATACGCGGCAAGAATGTACGCCAACCCCTCTGAGGTGCGCGACGGCAAGGATTTCCTTGCCCGTGTTGCGGCCTTGAAGCCGGCCCAGGTGTCGAGCCCGCATTTCGACGAGGATCCGTACGCCGGCGTGATGGCGGCGGTGCGGGAGGTCAAGTGGGGCGATTTCGGTGGCCGCTACCTCGTCCTGATCACCGACGCCGGCGCCATCGGCGGCGATGATCCGTTGTCCTCGACCGGCCTCGGCGCACCGGAGGTCCGGCTCGAGCTGCAGCGGCTCGGCATCGCGCTTTACGCCCTGCACCTGAAGACACCACAGGGCAAGGCCAATCACGCTTCCGCCCAGGCGCAGTACGAGGACCTCTCGCGCAACCCGATCACCAACAGTGCGCTCTATTATCCCGTCGAGGCCGGCTCGGTCGAGCAGTTCGGCCGCATCGTCGACCGTTTGAGCGGCGCCATTGTCGACAGCACGCGCGCCGCCGCGAGGGGGGAACTGGTGGCCGGCAGTGCCCGCGGGGCGCTGACCAGCAGTGCCGGCACCAAGGCCGATCCGGTGCTGGCCAAGCTCGACGCCGAGACAGAGCTCCTGGGCCAGGCGATGCGGCTCGCCTATCTCGGCCGGGTGCAGGGGACAACCGCGCCACCGTTGTTTCGCGCCTGGCTGAGCGATCGCGATTACGCCAAGCTGGAGCGGCCGACGACGGAAGTGCGGGTGCTCCTGACCAAGAGCCAGTTGAGCGACCTGGCCCAGGTCGTCGGCACCATTCTGGACGCCGGCGAGAAGTCGCAAGCGACCTCGACCGCCGATTTCTTCGACCTGATCCGCTCGGCGGCGGCGCAGATCGCCCGCGATCCGGCGGCGCTGAACAATCCCAGCGCGACCAAACTGGGGGAACTCGGCTTGCTGTCGGAATACTTGGATGGCCTGCCGTACAAGAGCGACGTGATGGCGCTCACGCGCGACATCTGGTCGTCGTGGAGCATCTCCGAGCAGGAGGAACTGCTCGACAAGCTGCGCCGCAAGCTCCGCCTCTATCAGCTTTATCACGACGACGTCGATCGTTGGGTGAGCCTTGCGCCGAACACCGATGCCGGCGAGCGCGTTTATCCAGTGCCACTCGAGGCGCTGCCGTGACTGAAGCCGGCCTGGTCCTGAACCTCGCCGGTGCGACGCGCCAATTGGGGGATGCGGCCAGCGGTTTTCGTCTGGAGGTTCCGTCGTTTCGGGTCGCGCGCGGCGAGTGCGTTGCGCTCACCGGCCCCAGTGGCTGCGGCAAGAGCACGATGCTGGACTTGTTGGGACTCGTCCTGCGGCCGGACCGGGCCGATGTCTTCCGTCTCTCGTTCAACGGAGGCGAGGAAATCGACGTCGGCGCCCTGTGGGCGGGCGGTCAGCGCGACGCGCTCGCTGCTGTTCGCGCCGCGCACATCGGCTACGTGCTGCAGACCGGCGGCCTGTTGCCGTTCCTGACGGCGCGCGACAACATCACCCTTTCTCGTGCGCTCCTCGGCATGGCTGATGGTGACGGCCTGATTGAGCACCTCGTTGCGGCGCTGCGCATTGGTCATCTGCTGCTGAAAAAGCCGCAGGCGCTCTCGATCGGCGAGCGGCAGCGGATCGCGATCGCGCGTGCGATGGCGCACCGTCCGGCGCTCATCCTTGCCGACGAGCCGACGGCAGCGCTCGACCCCGAACAAGCGGTCCGCGTGATGGAGGTGATGCTGGCGCTGGTCCGCGCGATGCGGCTGACCGCGATCATCGTCAGCCACGACTGGGACTTGGTGCGCTCGCTGGGCCTGCGCGAGGTCAGGGCGGTCCCGCTGCCGCTGGCCGAAGGCGCCGCGACACGCTTCACCTGTTGACCGGCGGGCTTCGGACGGGAACGGGAGGCAAAGGCAACGACGGGCATCGGGCGGCAGTGGTCCCAGACGGCGATCCTGGCGTGGCGCGACTTCGCCCATGAATGGCGGGTCTCGCTTTGCCTCGTCTTTGCGCTGTCGGCGGTGCTGGCGCCGCTCCTCGTGCTGTTCGGCCTGCGCACCGGCATCGTCACCACCATGACCGAGCGATTGCGGGCCGATCCGCGCAATCTTGAGCTTGTCATCCGCGGCAACCACCGCTTCGATGAGCGCTGGCTCTGGGCGCTCACTGCCCGCGCCGACGTCGGTTTCGCCGTGCCGCGCACCCGCACCCTTGCCGCGACGCTCACCCTGGAGGCTGACGGACGATTCCTGCACGACGTCGATCTGATTCCGACCGCGGCCGGCGATCCGCTGTTGGCCGGTGCGCCAACGCCTGCGGGCTTGCACGACGTACTGGTGACGCAGACGGCCGGCGCCAAGCTGGGTGTTGGTCCGGGCAGCCGTGTCGATGGCCTGATCACCCGGCGCATCGACACTCGGGCAGAAGCTGTGCGGGTGCCACTCACCATCGTTGCCGTACTGCCGGAAACGGTGATCGGCGGCGATGCCGTGTTCGCCTCCACCGCGCTTCTGTTCGCGACCGAGGACTATCGCGACGGCGCACGGGTGCCGGAGGTGGGCGCCGACACCGGAATGGGGGAGCGGCCGCGCGAGCGCCGCTTCGCCAACGTCCGCTTGTATGCGCGCGGGCTCGACGCTGTCGCCCCGCTCGCCCTGCACCTGCGCGGTGAGGGCCTGGACGTCGCGACCCGCGCCAGGGAGATCGCAAGCGTGCAGGCGATCGGCCGCGTTTTGACCCTGATCTTCGCCGTGCTTGCCGCCATCGCCGGTGGCGGCTATCTGGTTTCTTTCGCTGCCAGCGTCTGGGCGACCGTCGAGCGCAAGCGCAAGGAGATTGCACTCCTGCGCCTGATCGGCCTGCGCAGCGGCCCGCTGATCGGCTTTCCGGTTGTACAGGCGCTCCTGGTTGCCGTCGGCGGGATTATCGTGTCGGGTGCGCTTTACCTGATCGTGGCGACGGCCTTTAATCGGCTCTTTGCCGCTGAGCTGGCCGAGCGCGAGTTCGTGTGCCGGCTGTTTGTCGGCGATGCGCTCGCGGCGGCGCTGTTGACCGTCGTGCTTGCCATCGCCGCGGCTGTTGTCGGAGGATACCGTGCGACGCTTATCGATCCGGCCGAACGGTTGCGCGAACTCTAGCCGCGGGCGCCCGCTCGCTTGTGTGGCAGCGCTTGCGCTCGCTCTCGCCCTTGTCTGCGGCGCTGCGAATGCTGCCGCGTGGCCGGACGAGCACGTCAATCCCAAACCCGCCGAAGGGGACGTCATCCTGCCGCTGCCGTGCGGCGGTGCGATGGTCTTTCGCCCGGTCGCTATCCCGTCGGAGGGGCCGTTGAGCGACCGCACGGTCTACCTCGGTGCCACCGACGGCGGCCGCGGTGCGCTCGAGGGCTCCCGGGCGGCGCAGGTCGCTGGCAGTTTCGCCGACGCTGCCGGCCAGCGCTCCTACCTTCTCGGCAAGTACGAGGTCAGCCGGCTGCAATACCAGGCGCTTTCGCAGCCATGCCCCAAGCCGGCAGACGATCTGCGCCTGCCGCAAACCGAGATCGGCTGGGCCGACGCGGTCGCCTATGCCGATCGCTACAGCCTGTGGCTGCGGCAGAACGCGATCGCCGCGCTGCCCAAGGACGACGGCGAGCCGGGCTTCGTGCGCCTGCCGACCGAAGCGGAGTGGGAGTTCGCCGCCCGCGGCGGCATCCGGCTCTCGGAGTCGGAATTCACCGACCGCGTGTTTCCGATGCCGGACGGGATCGGCAGCTATGTTTGGTTCGCAGGTCCTGAGTCGGCCAACGGCAAGGCGCAACGGATCGGTCTCCTCAAGCCAAACTCCGTGGGTTTGCACGATATTCTTGGCAACGTCGACGAGATCATGCTGGAGCCGTTCCGCCTCAATCGGCTCGATCGCCTGCACGGCCAGGCCGGCGGCTTCATCGTCCGCGGCGGCAACTATGCGACGGCGAAGAACGACATCCGAACCGCCTATCGCCAGGAGATCCCGTTCTACCAGGGCAAGGAGACCCGCCGCAGCGCGACCACCGGCTTTCGCCTCGCCGTCGTCGGCCGCGTCATCACCTCGCGCGAGCGCCTGAAAGCGATCGATGCCGCTTGGGCGGCGCTCGGGACCGCGCCGACGCCGTCACCGCCGGCCGTGCCAGCGAAACCAGCCGCGCCCGAGCCGGCAACACCGGCCGCGCCCGAACCGGCGAAGCCGTCACCGCTTGATGGTCCGCCGCGCGCTGATCCGCTCGATGAAATCGAAACGATCGCCGACGCCGTCGACGACGCCGCCGTCAAGCAGCGCCTGAAGCTCCTGCAGGTGGCCGTGCGCGCCGGCTTTCAGGGTCGGGACGACCAGCGCGACCGCGCCGCCAAGGCCCGCCTTCGTCTCGGCACTTTCTTGTGCCAGAAGCTCAAAGACGACGCGCTGCCGATCGACAAGCTCAAGGATGTGCACCGCGCCTGCGTGCAGGACCGCGGTGAGCAGCACGAGCGCTGCCGCGGTCAGGCCGCCATGATCGAGGCCGAGGAGGCGAAGCTGTGGGAGAACCTGCGCTACTATGCGGATACGCTCGTTACCCTGGTTGAGGATTACGACGACGCGGTGCTTGGGCGTCAGCTTGGCGTTTTGAAGAGCGAACTGGGGGCGCGGGGCTTGCAAGCCCTGCTTCCCATTACAGATCTCTATTATCGGCATGCGCTCGCATTCCGGCGCGCGAAGTCGATCGAGCGCACGGCTTGGCTCACCCAGTGCAAGGCCGGCTAGCAGACGCGCGCCGGGGAACAGGAATGACGATGGTGTTCAACAGAGGTGCCATGCGCACCGGCGTCGCCGGGATCGCGCTCAGCATGGTTCTGGCCGGCTGTGGGACGACACCGCAGCACCTAGAGCGACCGCTGACGCCAGCAGAGCAGCGGGTGCGCGACCAGGCGAACGATTTCAACCGCACAGTGGGCGAGGGCGCAGTCTTGGGCGCGCTGTTGGGTGCGGCGATCGGTGCAGCCGCCGGCGGCGGCAAGTGGCAGAACGTGGTCGCTGGTGCAGGCGCTGGCGCGGTCGCCGGTGGTGCCGGCGGTTACTATTATGCGGACAAGAAGGAAGGCTACTTCAACGAGGAAGAGCGGCTGGACGCCATTCTCGGCGATATGCGCGCCGACAACCAGAAGCTGGAAACACTGGTTGCGGACGCGCGGACCGTGATCACCGCCGACAACGCGACGATCGATCAGGTCGAGCGGGACTTGGCCGCCAAGCGCATCTCCGTCGCCCAAGCGCGCCGGCGTTTGGCTGCCGTCGACGACAACCGCGCCGTCCTGGAGAAGACCATCACCGGCTTGAAGGAGCGCCGCGACAGTTGGCGCCACGCCGCGGACGAGGCGCGCCGGGATGCCGGCGCTCGCCCGAAGGTGGCCGAAATGGAGGGCGAGATCCGGACGCTGGAAACACAGGTGAGCCGACTGGAGCGCGAGCTTGACCAGCTAACGACGCGCAGGCGCAGTTCGGTGGTTGGCTGAGGTCAGGGGAAGGGGAAATTTCGATGCGCAAACAAGCTGCGATCGCTTTGTCGCTGCTGGCCGGTCTTGCCGTCAGCGGGTGCGCCGGCACCGGCGGTGATTGCGATCCTGCCCGTGGCGGGCTCTTCGGCGGCATCAGCTGCGACACTTCCGGCGGCTATGACCGCCGCATCGCCGAGCGCCAGGACGAGCAGGCAGCGCTCGCGAAGCGCAATGCCGAGCTGACGCAGGAGCGTGATGCGATCGAGGCGGAGCGGCGCGAGGTCGCGCGCACGCTGGCAGCGAAAGACGCCGAGCGGGCGAAAGCCGAAAAGCAGCTGGCGGACGTCCGCCGCAAGCTCGGCACTGGCCAACAGCGCACCCGCACCCTGCAAGGCGAGGCGAAAAAGCTCGAGGCCGACATCCGTCAGAACGAGGCGGAGGTCGCCCGTCTGAAGAAGACCGACGACACCAAGGCCGCGCGGCTGGCCGAACTCAAACGCGAGGAAGAGCGGCTGACGAAGGAATACGAAGCCTATACCGGCCGCTAGGCGCGTCCCCGGATCGCTCCGTCCATTCGCCGTGGGCGATCGCGGACGACGCTTCTACGCTTCGCTCCTTTCGGGCTCCTGCTTACGTGGGCCTTCAGCGACCGAGCAGGTGCGGGGTGCCATGATCGGCGCCGCTGCCGTTCGTGCTGCCGCAAAAGATGAGCTTGTCACGGCCGCCGTCGTAGACCCATGCATCGCGATTGGCGCGGCAGTGGGCGCGCAGCTGTTCGGGCCGCTCGACGCTATCGAGCTCGCGGCCGAACAGCTGGTCGATGCGGTAGCTAACGCCGCTGACAAGCGCCGACCACCCGCTTTCCTCGTCCTGTTCCGCTACCGCCGGTACAAGCGGAAGCGTCTTCAGTGCTGCGTCGTCCTGGCGCAGGCGTGCCAGCAATGCTGCCGAGACGACGCCGTCAGCCGGCAGGCTGTTGGCGGCCTGATACGAAAGCAGGGCGGACTGCGTCCGTGGTCCTACGATGCCGTCGGCCGCGCCTGCGGTGTAGCCGAGCCGTGCGAGCAGCGTCTGGGCCTCCCGCACGTCCGGCGACGGCCGGGGCGGAGGCGGGCTTGCGTTCGTGGTCGAGGCGGCCGGCGCGAGCGGCCGTTTCAACGGGGGATTTAGTTCCGCAACCGGGGCAGCCGGCGGCGGCACTGGAGCTGAGGCGGCGGCCGTGGCTCTGCGCGCCGGTGCGCCGGCGTTGGCGGCGGCTTCAGCCGGCTCCGATCGCAGCGTCACCGTGCGTACATCCGCCCGGGCCTTCGCAGCATCCGCCCGGGCCTTCGCAACTTCGTTCTTTGCCCGCTGACGCGGTGCCGGGCTTTCGGGCGTGCTTTCGGCCGACGCGATGGGAGGGCTTGCAACCGCCGGCGCCGCCTCCGGCAGGATCGGCGTCTGTTCCCCTCGTTCAGCCGCCGCTGGTTCTAACCGGGCCGTCGCCTGCGGCTGCTGCGGGCTGCGGCTCTCCAAAACGACGTAGCCAAGCTTCGCCGCGGCAGGCGGCGGCTCGGTTGCCTGATCCGTTGTGAAACGCGCGACGAGGCCGACCAGGATCAGTGCAACGGCAAGGACAAACACGGCATTACGCATCGGCGTAATCTATTCGTGAAAAACCAGATGGTTGCCGAGCAGTGTCACCGTGCATCCCGGTCAAGTCAACGCAAAAAATGCGTCCGCTCGTCTTCCGTTACCGGCAGTGCACACTCTGTGGCCGTGAGCGCCCGCAAGACGATGCATGGGATAAGCCGCGATTGTTACGAATGGTCGTGCCGCTTTTTGAGGAAGCACGCTCTCCGCGCAGCCAATACCCTGAAGAAGGAAAGCGGCTGGGCGGAGGGAAGCGGGGGGGCCGTTTTAAGGGGTTATCAGCTCGGATAACCGCCGCTCAAGCGGTGCGACCTTCCAGGACGGCACCCGGTAGATCCAGCCGTGCGTGCGCTGGTTAATGCGCTCTGCTGCCGCGGCCGCAGCTGTGAAATCGGTGTCGTTGCCTGGTTCCGGCGGGACTTCAGCCTGCAGCCGCACCCAGCGCTCGCCCTCGCGGGTCTCAACTTCAAGCGCGACGCTCAAGCCGTCGCGGGTGACGAAGCGGGCGCGGGTCGCGTTGTCGCTGCCAAACGTCATCTCGGCCGCGCTGCGCAGGTCATCGAGCGTGAGGCCAGCCAGCGTCTGCGCCATCGCGCTGACGTCGTCCGCGCTCTTCAGCTGTGCGCCGGCTGGCAACTCCTTGAGCACCCATCCACCCTCAGCCGCCGGATCGGGAACGAGGCTCAAGGTCTCGCCGCCGGGGTGGGTGACGGTGATGCTGGCCAGGCTTTCGGCCGCAATGTCGGTGAGTGTGCGGTCGACCCACTCCCGCGCCTCGGTGCCGGCATCCACACCGCCGCGAACGGCCCACGCCCGCTCCTCGCCCGGCACGCGCACGTACAGCGCCCCTTCGCCGCCGATACCGAAGGCGGGCTTGCCGATGATCAGCGCGGCGAGCACCTCGTCCTTCGCGTTCAGGAGCCGCAGCTCGCGCGACTTGGCGCCCGTGCCAGCGGGATCCTCGACGCCCAAGCGCGGGTAGCGATCGGCGCGCGTGGTTTTGGGCTCGACCTTCTCCAGAGCCGCCAGCCGCAGCACCTTTTCACGCACGGTTTCGAACGGGACCGGATAATGCGCCCGCTCCTTCAGGCCCCAGCCGCCCTCGGTCAGCTCGGCGGTCAGCGTGCCGGCCGCACTCACCACCTGGATGGCCGACAGTCCGTCGAGGCGCTCCAAGAGGTTCGGCAGCATGGGCTCACCGCTGCCGCTGACCGACTCCGGTCGATCCTGGTGGACGACGGCGGCGACGGCAGCTGCGACCATTGCCAGCGTGACCACGCAGAGGATGAGAAACGATCGTACCGCCATCCGTCCCTTCCTCGCTCGCGTCAGGAGATCCCGCCCGGCTGCCGGCCACGCTGGCGGCGGGCCCGGCGAAGGGTGGCCACGACGATGGCGGCAAGGCATACGAAGGCTGGCACAATCGCGATGTTGGCGGCTTTGACGGTCGACTCAAGCCCTTCGATGTCGCGCCGAAGCGCGTGCTGAACATTGCGCAGCTCGCGACGGACCGTGAGGATTTCGCCGCGGAAGCGGTCGAGCGCGGCCTTGTCGTCAGCCGTCAGCAGGAACTCGCCGCTGCCCCGCTCACCGCCGCGGCTCAAGCCCTTAAGCTTGCTCTGCAGCTCGCTCAGGCGCGCCTGTAGTTGCTCCTCCTTGGCGCGGTACTGCAGCTCGGCATCGCGGCGGAACGCCTCGATCAGGGTGAATGGGCGATAGGACGTGCCGCGCCCGCGCAGACCGATCAGTGCTTCGCTGCCGCTTAGGTTTTCCAGGGCGTTGGCGATGAAGTCCGCGTTGTTGGCAGACGGCACCAGCACCTGCTCGCCGAAGAACTCGCCGGCCGAGACCCAGAACCGATCGTAAAGCATGTCGATGTCGGCGACGACGATGACATCGATCGGCTTTGCCGGTTCTGCGCCGGCGGTCGGTTCGGCAGGCGCCCCTTCCGCCGCCGCCGCGGGCCTGCCAGAGAGCCGGGACGCGAGCGCGAGCGGTTTTCCCGAAGGCACGAAGGTGCGCAGGAGGCGGGCGACGTCCGGCATAAAGCGCACGTCCGCGACATCGATCGCCATCGACCGTGGTCCCGTCGTCAGCACGGGCGCGAAGGCGGTTTGGGCCCCCTCGACCGGCTCCAGGATGCCGGCCGTGGCGAGATTGAGGCGCTCGACATTGGCGAAAATGGGGTCGTCGCGATCGAAGCTCTGCGTGCCCAGCGTCAACCAGGCGACGTAATCGCCAAGGACCGCACCGCGGGCGCCCGTGCTGACCCGCCGCGCGGCATCGAGATCGGCCGCAACCTTGTCTGGCACCAGCTTAACGCCCCACCCAGCGAGGATTTGTGTCGCAAGCGCGCCGGCTGCGGGCTCAGGCGGGGGCGCACCTTGCGCCGATTCGACCAAGGGATCGAGGAACACCATCGTCCGGCCGCCGGTACGAACGAAGGTGTCGACCGCTTTGAGCGCATCCTCGCCCAATTGTTGCGGCGCGATCACCATCAGCACATCGATGCCTGCGGGCACCGCCGTGAGTTCGCCATCAAGCCGCTCAACCTCAAAGAAATCGTTGAGCTGACTGAGGATCAACGGCTCGCCCGCATTCGCTGAGAGACCGGTCGGGGCACTGGCCAAGGCAGTGCTGCCGATCAGACCGAGCTTCGGCAGGTCCGGCTTGACCAGCGTGTAGAGGAGCTTGGTGAGGTCGTACTCGAGGAAAGGTTCGCGCTCGAGATTGAAGAATGGAATTGTGGCCCGGCCATCGATGGCGTTCGCCGCCGCAAGCCCGAAGTAGCCGAGGTCACCGGCGGCGGTGACCGGCACGCCCTGCATGCCGTCGGCAACGGCGCGGTCCTCGGCATCCGAAAAAGGCTCGGGGTCAAGCAACTGCAGCGTGACGCGGCCCGCAGCGAGGCCGGCGTACCGCTGCAGCAGTTCCCGCACGCGTGCGTGGTAGGCCGCGTACCGGGGCGCTGCTTCGCCCAGGTTGCGTGAGAAGTAGAGGCGCAGATCAATCTGCTCGTCGATCGCGGCGAGGGTCCGTTTCGTTCCTTCCGAGACGGTGTAGAGGCGGCTCTCGGTCAGGTCGAGCTGATGGCCGCGCAGGGCCACGTCCGCAAACAAGTTGACGGCAAGAAACAGGACCACGCCGACGGCGAGGCCGGCGAGGCCGAGGCGGGAGCTTTCCAGACGCTTCAGCAGTCCCGTCATTGCCGCCCTTCAAAGCCCCTTTCTGGCATTGACGACGATCGTCGTCGCGAACAGCCAAAAGACGATCATCGAGACGAAGAACACCAGGTCACGGAGGTCGATCACACCCTTGGTGATGGTCGAGAAATGCGAAAGGAAGCTGAGCGACGCCACCGCATCGACCAGTACCGCAGGGGCGATGGCGCGCACAGTCTCCAGCACCAGTTCGACGCCGCTCATGGTGAAGAGGAAACACACCGTGGCGCCAAGGATGAAGGCGACTACCTGGTTGCGGGTCAAGGCCGACATGCACGAGGTGATGGCAAGGAAAGCGCCCGCCATCAACAGGCTGCCGACGTACGCAGCGAGAATGACGCCGTTGTCGGGTTCGCCAAGCACATTGACCGTGAGCCACATCGGCGCGGTGAGCGCGAGCGCGGTGGCGATGAACGCCCACGCGGCGAGGAACTTGCCGACGACGGCCGCGGTCGTCGTCACCGGCAGGGTGGTGAGCAGCTCGATGGTGCCGGTCTTGCGCTCCTCCGCCCAAAGCCGCATACCGACTGCCGGGATCAGGAACAAAAACAGCCACGGATGGAAGGTGAAGAAGGTATCGAGCGCCGCCTGCCTGCGTTCGAAAAAGCCGCCGACGTAAAACGTCAGCGCGGCGCTGACGGCAAGAAAGATGATGATGAACACGTACGCGACCGGCGTCGCGAAGTAGGCGGCAAGCTCCCGCTTGGCGATGACGGCGACGCTACGCATGGCCGGGCGTTGCTCCATCGGGAGCCGTCAGCGCCCGGAAAACGTCATCAAGGCGGCCGCGCTCGACACCGAGGGAGTCGACTTCGATGCTGCGGACATGCAGCGCGTGCGCCACTGCGGCAAGCGGTGCCGCCCCATTGCGGGTAAGCACGTAGAAAGTGACGAGGCCGTCTGCGGCCGGAAGCCGCTCGACCTGTTGTGGGGCGGCAACCTCGTTCAACACTGCTGCCGCCGCGTCCGCCGTGCCGGCGGGAACCGCCAGGCGAACAGCGTTGTGCCGCGGCAGTTGCTTGAGCAGACTTTCCGCCGTGCCATCGGCGGCAATCCGGCCTTGCGCAATTACGACCGCGCGCGTGCAGACTGTTTCGACCTCCTCCAGAATGTGGGTCGAGACGATGATGGCCTTGTCCTTGGCCATGCCGCGAATCAGGTCGCGCACGTGGTGCTTCTGGTTGGGGTCAAGGCCGTCGGTGGGCTCATCCAGGATCAGCACCGGCGGATCGTGCAGCATCGCCTGCGCCAAGCCGACGCGGCGCTTGTAGCCCTTCGACAGCGCGTCGATCGGCCGGTCGATGACATCGCCCAGTGCAACCTTGTCGACGATTTCCGCCAGCCGCTGCCGCCTTGCCGCGCCGCGATAGCCGCGAATCTCGGCAACGAAGGCAAGGAAGGCGGCACAAGTCATGTCCCCATAGAGGGGCGCTCCCTCGGGCAGGTAGCCGAGCCGGCGCTTGGCCGCGATCGATTCGGTCGCGACATCGAAACCGCAGATCGACGCCCGCCCCCCCGACGGCTCGAGAAAGCCCGCCAGCATACGCATGGTCGTCGTCTTGCCGGCGCCGTTGGGGCCGAGAAAGCCCAGCACTTCGCCCTTGTCGACGGCGAGCGTCAGGCCTTCGACGGCCCGCAGCGGGCCGAAGTGCTTGCTCAAGCCGTCCATGACGATCATCGCCGTCATCCGAATGCCGGGGTTCCTTGACATGATCACGCGGTGGCCGGCGCGGACGGCTCGGCCATCGGTGTCTCAATGTACTGAGGTTGCGCGGAAGGGCAAGTGCCTCGCGGCCGCCCCAGTGCCGCCCCAAGCGGGGCATCGAATTCGCCCGCAGGCGGGCGCTGTCTTGTTGCCGGGTCGGCGGGAAGTCGTCTAATCTTGCTGCAAATCCTCGCGTGCGGGGCGGGGGGGAGCGCGATTCCTGACCATGCGATGTGCGGGCACTGAGTTGACCACGAGGCGCATCTGGCGCTGGCTCCTCGCCATGGGATGCGTTGTTGTGCTGGCGCGGGTGCCGCCGGCATCGGCGACAGAGTGGCTGTATACAGTGCGCCCCGGCGATACGCTGTGGGATGTAAGCGGAGCTTACCTGCTTGAGACCAGCGACTGGCAGCGCCTGCAGGCACTCAACAGGGTCGCCGATCCGTCCAACCTGCCGCCCGGTTCGCGGCTGAGGATCCCGGTTGCGTGGATGCGCATCAAGCCGGCGCCGGCGCGCATCACGGCCGTCGAGGGCGATGCGAGCATCCTGTCCGGCGCCAGCCAGGAGCGCACGCCGGCCGTCCAGGATATGCTGCTCAAGCCGGGTGACGAGGTGACGACGGGGGCGGACAGCAGCGTCAATCTCGAGTTTGCCGACGGATCAACGCTCAGAGTGGGCGCCGGCAGCCGCGTCGTTCTCGATATCTTGAGTGTCGCCGGCGGCACTGCCTTCGTTGACACCCGCCTCCGCTTGCTGAAGGGCACCACCACCATGCGGGCGCGGTCGCGGCGCGCGGGCGGCTCGCGGGCCGAGATCCGGACGCCGGCGGCTCTTTCGGCAGTGCGGGGGACGGATTTTCGCGTCGGCGTTCTCGAGGCCAACGAGGCGATGCGCACGGAAGTGCTGTCGGGCCGGGTCGTGGTCAGCGCGCGCGCGAAGACCGTTGCGATCGGGGCCGGCTTCGGCACCGTCGTCGACTTAGGCTCGTCGCCGCGGCCGCCGCGGCCGCTGTTGCCGGCTCCCGAGCTGACCGATGTCCCGGCCGTCCTCGAACGGGTGCCGGTGCGAATCCGGGTCTCCGAAGTGAACGGAGCGGCTGCTTATCGCCTGGAGATCGCGCGTGATGCGGCGTTTACCCAGGTCGTTGCCGAGCGCGTTGCGGCGACGCCCTCGATCACCGGGCCGGATCTTGCCGACGGATCCTATGTTTTGCGGGTGCGTGCCATCGACGCCTTGGGGCAGGAGGGGCGCGATGCGACCCGGGCGTTCGTGCTCAACGCCCGGCCCGAGCCGCCATTCCCGATTGAGCCGGGCGAGGGCGGCGTCGTGCCGGACGGCCTGCCGCAGTTCCGCTGGAGCGAGCCGGACGAGGCGGCAGCGTACCGCTTCCAGCTCACCGCCGGCGATGATTTCCAGACCCCGCTCGCGGCGGCGGACCGGCTGGGTGAGCCGCGCTTTGCGGTCACGGCGGCGCTGCCGCCCGGAGCCTATCGCTGGCGCGTCGCTACCATCGACAAGCAGGGTGAAGAGGGACCCTTCAGCGACCCGCAGCGGCTGCGCGTGCCGCAGCCGGGACCGGTGCCGGAAAAGCCGGAACTCTCCGACACGGCGATGATGCTCCGCTGGCCCGCCGGCCTGCCCGATGATCGCTACCGGGTACAGATGGCGCGCGATAACGCCTTCACCGACCTTGTCGTCGATCAGGAAACGACCGAGCCGTCGATCAGGCTGGAACGGCCGGACGACGCGGTCGTCTTCGTTCGCGTGCAGACGATCGACGCCTCGGGTGAGGCCAGCGCCTTCGGCGCGCCGCAGCGGATCGAGCTGCCGTCGGACGCGCCGTGGCTGCTGGCAGTGCCCATCCTGGGCATAATATTGGCGCTGATCCTGTTATGACCGCCGTGCTGAGACCGATCTGGACTGTCATGCGCGCCGGCCCGGCGCTGAAGCTCATCGTCGCCGCGGTTGTCGCGGCGGCTGCGGTCCTCGCGGTCGCCAGGGACTGGTTGTGGCCGATCGATCACGCCCTCTTCGACGTGGCCTTGCTCGCCTACCACCGTCCGCCCCCCGAAGACGTCGTCATCATTGCCGTCGACGAGGAGAGCCTAGCCGAACTCGGGGCGTGGCCGCTGCCGCGGCGTGTGTACGCCGCCGTGGTCGACGTCTTGCACCAAGCCGGTGCGAAAGTGATCGCGATCGATGTCATCTTCGCCGATGCGAACCCGATCGATGCCGAGGGGGATCGGCTCCTCGTCGCGCACGCGGCCGAGAGTGGGCGGATCGTGCTGCCGGTCGCTTTTGAGCACCTGCGCCCGGACGGCCAACTGATCGAGCTGGCGCCGTTTCCGGCGCTGGCCGCGGTCGTGGCTGGCTTCGGTCATGTCGATGTCGAGCTCGACAGCGGCGGGCGCAGCCGGCGGCTGTATCTCAGCGCCGGCCTCGGCGCGCCGGTTTGGCCAGCTTTCGCGCTGGCGGTGCTGCAGGTTGCCGATCCGATCGCAGCTGCCGCTGCGGGCGGGTGGCGGCCGCCGCTGAGACAGGCGGATGTTGTTGGTGAAGGGGGGAGGGATCCCTTCGTCTGGGTGCGCCGCAACCCGTTTCTGGTGGCGTTCGCCGGGCCGCCGGGCCACTTCCGCCAGATCGGCCTTGCCGACGTAGTCCGCGGTCGCGTTGCGACCGACGTCTTTCGCGACGCGACGGTGTTCGTCGGTGCCACGGCGGTGATGGCCGGCGACCGGCTGGCAATCGGCGGCATTGCTGGCAATCAGATGATGTCCGGTGTCGAATTCAACGCCAATGCCTACGATGCCCTGCGGCGGGGATTGTTGCTTCGGCCGTTGGCGCCGCTGATGGCCATGGGCTTGACCCTCGGTTTCGTTCTGCTGCCGGCCCTTGCACACGCCGGCGGCATGCGGCGCGCACCGGCCTTGGTGGTGGGCGGGCTCTTGCCGCTGATCACCACTGCGGCGCTCTTGGCTGGTGCGCAGCTCTGGTTCTCGCCCGCTGGCGCACTCCTTGCTTTGGTCATCTGTGGCCTCGCCTGGACAGCGCTTGATCTCGAACGCGAGCGCGGCGAAATTCGGACGGAGCGGGCGATCAGCCGGACGGCTCTGCGCTCGATCTCCGATGCCGTCATGACTTTGGATGCCGACAGCCGGATCCGGCATATGAACACCGTAGCGCAACGGCTCACGGGCTGCCCCGAAGCCGAAGCGATCGGTCAGCCGGTCGACGACGTCATTTGCCTGTCGGACGCGGTCGGCCGCTCCCGGATCAGCATTGCCGCGCTGGCGGCGCCTGCGGCGGCGAAGGGTGTGCTGATGCTGAGCGGCCCGCTCTTGCGATCGCGAGGTGGCGAAGAACGGAAGGTCCAGGTCTCGCTTGCGGTCATCGGCGCCGCTCCCGGCGGGACCGAGGGAGCGGTGCTCGTTTTTACCGACGTCACGGACCTGCACCGAATGGCGAGCGCGATCGCCGAACAGGCCGGGCGTGATCAGATTACGCAGCTGCAGAATCGGAAGGCGTTCTTGCAGCGGCTGACGCGGGTGCTGACGGCGGCGCGCCGCGAGGAACTGCTGGTTGCCGTCCTGGTGCTGCGCCTGGACAAGTTTGCCGCCATGAGCGAGGACTTCGGGCCGGCTGCCGCGGAGTTGTTGCTCAAGGGCGCGGTCGAACGCGTGAGCGCGGTCGTCGACCGGCCGGATCTGCTCGCCCGCGTCGATACCGATAGCTTTGCGCTGATCGTTGACTCCTTGCGAACCTTGGATGGGGTCACCTTCCTGGCGCACCGGTTGCGCAAGGCATTCGATGCGCCGTTCATCATCCAGGGGTTCAAGGCTTGGACAAGCTTGAGCATCGGCGTCGCTTTCTATCCGCGCGATGCCAGAGCACCGGACGCGTTGCTGACGCGCGCCGGACATGCGGCACGGCGCGCCCGCCAGGCGGGCGGCAACAGCGTCCACTACTGTGCCGATCACGCCAATGTCGTCGACATCAACCGCGCCAAGCTGGTCATCAGCCTGAAGAATGCTGTTGAAAAACAGGACATTGCGCTGCTTTTCCAGCCGCAGGTCGATTTCAAGTCGGGTCGCACGGTCGGTGTCGAGGCATTGTTGCGGCTGGGTGCACCGCGTCTGCGCGGTCTGGGGCCGGCCGAGTTCGTGCCGATGATCGAGGAGGCGGGTCTCATCGGGCAGACGGGGGAATGGGTCCTCAGGACCGCCTGCTGTCAGCTCAAGGAATGGCACCAGTTGGGCTGGGGCGAGCTCTTCGTCTCGATCAATCTGACGCCACGGCAGCTGCTTGAGTCAGGGTTGACGGAACGGATCCGGCGGGCGCTCGACGAGGCCGGCCTTGACGGTCGCTTCCTCTGGCTTGAGATCACGGAGCTGGCGCTGTTGTCGGATTATGAGCAAGCTGCCGCTGTCTTTCGCGGTATTCGTGACCTTGGCGTAAGTTTCTGCATCGACGACTTCGGCACCACGTGTTCGTCCCTGCTTGACCTGGAACGGCTGCCGATCCAGGGCGTCAAGATCGATTCCGGCCTGATCCAAGAGGGGATCGACCATCCCGAACACGCGGCAGTGATCGCTGCGATTGCGGTGATGGCACACGCGATGCGCCTTGACGTCGTTGCCAAGGGGATCGAGACGCAACGGCATGTGGATTTCGTCATCGAGCGCGAGTTCGATCGGGGGCAGGGGTACTTCATCAGCAGGCCGGTCTCAGCGGCCCAATTCTTGTCATATTTGTCGGCCAACGTTTCAACCGGATAAGTCGCGCTGATCCCGTTCGTCTGCCGACTTGGCCCGCGTACTGTCGCCTTGGGGGAGCCGTTGAGTGGTGTGCAATCGCCAATCCACTTCGCCGGGGCCGCCCAGGCGGTCCTGACGGTCTGGCGCGAAAGCTTCGCGAGACACTATCTACTGCCGCGAGCTGGGAGATCGCGGATGGCGCCCTCTCGGTCGGAAAGAGGAGCATTGGCCCGATGCCGTCTGAACCCGAGCGCGACCGGTCGCTGGATCTCATCATTCTCGATGCTGCGCCCTTGAGCCAGTCCATGCTCGTCTCCCTCGTGGAGGCTGCCGGACATCGGGCCTATGTGAGCGAGTCTGTCGACGACGCGCTGACGGCGATCGAAGAGTTCGACTTCGACCTCCTTCTGATCAATTCCAACGAACCGGACAAGGAACTCCTGGATTTCGTCAAGCTCTTGCGATTCGCGCAGATGGGGGAGCCACCGCTGCCGATTATGCTGCTGACCGCCATTTGCGACGAGGCGATGCGGCTCGATTGCAAGGATGCCGGGATCGACCTTGTCCTCGAGAAGCCAATTGCTCCGGAGGTTCTGATCCACGTGATCGCATCCTGTGCCGCGCTGACGCCGCGGGTGCGCGGCACGGCGCAGGACCGCCAGTGAGGATCGAGCGCCGTTGCATACCGCCGCACGGCGCCGCGACGGCAGTCCGGCGCAGGCCTAAAAGCCCATATCCTCTGGCAGGATACGATTGGGCGGCGTATGGCCGTCGACGTGGGAGCGAATGTTGATGAGGACGCACTCGCCCATGCCGATTCGCCCTTCCAGAGTCGCCGAGCCCATATGCGGCAACAGGACGACGGTATCGAGACCGAGAAGCTTCGGGTTCACCGCCGGTTCGTTCTCGTAAACGTCGAGCGCCGCGCCCGCAATCTCGCCCGCCCGCAGCATGCGCACCAGTGCCACCTCGTCGATGATCTCGCCGCGTGCCGTGTTGACGATGTAGGCGTGCGGCGGCAAGAGCTTCAGCCGGCGGGCGGAAAGCAGATGATAGGTCGCGGGCGTGTGCGGACAGTGCACGGTGATAAAGTCCATGCGCGACAGCATCTGGTCGAGGCTTTGGTGATAGGTCGCCTCCAGTTCTGCCTCGATATCGGGATCGACGCGCCTACGGTTGTGGTAATGGATGCTCATGTTGAACGCTCGGGCGCGGCGTGCGACGGCTTGCCCGATGCGCCCCATGCCAACGATGCCGAGCCGCTTGCCGGAGACGCGATGGCCCAGCATCCATGTCGGCGACCAGCCGCCCCACTTGCCAGCGCGGATGATGCGCTCGCCTTCCGTCAAACGCCGCGGCACGGCGAGGATCAGTGCCATCGTCATGTCGGCGGTATCCTCGGTGAGGACGTCGGGGGTGTTTGTCACGGTCACGCCGCGCGCGCGGGCGGCCTTGAGGTCGATGTGGTCGACGCCGGCACCGTAGTTCGCAATCAGGCGCAGCTTTTCGCCCGCCGCCTCAATGATGGCGGCCGTGATTCGGTCGGTAACCGTCGGCACCAGGACGTCGGCGTCCTTGACTGCCTCGATCAGTCCCGCTTTGCCAAGCGGCTGGTCGCTGAGATTGAGGCGGGCATCGAACAGCTCCATCATCCGCGTCTCGACGATGTCGGGAAGCTTGCGTGTAACGACGACGAGAGGCTTTGGCTTCGCCATCTGGCGTCTCTCCTGCGGCAGGCGGGCACCACGATCAGTTTCGGCGATAGCAGGCGATCGTTCCGCTGTCCAGCGCGGCTCGCCCCTTGACCTGCCGTAAGGTCTCGGTTGTAAGAAAGAGAGCGTTCATAACCCATCGGTGCCGAGGGCGATGATCAGGCGGGCTCGAACCCTCCTCCTTCTGGGTTTGTTGGCGGTTGCCGGCCTCTGCACGAGCGTCGGCCTTGGCCGCTGGACCGGCGACAGCAGCGGCGCACCGGGGCAGGGGAGCGCGCTGGCCGATGAAGCAAGACCGCCGGCGAAGCCCGTGGCAGACGATCGGCCGGCGCAAGTCCAGGGCCTGCCGGTACCGCGCTTCGTCACCCTACGGGCGGCGGAGGCCAACATGCGAACCGGTCCGGACACGAAGTTTCCCATCAAGTGGGTCTATCAGCGGCCCGGCCTGCCGCTCGAAGTGATTGCCGAGCACCACCATTGGCGGCGTGTGCGCGACATCCAGGGCAATGATGGGTGGATGCACAAGCGAATGCTGAGCGGACGGCGGGCCGTGATGCTCACCGGCCCTTCGGTTCTCTACGATTCGCCGGCGAGCAACGCGCGGCCGCTGGTCCGCCTCGATCCGCTGGTCGTGCTCACGGTTCTCAAATGTCCACCGGCCTTGGCGTGGTGCCAGGTGACAGTGGAGGATTACCGCGGCTGGACCGAGCGCTCGCGGATGTGGGGCGTTTATCCGAACGAGGTGATCGAGTAGGGGGCTGCCGGCCGCGATTGCGGGCCGCAGAGCGGATCACGCAAAATCGCGGGCGAGCTCGCTTCGGACCGCTTCCGGTAGTGCTGCCATGTGGTCGTATTTGGGATGGCGAATGCCGATCACGACGCGCGTGGCCGGTTTGCGAAACACCTCGATCTGCGCTGGCGTGAAGAAGAACTTGAGGAAATGCACGGACGACGTCTTGCCCTCAGCGGTCGTTCGTTCAACGTCAAGCTCCGGCGCGGCCTTCACGACGTCGCCATCGAAGCCAATGCCTACCGTCTCCTCGATGCCGCCGAAGCTGGCGAGCAGACGGGCACGCCGCTCAGGATCCTCAATCTCGATCAGCATGGTCGCGACCAGTGACCGGCCGTCAGGGATCAGCGGATTGTAGGCCGCGAGCTCGTCCTCGATCTGGGCCTCGCCGCCTTTCTCGATGTGCAGCATCTCGTGGATCTGGTGCAACATCGTCTCGAAGTTCTCGAACAGGAACGTCACGTGCGGGCCCACAGCGAGGCGGCGGTTCCGTTTCAGTTCGGTCATCTGCCGGCGCTGTTCGGCCCGTTCCTTCGCGTAGACCGGCATCGGCAGGATGTCGGCGCGGGTGATCTGTCGCAACGGCTGTACTCCCGAAGCTGCCTCAGACGGAATATGCTCGAGCAATCAGTTCGATCGGGTGCTGCAACGACTCCACGGCCGGCGGCGCGCCGTCGCCGAGGCGTTCCATGCCCTGGATGATGTGCTCGCGGGCGAGCGGGCACTCCGAGACGATATAGCGGGCCTTGTTGGCGGTGGCTTCGCGCGCGACCGGCCGGCCTACCTTAAGCGCGACCTCGAAGTTCTCCTTCATGATCCCCCAGGAGCCGCCGTGGCCCGAACAGCGTTCGATGGTCTTGATTTCGGTCTCCGGCAGCAGCCGCAGCATGTCGGCCGCCTTCTGGCCGATGTTCTGAGCCCGCGCGTGGCAGGCGATGTGCATGGTGATACCGCCCTCGATCGGCATCATGCCGGGTGCCAGCCCTTCCTTGCGGGCGATGGTGACGAGGTACTCGGTGACATCGAACGTGGCCTGGGAGAGGCGGGTGACATTCTCGTCATCGGGCTCGATCAGCGGCCATTCGAACTTGAGCATAAGCGAGCACGACGGCACCAGGCCTACGATGTCGTACCCCTTGTCGATCCAGGGGCGGAGCTCGGCCGCGACGGAGCGTGCCTTGCCGGCGACGCGGGCGACATCGCCGTACTCCAGCTGTGGCATCCCACAGCAGGCCGGGTACACGACCTCGGTTTCGACGCCGTTTTGGGCCAGCACTGCGCGGGCAGCCCGCCCGACGCCCGGGTTGTTGTAGTTGACGAAACAGGTGGCATAGAGGACCGCCTTGCGGCCGAACGCGGGCGCCTCGTGGTTGATCGGCGGCGGGTCCGCCTTGGCCGAAGCGGTCAGGGTCTTGCCGACAAATTTGGGCAAATAGGCATCGCGGTGCACGCCCGCGACCTTTTCAATCAGCGGCCGCGTCAGCTTGTTGCCGCAGCGGCTGGCCCAATTCGCAAGCGGCGCCACCGGCGCTGCCAGGCGGCCGTTACGATCGGTCTCCGCCAGCTGGCGCTTGGCGAAGCCGACCCCGTTCTCGCGGAACGCGGCCGCACGGTAACGCAACATCAAGTGCGGAAAGTCGAGCGCGAACTCGTGCGGCGGCACGTACGGGCACTTGGTGAGGAAGCACATGTCGCAGAGCGTGCAGCCGTCCACCACGCCGGCGAAGTCAGCGCTGGCGACGCCTTCGACCTCCCCGCTTTCGGTCGCATCGACCAGATCGAAGAGCCGCGGAAAGCTGTCACACAGGTTGAAGCAGCGCCGGCAGCCGTGGCAGATGTCGAACACACGGCGCAGCTCCTGGTCGAGCTTGTCCGAGTCGTAGAACTCCTCATCTCGCCACGCCAATGGGTGACGGATCGGCGCTTCCAGGCTGCCTTCGCGCATCGCCGGCACGTCCCTCCAACCAAATCCCGCGTGTTTCACTCTTGTGCTCGCCGCGGAGGCGACAAGCCGACGCGTTAACGGGGGTTACTTGGGATCACCCCCGTCCCGCATCGCTTCTCACAGCGCTCAGCCGGCAAGCAGCCGCAGGTGTTGGAGCTTATTCCAACGTGTCGAGGGCTTTCTTGAAACGGCCAGCGTGCGACTTCTCGGCTTTGCTGAGTGTCTCGAACCAGTCCGCGATCTCGTCGAAGCCTTCCTCGCGCGCGGCCTTCGCCATGCCGGGATACATGTCGGTGTACTCGTGCGTTTCCCCGGCGACCGAAGCCTTCAGGTTGTCCCGCGTTCCGCCAATCGGCAGTCCGGTCGCGGGGTCGCCCACCTTCTCAAGGAACTCCAGGTGACCATGCGCGTGGCCGGTCTCACCCTCGGCCGTCGAACGAAATACGGCCGCAACGTCGTTGTAGCCTTCGACGTCGGCTTTCTGCGCGAAATACAGATAGCGCCGGTTGGCTTGCGACTCGCCAGAGAACGCATCCTTAAGGTTCTGCTCGGTCTTGCTCCCGCGGAGTTCGGACATTTCCACTCTCCTTTGCCCGTTCAATCAACATCGCTGATCAAGGAGGCTAGATTCTGCATCCCTGACCCTACCGCAACTATGAAGCCGCTGCGGACATGAGTCAACTGTTTTTAATAGTTCTAAAAACAGGGTGTACGAGACTGATATTAAGGATTTTTACTTCAAAATTTTAAGCCGCACGATGACATCGACGCGATCAATCTCGGTACCGTGCGGGGGCGGCGGCAGGTCGGGAACAACCACCTCGCTGCCGGGAATGTCTTCCACGCGGCCAGCCTCCTCGAAAAAGAAGTGGTGATGCTCACTGGTGTTGGTATCGAAGTAGGAGCGGGTGGCGTCGACGACGATTTCGCGCAGTAAGCCGGCCGCCGTAAACTGATGCAAGGTATTGTAAACGGTTGCCAGCGACACGCGCACGTGCGCGGCGATCGCTTCCTCGTGCAGCATCTCGGCGGTGAGGTGGCGATCCCCCTTCTCAAACATCAGCCGCGCGAGCGCCAAACGCTGTCGCGTCGGCCGGAGGTCGGCGGCACGAAGGAGATTAAGAATACGTGCGAAGGTTCCGGTGTCAGTCATTATCGCAGCACATAATCACGATGAAGAGACCCTACAACGGCGTCGGGCGGCAACCAAAGAAAATTGCGGCGAGCGGATTGGTGGCGCGCTCTAAGCGCCGGTGAGGATGCGCTCAACCAGCTGCCGCACCGTTGGAATAAAACCGCCGGCGTAAAACGGATCGCTGGCGAAGCGGAACGCGTTATGGCCGGCGAACATCAGGTTGCCGTCCACGGTGTCGCCGTGGGCGATCGCTTGCAGCGTCTTTTGAATGCAATAGGAGCGAGGGTCGGCCAGCTTTCCGGTCGTGCCTTCGCCGTTCTCGGCCCAGTTGCTGAACCGACATGCGCTCAAACAGCCCATGCACGCCTGCTGGTCGATGCGGATCTCACGCGACTTTTCCGGCGTCACGAAGATGAGCGTGCCGTCCGGCGTGCGCATGGCCTCGCTGAAGCCCTGCGCGAGGAAGGACTCGGCACGCACCCGGTCCGAAGGCGTGATGTAGACCAGACGGCCGCGGCCGCCGACGGGAAACGGATCGGTGTGCTCCGCCAGCGGCTCCCGCGTGTACGCGACCTCGCGCATGTTGCGCTCGATCAGTTCATCGAGGAAGGCATTGCGGACCGCAGACGAGTAGAAACCGGTCGGACTGAACTTGTTAAGCGCGACGTCGCCGTTCTTCAACGTCAACAGACGCGCCTTCCAATCGGCCGAAATCGGGCTCTCCTCAGTAACGAGCGGCCGCGTGCCAAACTGAAAGGCGATCGGGCCGATGTCTGGGTTGTCGATCCAATCCTGCCATTCGTCGAGCCGCCAGACTCCACCGGCCATGAAAATCGGAACCTGATCGAGGCCGAATTCGCGCATCTCCTTGCGCAGCGCGATCACGCGCGGCAGGGGGGCCTGCGGCTCGGCGGGGTCTTCGGAATTGCTGATCCCGTTGTGGCCGCCGGCGAGCCACGGGTCCTCGTAGACGACGCCGCCTAGGCTCTCCCGGAAGCGGAAGAAGGCTCGCTTCCACAGCGCACGGAAGGCCCGTCCCGAGGAGACAATCGGATAACAGTGAACGCGAAAGCGCGCCGCGATCTCGGCCAGCCGATAAGGCATGCCGGCGCCGCACGTCACGCCGTGGATGAGACCGCGGGCACCCTCCAAGATGCCGTGCAGGATCCGCTGCGTCCCGGCGGCCTCCCACAGCGTGTTCATATGCACGCGCCCGCGGCCAGAGGAATTCTCGTACGCGATCTGTGCCTGGGTGATGCCGCCGCGAATGGCGTAGGCGACCAACTCTTCGTAGCGTTCGCGCCGGCTCCGGCCTTGGTAGATCTGCGGGATCACCCGGCCCAAGGCGTCGAACGAATCCGCGTTGACACCGGAGAAGGTGCCGATGCAGTCGGCTGCGGCGAAGGCACCGGCGCTGCGCCCGTTTGATATGGCAACGCCTTTGCCACCCTCGACAATGGGCAGCACCTCGCGGCCGGAGATCATCAGTGGTGTCAGCACGGCCATGGCATCGATCCACGATCACGCGATTGTGTGCGACCGCTTCGTTGCGTCGAACTGTCTCCTTGGCGCAAGCGACCATCAATCCCGTAGTCACGCATATCTTCGATCGGCCGCATTGACAAGCGCAACAGTGTCAGCCGTGACCGGGGGCCGCGCGTGCCCGCTGCGTCACGAGCGGCCCACCCGCCGGTAAGCGATTCCGATCCGACGCTCACGGCGCTGCCTTCGCCGCGCCGTGGCCGTCGCCGATATCCTCGCCCGATGCCTGATCGACCGCGCGCATCGAGAGCTTGATCTTGCCCCGATCGTCGATGCCGATCACCTTTACTTTGACCATATCGCCGACCTGCACCACATCGCCGACCTTGTTGACCCGGGCAGGCGCCAGTTCGCTGATGTGGACCAAGCCGTCGCGGTTGCCGAGGAAGTTCACGAAGGCGCCGAAGTCCACCACCTTGACGACCTTGCCGGAGTAGATGACGCCGATTTCCGGCTCGGCCGCGATCGAGCGGATCCACTCAATCGCCGCATCGGCGGAATGCTGATCGACCGCGGCCACCTTGACAGTGCCGTCGTCCTCGATGTCGACGCGGGCGCCGGTGACCTCGCAGATCTCGCGGATGACCTTTCCGCCCGGGCCAATGACCTCGCGGATCTTCTCCTTGTTGATGTTCAGCACTGTTATCCGCGGCGCCATCTTGCTGATCGCTTCACGGGCCGATGTGATGCCGCGCGCCATCTCGCCGAGGATATGAATGCGGCCGTCGCGGGCCTGGTCGAGCGCTTTGCGCATGATCGCTTCCGTGATGGACGTGATCTTGATGTCCATCTGCAATGCGGTCACGCCGATTGACGTTCCCGCGACCTTGAAATCCATGTCGCCCAAGTGATCCTCGTCGCCCAGGATGTCCGAGAGGACGACAAAGGACTCCTGCTCCTTGATCAGGCCCATCGCGATGCCAGCCACCGGGCGCGGCAACGGCACGCCGGCATCCATCAGCGCCAAGGATGCGCCGCAGACCGTCGCCATCGATGAGGAACCGTTCGATTCCGTGATCTCCGAGACCACCCGGATGGTGTAGGGGAAGTCGGTCTTGAGCGGCATCAGCGGATGCAGGGACCGCCACGCCAGCTTGCCATGACCGACCTCGCGCCGGCCGGTAAACCCGGGGCGCCCCGTTTCGCCAACGGAATACGGCGGAAAGTTGTAATGCAGCATAAAGTGCTCGCGCGATTCCCCTTCGAGCGCGTCGATGATCTGTTCGTCCTGACCGGTGCCGAGCGTCGCGACGACCAGCGCCTGCGTTTCGCCGCGGGTGAACAGGGCACTGCCATGTGCCCGCGGCAACAGCCCCACCTCGGCCGCGATCGGCCGGATGTCGGCGGGGCTGCGGCCGTCAATGCGCGACCGGGTGGAGAGCAAGCGGCTGCGGACGACATCCTTTTCGAGGTCCTGGTAGATCTCGTCGAAGGAGGCTGCCAGGAGTGCCGCGTCGGTGTTACCCTCGGCGGCCAGACTTGCTGCGGCCAACTCCTTGATGGACGCGACCCGCTGCCGGCGCGCCGCCTTCGCTGTCTCGGCGTAGGCTTCGCGCAAATCATCCTCGGCGAGCGCACGCAAGCGCTCCGCGAAGGCGGTCTTGCCGTCCGAGGTGTCGCGGAGTTCCATCGGTTCCTTGGCACAGGCCTCGGCGAGTTCGATGATGGCATCGACCACCGGCTGGATGCTGCGGTGACCGAACATGACCGCGCCCAGCATCACCTCCTCCGAAAGCTCATTGGCCTCGGATTCGACCATCAGAACGCCGTCCCGGGTGCCGGCGACGACGAGGTCGAGATCGCTGTTCATCATCTCGTCGAGGCGGGGATTGAGCACATATTCGCCGGAGATGAAACCGACCCGGCAGCCGGCGATGGGGCCGAGGAACGGCACGCCCGAAAGCGTCAGAGCTGCCGACGTTCCGATCATCGCCGCGATGTCGGGATCGTTCTGCAGATCGTGGCTCAACACGGTGCAGATGACTTGCGTTTCGTTGCGGAACCCCTTCGCGAACAAAGGACGGATCGGCCGATCGATCAGGCGCGAAGTCAGCACCTCGTGTTCCGAGGGTCGGCCCTCGCGCTTGAAGAACCCGCCCGGGATCTTACCCGCAGCGTACGCTTTCTCTTGATAATGCACCGACAGCGGAAAGAAATCGACACCGGGCTTCGCCGCCCGCTCATAAACGACCGTACAGAGAACCTTGGTCTCACCAAGACTGGCAAGAACGGCGCCGTCGGCCTGGCGAGCGATTTTGCCCGACTCGAGCACGAGGGGACGTCCACCCCAGTCGAGAACTTTCCTATATTCTTGAAACATCCATCATCCTTTCATGCCGGCAAGCGCCTGCCTCCGAGGCGGCGCCGCGTGATTGCTGCCGGCGCGCTAACCCTCTTCCGGAACTAGCGGCGAAGGCCCAGGCGCTCGACGAGTCGCTCGTAGCGTTTCGGCTCGGCGCGTTTGACATAGTCAAGCAGACGCCGCCGCTGTCCAACCATCATCAAAAGACCACGGCGCGAGTGAAAGTCCTTCTTGTGAGCTTTCAGATGCTCAGTCAGATTGGCGATCCGCTCGCTCAACACGGCCACCTGGACTTCGGGCGATCCTGTGTCACCCTCATGCAACGAATAGTCCTTGATCACTTCCTGTTTACGTTCTGCCGTAATCGACATCGTTACTCCCCAAACACCATCAAATGTTTAAGACACGTACAGGGCGGATCTCACCGCCTTTGATTTGGACAAGTGCGACCAACTTGCCTTCCGCCATGGCGCACAACATCGCATCCCGGTCGATTCCCTTGAAGGAAGCGCGCCGGGCAACCGGCAGGGCGGCGACGGGCCGGCCTTGCCTGAGCTGCCGTGCCTCCACTTCCGTCAGCGGCAGCGCCGGGATGTCGGCCAGCGCCGCTTGCACGGGAAGTACGAGGTCGGCCAGTTTGCCGGCGTCCGCAGCCGCTTCGAGCGCTTCGAGCGAGGTCGCCTGCTGTTCGGTAAAGGGACCGACGGCCAACCGGCGCAGCCAAGCGATGTGCCCGACCGTGCCAAGAAGGTGGGCGAGGTCGCGGGCGAGTGCCCGCATATAGACGCCCTTGCCAGCGACAACGGCGAACACCGCATGGTCGGGATCAGGGGTCGAGATCAGCTCGATGGCTTCGACCGTGACCGTGCGGGCGGCAAGCGTGATCGGCTCGTTGGCGCGGGCCAGGGCATATGCGCGCCGGCCGGCCACCTTGATCGCCGAGTAGGTCGGCGGCACCTGCTCGATATCGCCCTGAAACAGCGGCAGGACGGCCGCAATCGCGTCCGCACCCGGTCGGACCTCGCTGGTCGCGATGACCGCTCCCTCGCGGTCATCGGTATCGCGCTGTTCGCCCCAGCGAACGCAAAAACGGTACTTTTTGCGGCCATCCATGGCGTAGCTCATGGTCTTGGTCGCCTCGCCGAGCGCGATCGGCAACACCCCGGTGGCGAGCGGGTCGAGCGTGCCGGCATGGCCCGCCTTGACGCCGTGCGTGGCTCGACGAACGGCTCCGACGACGGCCGCAGACGTCATCGCGGCCGGCTTATCAATAACCAGCCAGCCGTGCAGGACTGGGCGGCCGCCGGCTTTAGCGATCATCGTTGTGTCCGCCAGCCGTCTCCTGCGGCTTCGCGAGATCCCGCGCGACTGCCGGTTCGCGCAAGAGATGTTCGATCCGATCCGCGGTTTCGAATGAGCGGTCAGGTGCGAAGCTCAACTCTGGGCTAAACCGAAGACGCACCTCCTCCCCGAGTCGCCGGCGCAGGAACGTGCGCGCATGGCTCAGCGCCGCAATCACCCCCTCCGTTGCATCGCCGCTGCTCTGGGGGACGACAAAGACGCGCGCGTGCCGCAGGTCGGGTGACATCTGCACCTCGGTCACGGTCAAGGTGCGGCCTACAAGTCCCGGATCATGCACCTCGCCGCGCTCAAGGATCCACGCCAGCGCATGCTGAATCTCGGCGCCGACACGAAGCTGGCGTTGGCTGAAAGGTCTGGATGTCGTTCTGGTCATGCGATTCCTGGCCGTTGCTCACGATCACTGGAAGACAAATGCACCGCTAGAGCTCGCGGGCTACTTCTTCCAGCTCGTAGCACTCGATCGTGTCGCCGACCTGGATATCCTGGTAATTGAGCAGCGAAATGCCGCAATCGTAACCATCCTTGACCTCGCGGACGTCCTCCTTGAAGCGCTTCAGCTGGCCGAGATCGCCGGCGTGAATGACGACATCGTCGCGCAGGAGGCGCACTTTCGCGCCGCGGCGGACGACGCCTTCGGTGATCATGCAGCCGGCCACTTTGCCGACCTTGGTGATGTTGAACACCTGGCGGATCTGTGCGTAGCCGAGGATGTTTTCCTTCAGCGTCGGCTTCAGCATGCCGGTCAGAACGGTGCGAATGTCGTCAGTCAGGTCGTAAATGATCGAGTAGTAGCGAATCTCGACGCCGTCCCGCTTGGCCATCTCGCGTGCCTGCGGATTCGCCCGCACGTTGAAGCCGATGACGAGCGCCCCCGATGCGCGTGCCAAGCCGATATCGGTCTCGTTGATGCCGCCAACGCCGGAGTGGAGCACGTTGACCTTGATCTGCTCGCCGCCGATCTTCTGCAGCGCGCTGGCGATCGCCTCGACGGAGCCGTGCACGTCGGCCTTGATGACCACCGCCAGCTCGCGTGCCACGCCTTCCTGGATCTTGGTGAGCATCTGCTCGAGGGTGCCGCGGGTCGTCGTCGTGCGGGCATCCCGGCTGCGGCGCTGGCGGAACTCGCTTACCTCTCTCGCGCGCGCCTCGCTGTCGACGACAATCACATCGTCGCCTGCGGCCGGCGTGCTGTTCAGGCCAAGGATCTCGACCGGCATGCCGGGCCCCGCCCGTTCGACAATGGCGCCGTTCGCATCGGCGAGTGTGCGCACCCGGCCCCATTCGCTGCCGGCGACGAAGACGTCACCAGACCGCAGCGTCCCTCGTTGCACGAGCACCGTCGCCACGGTCCCGCGACCGCGCTCCATCCGCGCCTCGATCACCACGCCCTCGGCCGGTCGGTCTGGATTCGCGGTGAGATCAAGCACTTCGGCCTGCAGAAGGATCATTTCGGCGAGCCTGTCGAGGTTGGCGCCGGTCTTCGCCGACACATCAACGGACAGGGTCTCGCCGCCCATGTCTTCGACGAAGACGCCGTGCTGCATCAGTTCGGTGCGCACCCGGCGCGGGTCGGCGTCCGGGCGGTCGCACTTGTTGACGGCAACGATGACCGGCACAGCGGCCGCCTTCGCGTGCGCAATGGCCTCGATTGTCTGCGGCATGACGCCATCGTCGGCCGCGACCACCAGGACAACGATGTCGGTCACGCGCGCGCCGCGCGCGCGCATCTGCGTGAACGCTTCATGCCCGGGAGTGTCGATAAATGTGATCTTTTGTCCGCCGGCGAGGGTCACCTGATAGGCGCCGATGTGCTGGGTGATCCCGCCCGCCTCGTGCGCGGCGACATCCGATTTGCGCAGGGCGTCGAGCAGCGACGTCTTGCCGTGGTCGACATGGCCCATCACGGTGACGACCGGCGGCCGCGCCTGCAGATGTTCGGCCTGATCGGGTTCGCCGCGCAGGCCCAGCTCGACATCGGCCTCGCTGACCCGTCTAACGTTGTGGCCGAATTCGGTTGCCACCAATTCGGCGGTGTCGCCGTCGATGCTGTGGTTGATGGTAACCATCATGCCCATCCGCATCAGCGCCTTGATAACATCGGTGCTGCGCTCGGCCATGCGGTTGGCGAGCTCCTGAACCGTGATCGCTTCCGGTATGATCACGTCGCGGACGATCTTCTGGCTGTCCTGCCCGAAGGTCTGGATCTGCTTCAGCCGTTCCTTCTGCCGGGCGCGCCGCACCGAAGCCAGCGATCGCACCCGCTCGGCCTCGTCAAGCGCATGGGTGACGCTGATCTTGCCGCCGCGCCGGCCCTCGTCAGCGCGCGACCCCGGTTCGTCCGGACGGCGGACATCCGTGCGGACGACACGCTTGACGCGACTGTTACGGGCCGCACTTTCCTCTTCTGCAGCCGTCGAGCGCGGTTTCGCAACGCCGCGGCTGGCGCTGGCGGGTGCTTCGGGCCTGCGCCCAGCTTCCGGTCGCGCGGGACCTCGTTCGCCGGCGGGGCGGCCAGTGCGTTCGTCGGCACGCGGCGGTCGTGCAGCGCCAGCGGGCGCACCTCCACTCCGCCCCGTCGGAGC